>NZ_JCARSY010000001.1:0-462086 GCF_059641415.1 Vibrio rubrogenes
GTTACCATCCTTTTTTATTGCCATCTGTCCGGGCCTGAATCGACGTGACGTTTTTATTACCCCTCGCGTGGTTTAAACGATTTCAGAACCGAGCGGATTTGAACTAACACAACGACAGCAAAGCAAGTTGCGAGCACCATTGAAACCGGACGTTCAACGAAGGCCATTGGATTCCCATCCGATTTAATCAGTGATGAAAGTAGATTTTTCTCTAGCATCGGCCCCAGAATCATTCCCAAGATAATCGGAGAGATCGGATACTGTGCCCGTTGTAGTAAATAGCCGACGACGCCCATACCCAACATCACCACAATTGAAGAGAGCGAGTTATTAATGGCAAAAGAACCAACGGTGCTAAAAATAATAATAATCGGATATAGAATCGCTTTATCAATAAATATCACCCGCTTGATAAAGTTAACCACAATGGTCGCTAATGGGAGCAGCATCAAGTTCGCAATGAAGAACAGTATAAATACCGCATAAAGTTTCTCAGGATGGAATAAGAACAAGGTTGGCCCGGGGTTCATATCCTTCATATACAAGACACCGATAATAATCGCGGCTGCGGAATCGCCCGGAATCCCAAAGACCAAAGATGGAATCCAGCTACCGGCTAAGCTCGCATTATTACTCGATGAGGCATCAATGATTGCTTCTTCAGATCCTTTACCGTACTTCTCTGGGTTTTTGGAAAACTTTTGTGACAGTGCATAAGCGATCCATGCAGCAATATCGGCACCAGCCCCCGGCAACGCGCCGATCAGCGTTCCCAAGATACTGCTACGACCGATATTCAACTTATAACGCCACATCGTTTTCGGTATGCCCTTAAACAGATTAAAACTCGACTGAGTCGGGATCACATCTTGTTTCTTACTGGTAATCCGACCGGCGTAATATTCAATCGCGCCGGAAATGGCAAACAGACCGATCATCGCAGGGATGAAACTGATGCCCTGCAACATACTCACCTGCCCGAACGTAAAGCGTGGCACACCGGTAATCTGATCGTAACCGACACAGGCGAGAAGCAAACCAAGGCATAACGTCATCATGCCTTTGACGGGTTGATTACCCACCACTAATGTTGCACAAGTCAGCCCCAACAGTGAGAGCCACGTATATTCATAAGAGCTAAATTTTAATGCGAACCGGGCTAAGGCCGGTGCTGCGAACATCAGGATAAATGCACCGATGACACCACCGATAACCGAACTGGTCAGGCCAATACCGAGCACTCGATTTAATTTACCCTGCTTCACCAGTTCATTTGAATCCGCGACATAAGCGGCTGAGGCCGGCGTCCCGGGAATTCTCAGCAATGCTCCCGGAATATCGCCTGCATAGATTGATGAGGCCCCGATAGAAATCATCAGTGCCAGTGCCGGGATCGGATCCATGAAAAAAGTAAATGGCACCATCAGCGCCACAGCCATAGTCGCGGTCAGCCCCGGAATTGATCCAACGATAAGACCGAACAACCCGGCAGCAATCACCGCGAGAATCGCGCTCATATCGATATACTGAAATGCTTCGACTAAAACAGACATATTCACTCCTATGACCAGAAACCTTCAGGCAATGCGACCATCAGGATATGCCCGAAAACATAATAAATAATTCCTGCCGACAACACAGAAAAGACTATATTCATTAATATTTTCTGAGGGTTACGTAAACTCATCAGGCCAAACAACAACCCTGTCGCACAAATCAGAAAACCCAGATAAGAAATTAAAAAGGTAAATAACCCAAGCGATACGATAACCAGCAGCAACGCGCGGATTTCTAAAGCAGTCAACCGCAATGGTTCTGGTCGCTGGCGAAGATGAATTACGGCATCCAGTACGGTAAACAGCAATAAAAAAGCACTGAGAATGGTTGGCATATATCCCGCGCCATAAGAGCCGATACCACCATATTGCTGGATACTGGTAATGAGTATAAGCAGTGAAAAAATCCCAAGAATAAATTGGGAAAGAGGTAATGAACGCATAAGATACCTACGTTTTTCTGAGAGCCTATATTGATTACACATCACAACAGGCTAAATTTCCGGGCGGAAACCGAAGCCTCCGCCCCTAGGTTATTTCAACTGATTGGGTTACTTCAGCTTATTGATGAGTTTTCCGTATTTCTCATCTTCTGATTTCATAAAGTTCCCCAAATCGTTACCGTACAATGGGTACACTTCAAACCCTTGCTTGGTCGCAAAGTTCTGGAGTTTCCCTTCTTTAAATACGGTTTTCATCGTGGCAATGAGCTTTTCCTGAACATCGTGAGGAATACCGGCCGGAGCCACTAAAGCATTCCACGTCGAAAAACTGTATTTATACGGTGTGGCCTGCTGGAAGACCGGGATATCTTTGTACAATCCGGTATTCGTTTCAGCCATGGTGGCTAAGTTTTTGACCATGCCGGCTTCAACCATACTTTTCGCTTCTCCCGGAGAAGAGGTCGTAAAGTCAATCCCGCCGGATACCAGTTCCATCAAAGCAGAACTTGAACCTTCGGAAGGCACATAGGTCACGGAGTCGGTCGGAACGCCCATAGCATCGAGCATCCCAATCAGATTCAAATGCCAACCTGAATTCAGCCCGCTCCCGGATGCTTTCAATTTGCCCGGATGTTGCTTGATGTAATCCGTCAATTGATTCACATCTTTAAACTGGGAGTTGGTTGCCACCTGAATCCCCCCCAAGTTCACAGCCAGTCGCGTGATCGGTGTATAGTTCTGATAGTTCAGGTCGGTCATTCCCTGATGGTGCATCATGGCGATTTCAACGGTTGCCACACCTAGGGTGTAGCCGTCAGGCTTCGCCTTTGCCATTGCATCATGTCCGACAACACCGGCACCACCAGTGCGGTTCACAACGTTGACATTGACACCTAATTGCTCTTGCAATCCTTCCGCAACCAAACGGGCAACCGTATCGGTGTTACCACCGGCACCCCATGGAACGATAATTTTAATGGGTTTATCCGGCCACGCTGCCATGGCACTGGTTGAAGCCAATAGAGCAGCAGTAATCAGACTGAGTTGTAGGGGATGTTTCATGTTGGCGCTCCTGTAATATTATTTATTGGTCCACGTAAAGGTTCAGGTAAAAGTCGTTCTGTCAGACGACTTAATCGAATGTTTTCATCGTTGTCCGATATGCTTGTGCTGATGCCGCGATTTGATCAAGGATGACACCTAAGCCCCAATATTTCTCTAACACGTCATCATCCGTCACTCGGCTGTGTACTGAGCTGAATGTGCCGAGGCGCTGATGGAAGACTTTGGCATTTTTCGGATAACCCAGCGTTTCTGTCACGGCACTCAATGAAAGGAACCACGATAGCTGCTGCGCGAATTCAGGGGCTTGAGCTGCATGGTGATAAAGCCAGTGATACAGATCCGGATGGAAATTGGTAAAGACACCACTGAAACCTTTCGAACCATGCTGCATCGCTTCATAAGCAATCGCGGCGTTGGCATTAATAATTGCCAGCGGTGACGATTTGGTTAACTGCACCCGACGTTTTACCGTTTCCAGATCACAGCTCACATCTTTGAGCACCACAAAGCGGCCGGAATCCGCACAGAATTGAATTTCTTCATCGGTGAGTAACCGTCGATAAGGCGCGGGACATTCGTATAATCCCAATGGCATGTCCGCAGGAATGGCATCCATCAAAGTATTCAGATGATTCAGGAAGGCCTGAGTCCCTTGATTGTCCGGATCGAGACGATTGGTCACCAAAACCAAAGCATCGATACCCGTTGCAGCCATCGCTGTCAGCTCAGTGATTTGATCATCAATTTCAGGTGAAATATGGCCGGAAGAAATCACCGGAACACGTCCGTTGGTGTAATCCACCACAAACTGAGATAACGCCACACGTTCTTCAAGAGACAAAAACAGCATTTCACTTGACTGACAGACGGCAAAAAGCGCATCGGCACCATTGGCAATGTACCAGTCAATTAACTTTTCTAACCCTTGGTAATCAATTTCATTTTGGTCGGTAAATGGTGTCAACATTACCGGTACAATGCCTTCAATCTTTTTCATCTTCTATGTCCTAAAAACATTCTGTCCTAAAAACATTAAGTCGGTTCGCTAAATTGCGACAACTGCTACTTGCTGTTGAAGCATACGGGCTTCAACTAACGCATTATTCGGCATATTTGCAGCGCCTTCTCTCTCTACGGACAGGGAGGCAAAAGCAGTCGCATAATATGCTGCCTGAGTCAGGCTCTTTCCCTTCGCCATTGCGGCAGCCAATGCACCGTTAAATGCATCACCGGCCCCGGTCGTATCGACGACAACGGCACTGTAAGACGGGATATGGGAGCACTGTTGGCCATCAAAAAGCACCACACCTTGCTTACCCATCGTAATAATAATGTTCTGTACGCCCCGCTCATGAATAATTTGGGCCGCCTGTTTCGCGGATTCAACATCGGTAATTTCCACCCCGGATATTTGCGAAGCTTCCGTCTCATTTGGCGTAATAATGTCCGTATTCGCAAAAAACCGATCAACTTGGGGTAGATAAGGAGCAGGATTGAGAATCACCGTAACATTCAACCCTTTTGCCAGCTTCATCACCCCGTCAATGGCGTCAAAATTATTTTCTAACTGAACTAACAGCACTTTTGATTCGGTCAGATACGGAATCAGTTCCGCGACTTCTTCATCAGTGACCAGCAGATTTGCTCCCGGGCAAATCGCAATGAAGTTTTCACCGGCATCATTAACATAAATCACCGCACTTCCCGTCGCAGCCTGATCGGTCTCATAAATTGAAAAAGACTCCATCCCACAGGCATCAAAATGATTCTTGGCAAACTGACTGAACTGATCTTTGCCAACCTTGGTCGCAAAATGAACCCTGGCGCCTGCCGCATGTGCCGCAATGGCCTGATTTGCGCCTTTGCCACCCGGCCCGAATGTCGTATTTTTAGCAACCAGCGTTTCTCCGTTTTTAGGAAAGCGGTCAACCCGGGCAACGATATCGACGTTAAATGCCCCAAAAACGCAGACTTTACCGACCATATCTGCTGATAAATCTCGCTGAGGATTCACTGCACGATTGCGGTGATGGGTACGCATCAAATGGCTAATATCCAAACTTTTATCTTGTTGCAGCTCGTTTTGCAGCAGATGTTTTTTCAACGATGCGCCGCCATGATGCCTAATCAGTAACCCATCCTGCTGAAGCTTAGATAAATCCGTCCGAATCGTTTCTTTCGTTACCCCAAGATGTAAGGACAAAAATTCCACTGTCGCCTGCCCTTGTTGGCGCAACAGTTGAATAATCCTTTCTTGGCGTAGTTCTTTGTACATACACTGCCCCTCGTATTTAAAATTATTCTAGAAACATCGGAAATAAATGGTGGGATAGGATTCAAACAAAAAACAAGTAAACAAAAATAAACAAAAATATCGCGTCCCCAATTGTTTAAATGTGATCATTATCAATATAGGCATTTAAAGAATAGAGGGAAAATTACGAAAAAACGTACTGATTCAATCGCCAAACAGGAAATCAGCAATATAGAAATACGGAAAGATGAAAGATATGACCGATGAACCTAAACCGTCGATATGGCTGAATTGCCCGATACATCGTTCATTCGGCCTTTAATCATGCTGAATTTGATCACGACCAAGCGCTTTGGCTCGATAAAGGAGTCGATCAGCTCGTTGTACAATGGTTTCCGGATTATCATGCGATGCCATTTCCGTCACTCCGATACTCAAAGTGAGTTTTAAGCCACTATATTTTTCTGACAGGTCACTTCGTCTCAGGCCATCCATCAACCGGTTTAAAGCAATGAGAACCCCTGCCATATTGGTATCAGGGAAAAGCACCATAAACTCTTCTCCCCCCCAGCGACCATAAAAATCACCTTTACGCCCCATCACAGAGACCAGCTCACCGAAACACGCCAGAACTTCATCTCCCACATGATGACCAAACCGATCGTTAATCGATTTGAAGTGATCAAAATCCATGATCGCAACCGTCAGATTTTTGCCATATTTCAGTGCGAATGTAACTTGATCCTGTAACGCACTTTCAATACAACTCCGACTGGCAAGCCCGGTCAGAGAATCGGTATTTGCGAGCACTTCCATCTGGTCATGCGCTATTTCTAACACTTTGAAATCATGCTCCCGGGCAACTTCATGCCCGACCCACTCGGCCAGCAAGCGTAAAATCTCGATATCTTGACGAATAAAATTCCTTGTCGGGCAGATACTGGAAAAGTTCAGGGTGCCGTAGCGCTCCCCATCGACAAAAACCGGGGCACCAAAGTAAGCTTCAAGGCCGAAGTTTTCAAAACAAGGATGGGTGACGAGCTGGCTCTCTGACACATGCGAGAAGCCCTGTACATCATCAGCCTGATAAACAAGACTGCAATACGTGATGCCCAGATCAAATGTCATCCCCGGCTCTAAAACTTCGTCCGGATGAACCACTTGCTGAATCACATATTGTTCACCGGATATTTTACTGAAAATACCGATGGGTAAGCCAAAATGGGCCGTGCCCAACTCTAAGATCGCCTGAATTCGCTCTTGAAAGGTTAACTGTCTGGATGAGGTGATCGTATGCAATCGGTTGAGCGTTTCTTCAGCAGCAAGTCGCGCAGAATCATCCTGAATGATTGCCACAAAAAAGATTGGTTTGCCTTGGGCATTTTTGATCAGCCCCCCGGACGTCTGCCCCTGAAAAGACTCACCGGCAGCATCAACATAACGGACAACATAAGGCTCATTGGTATCGCTGGCATGGGTGTTGAAACGTTCCTGCCCCAGCCGGGTAAAGTCATCTTTATCCGCATAGAGCAGTACCGTGCTCTGATTATAAATCTCTTCATTTGAGTACCGGAACAATGCTCTGGCGGCAGCATTCATACAAACAACTTTCCGTTCGAGAGTTGCAACCACCACGGCCATATCGATATGCTCGAAAACATGTGCAAGCGTCTGGGTATCTAATCCTGATAATATTTCGTTAGCCATGTCTGCGCATCACCTCATCGGGGGACTGAAAAATAACATCCTCTCAACAAGTATTGTTGATATAAGAAAAATGTCTATGACCACCATGACAAGCGCCACCTCATCCTCCGCAAAGCTCAGAGAATGAGGCCTGACTCCGGTCAATTATCAAGATGATGCCGAACTCGTTTCCATGGCTCGCCCGGCATGCCACCAGCGTAATGCATCAATCACCACAAAAAACAGCAAGCTCATGCCCATCACTGGCATCGCCAACCCCAGCAAAACTGCAATGATAACCGTGAGAGTACGGTATAACACCGACATCGCCAGCCAAGTTTGCAACAACGTCTGGACAGGAGCACCGGCAGCAGGACGTCGTTTCCACCACATGCGATATCCCCAAACCACCATCATACATAACGTCAGACCAAACGCAGCCAGCAGCAGTTGATTCGGTAAACCAAACAAAACGCCCATATGGACATCAATCCCCCAGCGGATCAGTTTTGCAATCAACGGAAAATGAGCAAAATCAGCCCGACTGGTAACAATCATCCGCTGCGCATCGACGGCGACACTATCCACCTGTGTCGGCCAGGCGTGGTCAATTTCACGCACCAGCCATGCTTTAGTCGGTGTTCTCGCCGGTACAATTTCCAGCTTCGCCGCATCAATACCGGCCTGCCTTGCCGCCAGCAGGACACCATCGAATTGCGCATCAAGCGTATGATTCACATCTGTGGTATCTTGTGGTTTGGCATGATGCTCAGCATGGTCGTGATGCCCGCCGGACATCGCGCTTTCGTGTCCGGGTAAATCTCTGGAGACCGAAGGGGTTACCCATCCAATCGTCTGACGCCACTGTGCAATATGACTGCCGGCCCACTTTGACCATGTCAAGCCGGTTGCCGAGATAAAAAACAATCCTAAAGCAATCACTAATCCCGCCTGAATATGACGACGACGGTGTCTGACATAAATATTACGCTTGTTCTCACGCTGCTTTTGCCTATGCCGGGTCGTCCACCATAAAATCAAACCGCCTGACGCTGCAATCCACAACCATGATGCCGCCAGTTCACTGTAGACTCTTCCCCACTGCCCCAACATCATATTCTGGTGTAAATAATCCAGTTTGATGCGCAATGGCAAAATACCACTGGTGCCATAACTGGCCAGCTGGCCACGGACCGCTAGTGTCACCGGGTCAACAAACACGGTTTGTGACTCATAGCCATGCAAAGCTGGATCAATAAACATCACACGTGTGGTATACCCCTCCCCGGTCGAGGGACGAACAGCTTTCAGTTGTAAATCTTGGGGCAAACTTTCCCGCGCAGCGCGGATCTGTTCTGCCAGCGTATGAAATTCACCCCGATTTGGAGTCGTGAGCTCATGATGATATAACCGCTGCTCAATTTGGGGCGTCAATACATAGAACGTCCCCGTCAAAGCAGCAATAAAAATAAAAGGACCGACGAAAATCCCCACATAAAAGTGAAGTCGCGTAATAAAAGCCAGCAACTGAGTTGCCGGTGATTTTGAAGACTGAACGTTCATTTTAGTTCTCTTTGCCGGGATTCAGCACCGCCAAAACTCCGGTGATTTCTTAGATATCATTAAATCTCCCTAAACCATTCAGGTTCAGGGCATCAACTGTTTTGATTGACCAATGAGAACAACGCGGTTGGCGGGGCACGGGGAAGTTGGTTTTTACACCATTCGGAGCGTAATAGGAAAGGTTGAACCGTCACCCGAAGCCACATCAATACAGAACGGTGAGACGCTAATTGCAGTGATGTGTGCGTGAGACCACTCATATGCAACAATAGAGAACAGTAGCCACACCATGCATGGTGTAATGCATGAACATCCTGATGGGCCACCTTCGTCGGGTGCATCGCGGAATGTTCAGCCATCTGTCCATGATAACGATGTACTGACTCGGGCATCGCCATTGTTTTATCAATAACAATGGATCGAATAACAACGGGCTGAGCAATCACCATCGTTTGGGAGACTAACGGTGCCATGTAGATCATCAACATGGCAAATAATCCAAACCAAGCCACTGACCGTTGCCACTTGAGCGTCAGTCCTGAATGACTATCAGTATAAGAGCAACCCAATAAAATCACGACGTTTCATAAATGAGAATGAATCACAGTTCGGTATCTTAACACCCTTGTATGATCGACACCTCAAACTTTTTTGAACGGGTAGCAGTCGCGTCCTCACTGTTCGGTTTGTACTCCTGTGCCACCCTTGCAACCGTTGTCGGGGGATTGGTGGAAGTACCGGTGTGCTGTCCTTGGTCAGCTTACCATTCGAACCCGGCATTGGTTTGATTAAGCCGAGTTTGACAAAGACAAATTTGAATTAAGAGATGACTTGAACAAAAACATAAATTTGAATAAATATGAAACAGAGGCCACAATGTTAGAGTCTGTATTCTAAATTAAAGGTTTGTCCGCAACACGCTGCCATCATTGGGGGGAACGTTCAAAGAACGACAATCGATCAGCAGCGGTTGCGGACAATATTTTAACTCATATGCATTAAAACATCATGCTTAATAGCTCTTCTGAAGTCCGACGTCAAGTTTCAGGCAATTTTTACTGAGTCAAAAATCAATCCAACCCATGCAAAAATTACTGCGCCCACAAAGTGGGACTGCTAAAGTGGTCATCAAGTTCCCGACTGAACCAGCGACCATTAAGCACGTGCTGCAGCAAATAGACTTTACTTTCTTGACTAATCGTATGGTCATCTTCAATCATGGCTATCACATCTTTTACCGTGAAGGTCGGTTCACTACGATAGGCAATAGCTGCATTGTGGTTGGCATCCATCATATAAACGGTCTGCCCTTTATCTTCACGCTTCAGATTCCACGGGTTCCATCGCATCGTGTCAGAAAAACTCGTATGACCGGTTCGGATAAATGCCTCCAGATGACGCTTAAATAACACGCCTAAGGCTTTCGCGCCCGGAGAATCAAACGCCTTTCCTAAATATGGCTTACGAAAGTGATCATCCAACAGCGGCAGAAAAACCCCGTGAAATGCACCCAGATGTTTCATCTGGGATCCGACAACCGTCGGATCCGAACCATACTCAAATTCTCCCGCATAAATCGGTGCCCGGAAATGTGCCGCCATTTTTTGTGCAGACTCAGCAACATTAAATGACCGATACAACATGCCGCCATACCGATAGACAAATCCATATTCATTGACCATTTTCGGATCCGAAGCCCAATCTTCTTTCTGGCTGAAGTAAGGATCACCCAAAGCAAAGAAAGAGAACTCATCATGTCCCGTCAGCATCATGGTCGGGACTTCATTATAACGATGCGTTGCAAATCCCTCTTGCGGTAATACCGTGCCATCACGATAGAGATGCGGGAAGACACTCATCCGAATCCCCGCGTTTTGCATCAAACGGGCAATCCGATCCGCAGGAAGCTCCAGCAGATACTTTTTGACTGCCGGTGTCGGTTGCGCTAACCACGTTTCTGCTGACTGCTGATCCGGCTGAACCCCATCCTCGACCACCAACCGGGCAAACGCACGACGAAAAACTTTCTGACTTGCTTCAACCGGAGCTGTCGTCATCCCACCGCTAAACACAATCGCATGTTCGAATTTGCCGGCAAACAACGGCGAAATCAGCATCGCCATCACATCACGTCCGCCGGCTGAAAATCCGGAAACCGTGATATTGTCAGCCTGCCCGCCAAACTGACTGATATGATTGCGTATCCAGTCCAGTGCCCGTGCCTGATCAAGTAAGGTAAAGTTACCGGAAGCCTGAATCGCATCATCGGATTTCAGCACGTTCATGGGATTGAAACCAAGCGCTCCCAGACGGTAATTCAATGTCACAATGACAGCATTGATATCAACTGCCAACTGGCTCGGATCAAACTCATCAGCCCGGCCGCCCTGATTGTTGCCACCATGAATATAGAGCACAACCGGCAGTATTTTTTGCGAGTTCGGACGATAGATATTCAGGTTGAGACAGTCTTCATTGCCAATCACCTCTCCGGATGAGACCTGAGGACAAAGATTGCCTTGCTGATCGGCCTGAAAAGGTTCATCGCTCGCCTTTGGCGGCTGAGGCAGTTGCCAACGCAGCTCGCCAACCGGGGCCTGAGCATAAGGGACTCCCAGCCAACGGTTGGTGCCGGAATCTGAGTCCGTGACACCGGTGATAACGCCCTGCTTTAACGTCACTTGTTGTGTGTAAGCGAAGGCAGAAGTCCCGCCCAATGCCAATGAGAGAGAGAGTAAAAACGTTGTTAATTTACCAATAGATTGATTCATAGTATTCATTCTCATCCAGTGGTGATCACAGTCGATTGATTGCAAGCAGTTATGATGTTCAAATCAAAAAAACCGGCCGGCCTCAATCAGGAAGCTACGCCGGTTCTGCCTTCAGGAAGGAACTCTGAAGTGACAATCCATCAGACTCAACGACAATAATATAAATAGCAGATGTCGTCTATTTATCCGCTCATAATTTTGCACAAAGTGTTAAACATCTATAAAAATGTTTTTAAATCAATGAATAATGACAAATTCATCATCTATATGAATCATTTTGTCAGAATAGAAATCGAAGTTTATCTTTTACACACAAACAGACCCTTTCAGCCACTGTTGCCGTTGTGCTGCAGTCATAAATGTCCAGGCAATGAAACGACTGTTCTTCTGTCCTTGGCTCATTTCAACGATTTGGATCTCCTGCACACCGACCTTTTGCAGTTGTTTCTGCATCCAGCGCACATTCTCTTTTTTTGAAATCAAGGTGGTAAACCAGAGAACCTGCCCGGCAAATTCGCGGCTTTCCAGCGCCATATTTTTAATAAAAGCAGCTTCTCCTCCCGGACACCAGAGCTCGGCTTTTTGCCCGCCGAAATTGAGCGTCGGCTGAGAGGAGTGATGTTTACTGGCAGCATGGCCGCGCTTCATCCGGTTGGCATTCAGGTTATTCAACTTCCGCTGAGTGCCTTGTACCGCAGCTTGCAGTGACTGATGAAATGGCGGATTACAGGTGGTGATGTGATAACGCTCACCCGGCTGGATAATCCCTTTGAACAGACAGCGGCTGTCTGGCTGTAACCGACATTCAACCTTGCCCTGAAGTACAGGATTACTTGCAGCGATACGCTTGGCATTCTTGATGGAGACGGGGTCGATATCGCTGGCAGTATACTGCCAGCCATAGTCGCAGACACCGATAATCGGGTAGATACAGTTCGCACCGACACCGATATCGAGCGCCTTGACCTGAGCCAATACGAGATTCGGCTCATAGCTCAACAAGTCTGCGGCCCGGTGAATATAATCCGCCCGGCCGGGAATCGGCGGACAAAGGTATCCCGGCGGAATATCCCAGTCGGCCACTTGATAATACTGGCTCAACAACGCTTTATTCAGCTGTTTCACCGCCAGCGGATCAGCAAAATTGATCGTCTGTTCACCCTTTGGATTGCGCGTGACATGCTTTTTCAGTTCAGGTAATGCTTTGACCAGTTCGACAAAATTATAGCGCCCCTGATGCTTATTCCGCGGGTGTAGCCCTTTGGAAGCACCCACTTTCTTGACGCGAACATCAGATGATGGTTTCGTTGGCATCGGGGATTTGGCTTTCTTTGTCGGCTTGCTGTTTGGGCTCATGTGACTCATATTGGTTGGGAAAAACGCGTTATTGTCCCCTTTTTTCGCCCGTGTTTCCAGAATTGAACTATCGCCATATATCATGGGTAATGGTCACCCCCGGCAATGAAATAACCGGAGGGACAAGTCATGGAACCGAAACGTATTAAGTGTATGTTTTGATTCCAATCAACAGCAAATTACTGACAGTCACTTCTTGTGCTGTATCCGCCCATAGAAAACGACAGATGACTTTGCGTCTGTTGACCCAAAATAACCCTCGCGCCCATTGTTTCTGCGAATGGTTTCTGCGAATAGTTTGTGCGATAGCATGAATACGATGTAATTCATTTTCCGATTATTGATTAATCTTCGGGCAGCAACCGCTGATAAACTCTCACCTCTTCACTATTTAGCGGTGATTGGAGCGCTAAGTGTTGGAGCGCCTGATATTGTTCCGGCAAATAAACGCCGATACGATCTATCGTTAAACTCATATATGTGAATTGATCCGTTTCTTATATACAAAGATATAAAGGGAAGGAAGGATGAATAATGTCATCACTGATCCAACAACCATCCCTGTGACAATGACAATCCCCAATTCGTAACGAGACTGTTCAGCCGAACCGGTTGCAAGTAACAACGGCAAAGCCCCCAGCACCATTGTCAGGGTCGTCAGAATAATCGCCCTCAGCCGAGAAGCAGATGCACGGAGAATCACCAGATAAATATTAGAAAGTCCCCGTTCATGTAATGAGTTAGCAGCCTGCACAACCAGAATCCCTTGCTTACTGATCAATCCGACCAACGTCAGCATTCCTATTTGCGTAAATAAATCCAAAGGCAGGCCAAAAAATTTCAAAGCCGCTAATGAGCCCAATACAGAGAAAGGCACACTACCAAGCAGAACAATCAACGGATCCCAATGACTCGTCAGCTGTAGTGCCAATAAACAATAAATCCCCAGAATGGCAATCCCGAATGTAAAGAGTAGTTTCTGTCCTTCTTCCTCACTTTGCCGAGTTTCGCCAGACACATCGGATGTAACCCCCCGTGCTTTAAAGTCAGCGAGTAAATGTCGGGAGAACTGAGCCGCATCGGAAAGACCGACACCCGGCATCAGAACACCTTGCAAGGTTACAGACGCCTGCTTCTGGAATGTATTCAGCGTTTCAGGAACGACACGGAGTTCATCAGTCAGTAAACTCCCCAATCGAACCAATGTACCGTCTTTACTCCTCACCCGCAGATCCATCAGTGTCCGGATATCCGAGTCATCAGCACCTTTGAGAGAAACCATCACATCATAAGTACGTCCCTGATAGGTAAATGGCTGTAGTTTGGCATTGGCATAAGCCAGATTCAGGGTATAGCCGACATCCGATGCAGAGATCCCTGCTTTGAGCAATTGGTCCCGATCAAGGTGCATTCGAATTTGTGGTGCGTCATACCTCAGATCTTTCGTCACAAAAAGAAACATGCCGCTTTGACGCAAGCGTCTGAGCATTGCGTTACTGAGTGCATCCAATTTGGCGTAATCTTTTTCTTCATCTTTCAGAACAAACTGGAACGGTAACCCACCGCTGCCCGGAATCGACGACGGTAAAATAGCAACGGATTGTAAAGCCGGAATGGTTGTTAGCTTGTGTTGCAGTTCTGGTTGAATCTCTAATGCCGAGCGTTGTCTGTCTTGCCTGTCTTTCAATCGGGCAAACGATAGCAACTGATTATCTTTCGGCACACCAACGACATAATTGAAATTGTCAATCTCGGGAATTGAGCGGTAGATGCTTTCCAGCTTCGGAGTCTGCGCTTCAATATAATGGGCATCCATGGCACTTGTTCCCTGGGCGATCACCATCAGATTGCCCTGGTCTTCCTTCGGTGCCAGTTCATGAGGTAGGCTCCAGAATAAACTCACCACGCCGATCAATGAAAAAAACCATAGCCACAACGGTACACTGCCGAATTTCAAAATCGAAGCCAGTAAACGCTCATAGCGTTTTCTCACTTTCAAGAAAAATGACTCAACACGAATCACCATCGGTGCATGTTGATGATCTTGCGATAACATTCGTGAACACATAACCGGAGTCAGGCTCAAGGCGAAAATCCCTGAAATAATGACCGCCCCGGCCAAAGTCACCGCAAATTCAGAAAATAACTTACCAACGATGCCACCGATAAAAGCCAGTGGAATATAAGTAATCGCTAATGTCAGCGTCATCGTAATCAGAGACCATGCGATCTCCCGGACTCCCTTCAAAGTTGCTTGATAAGGCGATTCGCCAAGCCGTATTCGCTGAAGTGTTATATCCAGTACAACAATCGCATCATCGACAACCAACCCCGTCGCCAATACCATAGCAAGCAGCGTCAGCAAATTAATCGAAAATCCCAGCAAATAGATCAGCAGACACACACTGATCAACGATAAAGGAATAGCAATCACCGGAATTGTCACCGCTCGCAATGTGCCCGAGCCAAAGAAAATCGCCAGCGTCACAGCAACACAAGTCAGCAAAATAGTCAGAAATACTTCATACACGGCATCAGCAATGTATTGGCTACTATCAATAAGCAGATTTGCTTTCAAGTCATATGGAAAACTGTGAGAAAGTGCCGTGACCGCCTGTCGTACGGCATCACCTACGCGTAATGGATTGCTTTTCGACTGCCAGTATATGAAAACGGTCGTTGCTGGTTTGCCATTGTAGACAGACTTGATTTGAGGCTGATTCCCAGACAGTTCAATCTTGGCAATATCACTCAACCGAACCGAAGGCGCTCCCTCTTTGACCGAAATCGGCAAATTTTCAAAATCACGAACTGTCGATAAACCAGTATTCGGAATCAGTTGAAAACGCTGTTGTTCATGGTGCAACACACCTGCATTTAACTGGGAATTCTCCGCTTTCAGACTTTGGCTAATGTCCATAGCCGTCACACCATAGCGTTCCATCCGTTCAGGATCCAATTGCACCCGCATTGCATATTGGCTCCCCAGAATTTCAACGCGACCAACGCCTTTCAGAGATTCAAGCCTCGGTTTTAGCACCCGTTCAAGGTAATCTGAAACCTGAGCGGGTTTCATCGTCTCACTGGTAAATGTGAATGCCAGATCCGGTGCTCTATCCGGCTCTTTACGTAAAACTTGCGGTGGGTCCATATCAGCAGGAAAACGAGAGATGGCATTGACCCGCTCTAAGATATTGGTCAATGCTTTTTGTGGCTCACTACCAATATTCAAATGAACAATGACTTCACTTCTTCCTGCTTCGGATGTGCTGGTCACATAATTGACTTCGTCAATTCCCGAAATCGAAGAGAGAATTTCCGAAGTTACCCGTCCGTCCATTAATTCAGCCGACGCTCCGGGGTAGTAGGCAGTGATACGAATATCACTCACATCAACCTTCGGGTATAACCCCACGGGTAATTGTCCTAAGGCAAACAGACCAAAAATGAATAAAAGCGAACTCAGCGCAATCGCAATAATCGGGCGACGTAAACAAATATCCGTAATTCTCACTGAGATTCTCCAATTCGAACCGGTGCATTCGGATAAAGGCGGATCTGCCCCGTCGTCACCACAACATCTTTCTCTTTCAGCCCTTGTTTTATTTGGACGAGACCATCATAGCTATCGCCCGTAATCACCGAACGTAACTCTACATGGTTATTCTTAACCACAAATACGGACTGACCATAAGCACTGTAATTAATCGCCATGCGAGGAATCACAAGGCTCATTTTCGACTCACTTGACGGATAAGTGACACGAACACTGGCTCCATAGCGAAAGTTGCCGTTGTCAAGCACAGCTCTTAACGTCAGTGTTCTGCTTTCCGTATCGACTTCGGTTCCAATTAAAGAAATGGTTGCTTTCCCCACATAGCCACTCAGATTATCGCTGACCTGTACGACCATCCCCTGATGAAGAAAACGTACATCCTGTTCCGGAACACTGAATTCCACATACAAGTGGGCTGGGTCGTAGAAAGAAAACAGTTTCTGCCCCGAGAATACAGATTGCCCGACTTCCAAATCATGTAGGCTGACAAGCCCTGAAAATGGCGCATTGACCATCATTTTACGTAAGATATTACGAAGACCTTCAAGATCACTGACCGCTTTGGCAAAATCAACATGTGCTGATTGCTGATCCGCTTTCGAAACCGAATGGGTCGATGCAAGAGAGTCGGCTCTTGCCGCATTGAGCTGCGTTAATTTCAGATTGGCTTCTTTCTCTTTTAATTCAGCAAGTTCTGCTCTCGAATCCAGATGGAATAAAACCTCGCCGCTCACTACTTTCGAACCGGCGGGAGCAACTTGTGTAATCGTTCCGGACACTTCAGCCAACACATTGAGATAGTGTGCTGATTTTACCGTGGCCAAAACTTGTTTTTCACTGTTCCACGATGTGAGCCGAGCCCGAGTAACATCAACCAGTGCCGGAGGCGGCCCTTTATACATCATCGAAGGCTGTGTCGTCTCTTCATCAACCATGTCGCTTCGAGCAGTCGTCAAACTCAGACTGATACCGGCAAACATAACTGAAAGAATAACACCGAAAATAAATAGGACACGCCACATCTTCATACTGCATTTCCCTGAAGTTTTTCCTGATAGCGTTCACGAAGTTGGCGCTTATCAAATTTACCATTGGCGTTTTTCGGCAGATTTCTCATATGGAGGAACACTTGCGGAATTTGGTAATGCTCAAGAATGCCACCACAAAACCGTTTTAATTCAAACTCATTAATCGGCTGACCATCCTGCGTTGCATAAAAAGCGATGATATCGGATTCAGCTTCACCTTCCGATGTCCGAACAACGACAGCCGCTTCAAGAATGCCATCATGCAGATATAATGCTTTTTCTATCTCGCTAAAGATTACTTTTCGCTCACGAATAATTAACTGGCCGACAACACCTTCAGGGCAGGGCTGCCCATGTTCATCAATCACCATGATCTGCATATTCGGGATCGCAATCCCCACACTGTCAGGTTTACGTTCCAAATCTGCCGGTGGCAAGTAAGTACACCGTTTACATTCGGTTAAGCCATACATTGAGAAATATTCAGCTGCCGGAAACAGACGCTTTAGCATTTCAATATGTTGCCAACGTAATGCCATGCCAGTATTTGAAGCGAGCCGAACGCACCCCAGATCAAATAAACCACGTGAAGCATAGGTATCAAGTAATGCGTATAATGAAGAGAATCGAATATTCTTACTTAGGAGTAATAAAAGGCTTGATAAGAATAAATAGACACTACCTGTCACCGCTCCCCAAACTAAACTGTAGAGCCCCTGCTCCCACAAATTGGCGGCACAGTAGGTTACAGCAATATTAAGTAGGGTTCCTGAAATACCCAAGAAACTAGCCCACCGATTGAATCCGAGCCCAAAAAGGCACGACATTGTCAGAGATACAAAACCAATTATAATACCGACAGTCAGCATCAATAAAATAAAATTCTTGGCAAGATATTGCTGAGCAGGGATGACATGGAAAAATGTCTTAATGACGGCGTGCATTCCACACTCCAAAGGACGTTTATGTAAGCCGAGAATTGCGTCTTTTTGTACGGGAACCCGATCAAAATGGAGGTGACTCAAACCAGCTCCCTACAAAGCAGAAACAGGCAGCAGCTGTCGGTTAGCCCGAACATGATTCAGGATTTCCGGCGTTAATAAAATGATGGCAATACTGAAAGGTCCGGAATAAGAATGTTAATGTCGTCATTGAATCTAACCCAAGATCATCTCTCAAAGACGTTAATTCAGATAAACTATCGGCAGAATCAATATTGAAGTGATTTTTTAGAACTGACTTAATATTTTCAATGACGCTCTGTTCCATAATCATTTTTCCTATTCAATTTCAATTTTTACTGGGCTCTGGTTGAGTTTATACACCCCAACCATAATTAAAATCACAATGGTTGTTATTACTTAACATGTCTCTGTTCAAAAACACATATCAATAGAAAAGCATTGAAAACTGAGTTGGTACACTCAGATACAATCAATTTGGATAAAACACAATCAACTTGAATAAAACACATCAAAATTCTCATTTATGATAAAAATTAAAATAAATCAGAAGAATGTTTCCAAAATATACCGTTAAAGTCATTGGAGATAGAAAACCAATCGACACAGGATCGATTATAGACAGATAGCATGAACCAACTTTAATCAGTAAATAATATTTTTATATTTATTCAATTTTGGGTGATTCTACAAATAAGAAAAAAAATGTCAACAACTATGTTATTAAATATTTATTAATTGTTAAAATCAATAACAAACAAAGAAACTGTTAACGAGCGTAAAAACCATAAAAAATATGTTTAATTATCATAAACTTTTATTTACTTAAATGTTATTAATAGAAATGAAAGCATCTGGTAATATAGAAAAAACAATTATTATTAACTTTATTATAAATATAATGTGGATATACTGATATTCAGTTCTCATAATTATATCATGTGTCATATAAAATCATTGACTGACATAAACGAGTGAAAGTACAACATTTAATATATGATATGACATACTGTGATTCATAACGTCGCTGATGCAATCGACCGCTCTTTGTAAAAAATGAGTTTTTCGGTCAAGTCATACAATCTAGAGTACTCTCTCAACTATCATTCAAAAAAACATCCACTATAGTTTTCTGCAATCTTCCGTCACAGCGAATCTTACTGCTATGAGATGGGATACTGTAAAGCGGAATAAACAAACTATTCTTGTTGCTAATATTGATTCCCTGAACTAAATCGATATTGACTTTCGATGTCTCTTAACAGCAGGTGCTGTGAATCTCTTAAGCCGTTCTTAAGTTTACTGGCACATAATCAGCCGGGTTAAAGGCACAATTCATTAAGATGCAACAGGAGCATAAATAATGTCAAAAACAACGTTGATCCGTCTGGCTACTTTATTCGCGACAGCGACAGCTTCTTCTCTGGTTTTTGCTGACCCGCAGTGTACTCAACAGCCAGAATCATCCTGGATACCTTTTGAAACAGCCAAAGCACAGGTTGTTGAAATGGGATATCAGATTAAAAAATTTAAGAAAACCCACACCGGCTGTTATGAGCTCTACGGCTATGACTCCCACAAAAACCGAGTTGAGATTTACTACAACCCGGTTGATATGCGTGTCGTAAAAGAGGAAAAAGATGACTAAACAACCGTTCATTTGGGATATTGTCGTCCGAATCACGCACTGGACAACAGCAGCCCTGTTTTTATCCAATTACTTTCTGACAGAAGAAGGCAGTCAGTTACACCAGTGGGTTGGCTATACAGTCATCGCTGTCGTTGGTATTCGTCTGCTTTGGGGGCTGATAGTCCGTTCTCCGGCACGATTATCTGCGTTCAAGCCTTCGGTTCCTCAGGCATTGGAACACCTCAAAGAGGTACTGGTGACCAAAAAAGATGAGCATGTCGGTCATAATCCAGCCGGTGCGATTATGATCTGGCTAATGTGGTTGCTCATTCTGAGTACCGCCACAACGGGATGGTTATCTGAAACCGACTGGTTTTGGGGAGAAGATTGGATGATTGAGATCCATGAATTTTTTGCCAATGCCACGATGGGTGCGGTCACCATCCACGTGTGTGCCATCATCCTGATGAGTAAGCTGACACAATTTGCTTACGTCAGAACCATGTTGTGGCGCCACAAAGACTAGCAAACTATCATCGTATAAAGCCCCTCTATTTATAGGGGCTCTATTTATCTCGACAAGAACCCCGTCTGCATCACTCTGTCGCCAGCCATGAAACAACGATGATGTATTCACATCGCCAAGACCTCGCTTCAAGTTATCCTTATTTACAGTTATGATACGTTGACAGGAATATCACGATTGCCTGTCAACCCAGCTCACCTTCATCAAGGAGTCCTTGTGTCCACTGTATTTCATTTTCGCGCTTGTCTGTTCGATTTAGATGGTACTCTCATTGATTCAATCGCAGCCGTTCAGCGTGCCTGGACAGCATTTGCCACGCGTCAGGCACTTGATCCAGAACACATTCTGCATCATATTCACGGACGTCCTGCCAGCGAGTCAGTCGCCAAATTTATGGCGGGCCAATCTCATTCTGAGATAGAGAAAGAGATTGCTTGGTTAAAAGAGGCTGAATCACAAGATACCGCGGGGATCATCCCGATCACGGGAGCCATTGATTTTCTACATCAGTTGAACAATCTCCATGTACCATGGGCGATTGTCACTTCCGGTAATGAATCGGTAGCTCATGCCAGAATCAAAGCGGCCAATATACCCAAACCAGAAATCGTCATTACCGCCGATCAGATTACCCGTGGAAAACCGGATCCTGAACCTTACCAACTCGGTGCGCAGGCTCTCGGTTTGAAAGCAGAGGAATGTCTGGTGTTTGAAGATGCTGTTGCGGGAGTACAATCCGGGCTGGCAGCCGGATGTCCGGTCATCGGGTTACTCACACAGGTACAAGATGCACAAGTATTACTGGGCGTGAGCACCATTTCAGACTATACCCAACTGGCACTGGAACAAGATAGCGAAGGTTTTCGGCTACATCTGCCGTTGTAACAACTGCGAAAATCTAAGTCGATAAACGATTGATGGCAAGTCAATAGGACTTGCCATTATTTTATATCTAATTATTTGTTTTGATTAATTTTTATTGAGAAAACAGACTGTGAGCGAAACCTCAATCCAAAGATTTCTTAAACCGCATGGAGGCAACCACTAAGCCAAGCAGGGTAAATCCAATCATCCATAGTGTGTCGCGCCACAAATCGATCAGGTCTGCACCTCTGAGAACAATGCCCCGAATCATCCGCATAAAATGTGTCGCGGGTAAAACTTCGGCAATCCACTGCGCGAGCACAGGCATTCCCTCGTAAGGAAAGATGAACCCGGACAGCAAGATCGAAGGCAGTAAGATAAACACGGTCATCTGCATCGCCTGTAGTTGGGTTGTTGCAATCGTTGAAATCATCAATCCCAGCGTCAAACTGGCTGAAATAAATAATAACGTTCCCCACAGAATCTGACTGAATGCCCCGTGAATCGGCACATCAAAAATAACATGGCCCAATCCCAGAATAATACACACCTGAATCAGACCAATAAATATATAAGGAATAATTTTCGCGACCATCAATTCCATCGGGTGAACCGGTGTGGTGATCAATAGCTCCAGATTACCTCGTTCCCGCTCGCGAACAATCGCAGCACTGGTAAACAGAATCATGGTCATGGTGAGAATCACGCCGAGTAATCCGGGAACGATATTGACGGCCGAGCGTCGGCTCGGGTTGTAATAAAGTGCGACATTAAATGTCTGCGCTGGTGCCTGAGCACGATTATTCTGTAGGCCGAGCTCGCTCAATGACATATGCTGTAGTCCCATCACTGCCGAACTGATCATCGTATCGGAACCATCGACAATCCACTGACCCAACACCCGCCCCTGAACCCAACGCTGATCCAAATCTTTCGGCAGAATCATTGCCGCCCGGACAATCCCCCGGTGAATGGCTTGTTCCGCTTCTTTGGCTGTCGCATAGTGCTTGGTGATATCCACAACCTGAGTCACCCGCACCGCTTCAGTCAGCATTCTGCCGGTTACACTTTCACTTAGGTCCACCACCGCAACCGGAACATGACGAACATTGGTATTAATCGCAAAACCAAACAAAATCAATTGAATCAATGGGATCATCACAACCATGCCGAATGTAATCCGATCCCGAGAAAGTTGACGCAACTCTTTTACCATCACGGCTTTCATCCGGTATAAAGAATTCACTGCCGTTTATCCCCGGTAACACTGACAAATACGTCTTCCAGACAGGGGCGCACTACGGCAATTTCTGCATTCACCAATGTCGGCACCTGAGCTTTCAACCACTCGACCGGTGCTGCGACATCTTGTTGAATGAGCACGCGTAGTCGGATCCCTAATTGGGCGGCAGAACGGATTTGAGGCAGCGTCAGTAAATGTTCTTTCAATCCCCGGAGGTTCTCTGCCCGGACTTCCACCACACGCACACCCATGTCACGCATGAGTTGCTCCGGTTCACCGTCGGCGCGAATCCGGCCAGAATCCATAATCGCCAATCGATGACAACGTTCAGCTTCATCCATATAGTGGGATGTGACCAGAATGGTCGTCCCCAGCGCGGAGAGATCAAACAGTTGCTCCCAGAACTCTCGCCGGTTTTCCGGATCGACGGCTGACGTCGGTTCATCCAGAAATAGCAGTTCAGGGTGATGCATGGTTGCAGCGGCCAGAGATAAACGCTGTTTCTGCCCGCCACTCATCCCGCTGACCCGTTGCTTGCGACGCTGATCCAGCCCATAGGTCCGGAGCTGCTCAGTGAGACGCTGTCTGAGCTGCCGGTGACCCATACCGAAAATCTGCCCGATAAACTGCAAGTTTTCTTCGACAGTGAGGTCATCGTAGAGTGAGAATTTTTGTGTCATGTAACCGATTTTCAACCGCAGCCGTTCTGATTCCCGGGGAATATCCAGTCCCAGAACATTCACCTGCCCTGACGTAGGATGCAATAAACCAGTGAGAACCCGAATCGTGGTTGACTTGCCACAACCATTCGGTCCGAGAAAGCCATAAATCGAACCTTTCGGGATCCGTAACCGGACGTCCTCAATTGCAGTAAAATCGCCAAATCGCTTCACAACATTTTCCGCTTCAATTGCATACGTTGTCACGGTCTGAGCCCTTCGAGTTCAACCTGGGCCGGAATGCCGGAAGGCAGCGATTGCGCCGAATCATCCAAATCAATTTCAGCCAGATACATCAACCGAGAGCGTTCTTCCTCCGTTAAAGCGTAGTAAGGGGTAAAAGCGGGTTCATCCGATACGCGACGAACTTTTCCCCGAAAGACCTTTTCGACACCATCGACATGGACATTGACCATCAACCCGGCAGTCACCTGAGTTCGATATCGCGCTGGCACATAAACCCGGGCATAAGGCACCCGATCAGCTTCAATCACGGCAACCGCCTGATTGACCATCACCCGTTCTCCAAGTTGATAAGGCAGGCTATCCAGAACCCCGTCTCGTGTTGCGACAATCGTCAACTCATTCAGTTGGTGCTGTTGTAACATCACACCAGCGGTTGCGGCATCCAGTGCCGCTTTCGCCTGTTCGATATCTTCCAACCGGGAACCTGAGGTCAGTTTAGCAAATGCTTCTCTGGCAGCATTCAACTCAGCTTTGGCTGTATCTCGGTTAGCCAGCGCCCTATCTTTTTCCGACTGGCTGCTAAGTTTCTTTGCGACCAGCTCACGGGTACGCTGATAATTTTTTTCTGCTTCAATAAAACGTGCTTCAGCACGAACGACATCTGCTTGTGCAGTCGCAATGTCTTCCGGACGTTCTCCATTGGTGAGTTTCTGCAAATAGGCTTTTGCTTGCGCCTGTTCAGCGACGGCCAGTGCCAACTGCATCACCTGACGTTGCCGATCGAGTTGCACCAATACCTGCCCTTGGGTCACTGGCGCCCCTTCTCTCACCGGTAAGTCACGGATAATTTCGTTAGCCGTTGCAGTCAGAGTGACTCGATCACGTTCTAAAGTCCCCAAGGCAACGTTATCTTCATCAGTTTGACAAGCGGTAAGCAGAATCATCAGGATGGTATAGTAAATCAGTCGCTGCATTGATGCTTCTCCACAATTTAGATAAGCGTTTTGTCCGTCAGGTGAAAACTTTACAAGCCAGATGAGGGCTTCATCCGCTCAACCAATGCTGCTAAGGATGTTGGTTCGCCAATATAGTAGCCCTGAGCCATATGGCATCCTATCTGGTGTAACAGCTCCAATTGTTCTTTGGATTCTACACCTTCAGCTATGATCGACAAGTTGAGATGCTTTGCCATGGAAATCAACGTTGCAATCACATATCGATCCCGTTCTGAATTCACCAGCGCATGGGTAAATAGTTGATCAATTTTCAAACAACTGATCGGTAAATCTTTCAACCGTCTCAGACAAGAGTAACCAATCCCAAAATCATCAATAGCCACATGAATACCAAGATCTCTTAACTCAGTGATCTTCTGCCGGACATCGTCAAATATGTCACAGATTAATGCCGACTCGGTCAATTCTAAAACAAGCTGATGCGGGGAAAACTCATAGATCGATAATGCCCGCTGAATTTGATAAACAAAATCACTCATCCAAAAATGACGCGATGTGATATTCACCCCCAGCCGCTGATCCGATCGCAAAAAAGATTGCGCATCTTCAAGTGCCTGATATAACGCCCATAAACCGATTTCTTCGATATGACCGGTTTCTTCGGCAATCTGAATCAATTGAATGGTCGGGATCTGCTTTCCATTTAACTCCCAACGGATGAGCGCTTCGTATCCGATGATTTGTTCACTTTCCAGTGATAGCTGTGGCTGATACTCCATATAAAAAGTTTTATTTTGCAGTGCTGTTTTCAGATCAGATTCAAGCTGGTAACGGGCATATAACGTCTCAGCCATACCGGGTGTATAGAGCTCAATTTGTCCCCTTCTGGTGACTTTGGAATGATACATAGCGATATCAGAGGCTTTGAGTAAATCTGTTGTTGTATTACCGTCATAAGGATAAATCGCCACACCGGTACTAAAACGTAAAGACAGCTCATTTTCATCCAAACGATAAGATTCTTCTTGGATTGATTTAATTCGCTCCAGTATAGGCGCAAGCTCATCTTCATCTGCCAATTCGAGTAAAACTAGATATTCATCTCCGCCTAAACGCCCGACAATATCACTTTTACGGATCGAATGACGCAGCCGCTCACCGAATACTTGCAATAACAGATCGCCCTTCGCATGACCATAGGTATCATTGACCATTTTGAAATTATCCAGATCAATAAAGATAACGGCCACCCGACATCCCAACCGTTCGGCCCGGTGTAACATTTGTGTTAAACATTCCAGCGAATAGACTCGGTTTGGCAATTGGCTCACCTGATCGAAAAAAGCTTTATCCGACACTTCATGGAGAAGGTCGCGTAAATCCTGCATCCGACGATAAGCATAGAAAACCCCACCCAGACCAAACCATAAGACAATCAACGTAATCTCGTCCATTTCCCAATGTTCATGTTGGCGACTAAAAAAATAGAGCTGTTCAAACAGATCCACTTTGGTCATCAAAGAGATGAAAGACAATATCAGAGCAATAACACAGATATAGAAAAAGTCTCGTTTTGCACGTTGCCGAATTTCTTTTTCCAGACTGGTCTGCATGTATTTTTGTTTCATGGTGATTTATCATTTTGGAGGAGCACACCCACCTCAAGTGAATCCTGATACCCTTGAGAGACAAATTCGTTCAACACTGGTCAAACCAATGCCACCCTATGTAAAGCGTAGACCAGATTGCCACTTTATTGACAAGGTTATTGAGTAAAGAAAATACTATGCTATTCAAATATCCAGCAATAGTAGATAAAAATATCGTTGTCCTCCCATCAACAGGATCCCCCCCTAATAAGGCTTACCATATAAAATATTGATGAAATGGATTTCATGAAATTATTCCAGCCACCCTCTTTAATAAAAACCAAATAAAACACCATAATTAAAGTTTTAAAAAGGTTAAATTATTAATTCATCACCGACTAAATGGTAAATTCATCTAAAAGTTGCTAGGGTAACAGGATATTTGTAAAGTAGGCTGGGTGAATAAAGTCAGCTCGTCGAAGATCTCGAACCCTGTGTTTCTTTCATTCATTTGGGTATCTATATCATCGACATACGCTTTATAAATACGATCACGGATGTCATCACACAAAATCTGGAGTTTTACATGAATAAAAATAAGATTTCCCGAGCAATGGTACTGGGATTTGGCCTGACTTTGGCCGGCACAACATTACCATCCTATGCAGCACACGTTCCGGAAGGAACAAAACTTGCCCCAGTACAAGAATTGGTCCGGGGAAATGGATCAGAAATCGAAACACTGGATCCGCAGAAGGTGAATGGAGTTCCCGGTGCTAACGTTGACAGAGACTTGTTTGAAGGTTTGGTCAATGAAGATGGCTACGGTAATCTTGTCCCCGGTGTCGCCGACAAATGGGAAACCAAAGATAACAAAACATTTATCTTTCATCTGCGTAAAACCGCACGTTGGTCAAATGGTGACCCCGTCACAGCAGATGATTTCGTTTACGGATGGCAACGTCTTGTCGATCCGGCAATCGCTTCACCTTATGCTGAATATTTGCAGTTAGGCAATGTTGTCAATGCAGAAGATATCGTTGCCGGTAAGAAAGATAAATCGACGCTGGGTATTAAGGCGATCGATACACACACACTTGAAGTCCATCTCGATAAGCCCACCCCCTACTTTGTCAAAATGTTGGTTCACCAATCAACATTCCCGGCACCACGTAAGGTTATTGAACAATGGGGCAGTAAATGGACCCGCCCTGAACACTTTGTCGGCAATGGCGCCTACGTCCCTGAAAAGTGGGTCGTCAACGAGCGTTTAGTGCTCAAACGTAATCCGCTTTACTGGAATGACGCTGAAACCGTCATCAATAAAGTCACTTACCTGCCAATTGAAAGTCAAAACGCAGAAATGAACCGATTCCTCGCTGGTGAAATGGATTCTACCTACGAAATGCCGGTTGAACATTTTAAGCGACTCAAGAAAGAGCACCCGGAATCAGTTTCTGTCACCGGATATCTGTGTAACTACTACTACGATTTCAATATGCGGAAGAAGCCATTTGATGACGTTCGTGTCAGAAAGGCGCTCTCCTATGCAATTGACCGGGATATCATTACCAAGGCCATCATGGGGCAAGGACAGAAACCCGCTTACGCCTTTACACCAGATATTACTGCCGGTTTCACCCCACCGATGCCGGAATATGGTCAGTGGACGCAGAAAGAGCGCAATCAAAAAGCTCGTGAACTCTTAGCGGAAGTAGGTTATGACAAGAGTAACCCATTAACACTGACGCTGATTTACAACACGTCTGACAACCATAAAAAGGTTGCCACTGCGATTCAGTCGATGTGGAAGCAAACCTTGGGTGTGAATGTCAATCTGGAAAATCAGGAATGGAAAACATTCTTGGACAACCGTCGTCAGGGTAACTTCGAAGTCGCTCGCGACGCTTGGTGTGGTGATTATAACGAAGCATCCACCTTCCTCTCTCAAATGCTCTCCAATAACAGCGGTAACTATGCTCACTATCAAAGCAAAGCCTATGACGATGTCATGGAAAAAGCGATGCTGAGCACATCTGACGCTGAACGTGCCGACTACTATGCTCAGGCAGAGAAGTTGATTGCGCAGGATATGCCAGTTGCACCGACTTACCAATATGTGAAAGCGCACTTACTCGCGCCTTATGTCGGTGGCTATCCAATCCATAATGCGGGAGATATTACTTACACTCGGGATATGTATATCAAAGCCAAATAATTGATTCCGAGTCATCCATACAGGGCTGTATGACAGACGTCATACAGCCTTTCATTTCACAGTTGCAATTAAAAATACACAAGAGTGAGTTTATGCTTAAATTCATTGCTAAACGGATATTGGAAGCCATACCGACGCTACTGGTGCTGATCACAATATCGTTTTTTCTCATGCGCTTTGCGCCCGGCAGCCCGTTCTCTTCAGAGCGAGCTGTAGCACCCCAAGTCCTGGCAAATATCAATGCCGAGTATGGGCTGGATAAACCCATCATGGTTCAATACTTCACTTATCTGAAAAATATTTTGCATGGCGATTTTGGTCCGTCTTTTAAATATAAAGATTTCAGTGTCAATGAATTGGTTGGAAAAGCCTTGCCAGTTTCAGCAAAAATCGGGGTAACCGCCTTTGTCTTTACCATCATTCTCGGCGTGACGATTGGCACGATCGCAGCCCTGAAGCAAAACACTTGGCTGGACTATTCATTAATGGCAACAACCATGTTGGGTATCGTTATCCCCTCTTTCGTCTTTGCACCGATACTGATCTTTATCTTTGCCATTAATTTAGAGTGGTTACCGGCCGGGGGCTGGAATGACGGCTCGTTCCAATATATGGCACTGCCCGTTCTCGGTATGTCGTTGCTTTATATTGCAACGTTTGCCCGGATTACCCGAGGCTCAATGATTGAAACCCTCAACAGTAACTTTATCCGCACCGCGAAAGCCAAAGGCCTCAGCTATGGTTACATTGTTGTTCGTCATGCATTAAAGCCAGCGCTGTTACCGGTTGTTTCTTATATGGGCCCCGCTTTTGTCGGCATTATTACCGGTTCGGTGGTCATCGAAACAATCTTTGGCTTACCGGGAATCGGGAAGCTATTCGTGAACGCAGCCTTTAACCGGGATTATTCTCTGGTACTCGGGATTACTATCCTGATTGGATTCTTGTTTATTTTGTTCAACATGATCGTCGATATTCTCCTTGCTTATATCGATCCGAAGATCCGCTACTAGGAGACAAAGACATGATTGGAAATAAAGAGAACATCCAAGCGCTGGAACGATTTAGCGAGCAATTGGAAATTGAAGGAAGAAGCTTATGGCAAGACGCCAGAATGCGCTTTCTGCGCAACAAAGCAGCCATGGTCAGTCTGGTTATTCTGGTTTTAATTACCTTAGCGGTGCTGATTCTGCCTTATACGGCCACTTACAGTTTTGAGGATACCGATTGGTATGCGATGAACGCTGCCCCTTCGGCTGAACATGTGTTCGGCACGGATGCGCTGGGCCGGGATCTGTATGTCCGGACGTTGATTGGTGGTCAGATCTCGCTGGCAGTGGGGATTCTGGGTGCACTGGTTGCCGTGATTATCGGTACCCTCTATGGTGCAACTTCCGGGTATATCGGGGGGCGGGTAGACCGTGTGATGATGCGTCTGCTAGAAATTTTATACGCCATCCCATTTATGTTTTTCGTCATCGTTCTGGTGACCTTCTTTGGGCGTAACATCCTGCTCATCTTTGTGGCTATCGGTGCGATCTCATGGCTGGATATGGCACGGATTGTCCGGGGACAAACCCTGAGCTTACGCAGTAAAGAGTTTATTGAAGCCGCGCATGTTTGTGGTGTCAGCCAGTGGAATATTATCACTCGCCATATCGTTCCGAACGTGCTGGGCATTGTGGTCGTCTATTCGACGCTGCTCATCCCGACGATGATTCTGACTGAATCGTTCCTCTCTTTTCTTGGCCTGGGTGTTCAGGAGCCGCGGACAAGCTGGGGTGCCTTGCTGCAAGAAGGCGCAAATACGATGGATCTGGCAATCTGGCAGCTCGCGTTTCCTGCCGCATTTATGATTGTGACACTATTTTGTTTTAACTATGTTGGCGATGGATTGCGTGATGCACTCGATCCGAAAGACAGATAATCCGGGAGCACTGTATGAACTTACTTGATGTAAAAGATCTACGGGTTGAATTCTCGACACCGGATGGCACCGTAACGGCCGTCAACGATCTGAATTTTTCATTAACACAAGGCGAGACGCTGGGAATTGTCGGTGAATCCGGCTCCGGGAAATCTCAGACGGTGTTTGCCATGATGGGACTACTGGCGAAAAATGGTAAAGTTTCCGGCAGCGCCCGATTTGAAGGCAAAGAAATCCTGAATCTGCCAGAAAAGGCGCTCAACAAAATTCGCGCAGAGCAGATTGCCATGATATTTCAGGATCCGATGACTTCGCTGAATCCCTATATGAAAGTCAGCACACAGCTCATGGAAGTGCTGATGAAGCATAAAGGGATGGGAAAAGCAGAAGCATTTGAAGAATCAATTCGGATGCTGGACGCAGTTAAAATCCCGGAAGCGCGGAAACGTATCACCATGTACCCGCATGAGTTCTCCGGAGGAATGCGCCAACGGGTCATGATCGCCATGGCACTGCTGTGTCGTCCGAAACTGTTGATTGCAGATGAACCGACGACCGCGTTAGATGTGACGGTACAGGCGCAGATTATGGATCTGCTTAACGAACTGAAATCCGAGTTCAACACAGCCATTATCATGATTACCCACGATCTCGGTGTTGTCGCCGGTTCTTGTGAGAAAGTGTTGGTCATGTACGCGGGCAGAACCATGGAATACGGCAGCGTCAACGAGATTTTTTATCAGCCGAGTCACCCTTATGCAGAAGGGCTGCTTCGAGCCATTCCCCGTCTGGATACGGAAGGAGACGTCCTCCCCACCATTCCGGGCAACCCACCCAATCTACTCCGGCTTCCACCCGGCTGTCCTTATCAGGAACGATGCCATCGGGTCACAGAACGCTGTAAACATGAAACACCAGCCCTCACAACGTTTGGCAATCAACGTCAACGGGCCTGTTTTTCTGACTGGGAGACTTGGGAAAAATGAATCAGAAACCCTTACTACTTGATATCAAAGATCTGAAAGTTCATTTCCAGATCGCCTCAAAGTCGGCTTGGCCTTGGTCACCGCCCTCCACACTCAAAGCAGTTGATGGGGTGAATGCCCGCCTTTATGAAGGTGAAACACTGGGAGTGGTCGGTGAGTCCGGTTGCGGTAAATCAACTTTTGCCCGCGCAATTATCGGACTGGTAAATGCAACGGAAGGTGAAGTGCTCTGGCTCGGTCAAGATCTGACCCGGATGAAAGCCGTGCAAAGACGGGAAACCCGTAAAGATATTCAGATGATCTTTCAGGACCCATTGGCATCGCTCAATCCGCGGATGACGATTGGCGACATCATTGCCGAACCACTTCGGACATTTTATCCGGAACTCTCCTCTCTGGAAGTCAAAGATCGGGTCAAAGAGATGATGATGCGCGTCGGGTTACTGCCGAATGTCATTAACCGCTATCCGCATGAATTTTCCGGCGGGCAGTGTCAGCGGATTGGGATTGCCCGAGCCTTAATTCTACGGCCGAAAATGATCATCTGTGACGAGCCCGTTTCAGCCCTGGACGTCTCGATTCAGGCGCAAGTTGTTAACTTGCTCAAAGAGATCCAAAAAGAACTTGGGTTAAGTCTGGTATTTATTGCTCATGACTTATCAGTTGTGAAGCATATTTCTGACCGGGTCATGGTGATGTATCTGGGCAATGTGGTCGAGATTGGTGAAGCAGATAAGCTATTTGCAACCCCAAAGCATCCCTATACGACTGCTTTGATGACGGCGGTGCCGATTCCCGATCCAAATCTGGAACGGCAGAAAAAAATTCAGATGCTGGAAGGGGATCTCCCGTCACCAATCAATCCACCATCAGGCTGTGTGTTCCGCACCCGTTGCCCGAAAGCGCAACCGCAATGTGCTAAGAATAAACCCGTCCTGAGTGGCGACGAACACCATGCGGTAGCCTGCCCTATCGTGCTCTGATTCATCAACGAACACCTGAAGACGGAGAGTTCTCCATCATCGTCTTCAGGTTTCTGTTCACCCATAAAGATACCTCATCAAATCAGCACCACTGCCCTGCCAAATTCAGCAATTTTGTTCAAGTTTTCCTAAGTTGACTTTTCTATCATAAAATAAAAGTGATACGCAGCAAGTTAGGTATTCATATGCGAACAGGCAATCATTTCAAATTTGAAAACAGTACCGCGCTTCAAGGTGTCAAGATACTGACTGCCAGTATGAATGACTTCAGTTATGACAAACATGCGCATGAAGAATACTCTTTGGGTGTGACATTACAGGGCAGACAAGATTTCTTTTGCTGTCGCCGCTTCCATCAAAACCTTCCCGGTGGCGTCATGCTCTTCAATCCTGATGATGTTCATGATGGACACTCTGGCGGTGCAACGGATTTGTCATATGTGATGACTTATATCCACCCTCAGACATTTCATGAGCTTTTTCTCTCACTGGGTGTGAAGCCGAATCACATTGTCCGTGTGGAAGGTGTATTATTTGATGATCTGGTTCTCAAGCAACAGGTTCTGACCTTTGTCCGCATCGTCAACAGCGGTTGCCATTCGAAAATCGAACAGGAATTGGCTCTCTTTCGTTTAGCACATACGCTGGTCACAAAGTCGGGCGCATTACGTGAAGCAATACCGCAACGCCGTCAGGATATATTACTCAACCGGGCCAAATCATTCATTCACAGTCAGTACCAAAATGATTTAGTCATTGATGACATTGCTGCTGTCGCCAATATGTCAAAATACCATTTCATTCGCTTGTTTCGGGCACAGTTTGGAATTACACCTCATCAGTACGTACTCAACTGCCGTATCAACGGGGCACAAAAAGCGCTTGAGTCCGGTCTTCCAGCCTCGACGGTTGCGCAAATGTTTCGTTTTGCGGATGTCAGTCACATGAACCGCCGCTTCAAAAAACTCTATGGTATGACACCGAAACAGTATCAAACGCAACTCAGTCTGATGTCACAGCGCTAACCGACGATATCATCACCCTGATAACATAAAAAGGTCAGTAATCCTATGCTCGAAATATGGACTTATGCTTTGGGGATCATGTATTCCCCCGGCCCGGTGAATCTACTCAGCCTCAATGGCGGTATGCAGGGGCAAACACGCCGTCATTTTGGATTTTTCTGCGGTGTTGCCTGTGCGATGTTCATCCTATTTGTGAGTTTAAGTTATATTGGTAACACGCTCATCAATGATGACATTCTCCCCTACATTGCACTCTGCGGATGCAGTTACATTCTATATCTCGCCTGGCAACTGATGCGCTCGTCCGTGACGCTCAAACAACGCACCTCATTCACGCTCTCATTCAAAAACGGGCTTATAATGCAGCTATTCAACCCCAAAGGGCTAATTGCGACACTGCCAATTGCAACGATTCAATTTCCGGCACAAAACATGACGGGAGGACAGATCATATATTGGTCTGTCGCACTCGCACTGTTTGCCGGATGTGCTCCCGGGAGTTATTCGGTCATTGGCGGGATTGTCGGCAAACACCTTTTGAATGCGCTCTGGTTGCAGCGTGTACAACGACTATTGGCTTTACTCTTAGTTTATACAGCGTTCAGTATCGGGTATGAGCACATCTATAAAGTCTGGTAGACTGTTCTCAAAAACGTCCGAGGCACAAGACGTAATACCGCATATGAAGAATTTGTCGATAGCACCATGAAAAACAGGCTCAGGTGAGCCCGTTAAAAATAGAGATATTTGGCAGAATCTTATAACTCGACGATTAACTTACCTTGGTTATCACCACTAAATAGTAATTTAATCGCATCAGGCGCATTTTCAATACCATGAATTACATGGGTGCGATACTTCAGTTCTCCTTTCATCAGCATCCCGCCTAAAGCCTGACCATAATCAGCAAACCGATCAAAATGATCCGGCATCGTGAACCCCTGAATCGACAGACGGCGTTTAATAATATTCATCCAGCTTGGTCCCGGATCAGGCTGATCTTTATTGTATTCAGCAATCAGACCGCAAACAGCAATACGCCCATGCGCATTCATCCGGGCAAAAATAGGTGCCTGCGCAGTACCACCGGTATTTTCAAAAAACAGATCAATCCCATCCGGTGTGGCTGCTGCCAGTTGTTCAGCAAAGTCCGGATCGTGATAATTCAAGGCGGCATTAAACCCTAACTCTTCGGTAATCCATCGCCCTTTTTCGTCATTACCGACAACCCCGACGACTCGCAATCCAAGGTTCTTCGCCATTTGTCCGACGAGTGAACCAACCGAGCCGGCCGCTGCGGTAATGACTAGAGTTTGCCCTGGCTTTGGTTGTAAAACTTGATACAAACCATGATACGCAGTAACCCCCGGCAGCGAGATAACCGCCAGCACAGCTTCAGCCGGAATCTCTGCCGGGATTTTATTCAGCCCGGTTCCGTTGGAAATCAGGTATTCCTGCATTCCCGTCATCCCCAGCACTCTGGTGCCTTCAGGGTAATCAGGATGTTTGGAAGACACGACCTCCCCCATACCACTGGCACGCATGACCTCTCCCAGTTTTACCGGGGGAATATAACTATTTTCATCTGAACTCATCCAGCCACGCATCGCAGGATCAAGAGACAAATGCGTGACTTTCACCAAAAATTCACCCTCTTGTGGCGTTGGTATTGTTGCTGTTTCTGTTGAAAATAAATCCGCAGTAATCTCCTGCTGAGGTCTGTCAACCAAATGAACCGCCCGATATGTCTGCATATTTTCCTCTCTCATCGAATGCTTTGTTTTCATCATCACGACAACCTGTTCACGTCATATCTCATTGATTTTAGATAGGTCATGACTCAATATGGCATAAATTATGCGCTCTATGTCTTAATCGGCCATTATAATTTCAATAACATCCATTAAATATTATGAATATCTTATATTCAGATATTTAAGCAATGTAATAGTGATATATATGGTGACGAATCTAGCCATTTAAAGGGTGAGGGCATACCGAAAGATAAGAAATACATACATTCTAATTTATAAAGATAAACTGCCACCTGATGTCATCAATGATTCTCATCAGATAACAGTATTCTATTTTTCCTCAGTATTGAACTAATGAAGATTCCATGCATGGTTCAAGCTGAATCGATATAGCTTTGCCGTTGAGTGACGCATACTCAGTCCCCATAGGGGCGTCTCCCATTGAAAGCGATAACTCAATAGAGTCATCATGTTCGGATGTCACTGCAGGTATACCTTCTCCAAATTGTTCAGCTAAATCCTCATCCAGAAACGCAAATGTGATTAAATAGCTTTTTCCGATACAAATATCGCCTGGAACATGACCTAAAAAACATTGAACGATTGAACCATGAATATCAAAAGTGATCTCTTCTCGTGCTTCTGGATTAATATGAATGACTTTAGCTTTATATTTTTTCATGAAGTCTCCGTTATTATATTTTGATAAAACGTATTTAGCATAAGTAAACACTATTAAAAATGTTAAAACGTAGCGCTATACTCCAGATGAAGATAATTGATTATTATCACCATAACATGGAGATTAACTCTAATTTATTTGTTTTTATTCATATATATATGCAGATAAAACAATCAATAAAATTGAATAACCATCCTGATAATACGACGATTTCCCCCATAAGCATAATCGATTTACAGAAAGAGACAATTCATTCTTCCGGCGACACACCGAAATAAACGATGTCCTCACACCATTAAGGCTTTCGGCATCAACAGCCTTCTCTCCCCTCGTGTTACTACCTACTGTTTGAAGTCTATATTCCTTCTCTGACACCGCTGCCAGAGTAACGGCAGGCTCATGGCAGCTTCAGATGATAAAATATCAGTCGATTCAGCAAAAAAGTGGTGTCGACATCAACTTTCTGACAGTATTTGTTCAGTTTGTTGTGGATCAACACCATCCACTATTTGTTTATCGGCTTTGTGGTGTCGGTAGTAGCCCCGGAGGAGTAGCCTTTGGCTTGAAAAATGGCTTACTGGCGGCATGGTCTCTGGAGAACTAAAATGATGACCTATCTACAACCATCGTCCTTTTCAGGTTGATGAAGCAGATGACTTTCTGGCACCACGTTTGGCAAACGACTTTCTTGTCCGTGAGCGCTTTACCGGCTGAGGGAGTGAACGTAAAGAGTCCGGTGGCGGTGCAGTTTTCACTTGTCGCATCAAATGATCAATCTGTTGAGTAAGTGCGTTCATAAATGGCTGATAAGCCTGATTTTTCTCTGCCATATCCTGCAACTGATGTTCCCATTGAGCGGTCATATCCGGATATGTCGATTCTACGGGTAACGCATGAATCAGTCCTCGCCCCGCCGGCGTGCTGCGGATCTGTTTTCCTTCCCGCTGTATGAGTTGACGCTTGATCAGCGTATCAATAATACCGGCACGGGTTGCTTCCGTTCCGAGCCCGTCTGTTTCCCGTAATATTTTTTTCAGTGATTTATCTTCAACAAATCGGGCAATCCCCGTCATCGCGAGCAATAAAGTTGCTTCTGTAAAAGGTCGTGGCGGCTCAGTCTGATGGCTACCAATTTCACCTTCACGACATGTCAAAATAGTTCCTTTTGTCAGCGGAGGAACCGTTTCAAGACCATCTTGGTCATCATCACGAAACCCTGTGACAGTCTTCCAACCGGGCGAAACCATCTGTTTACCTTTGGCAATAAAGGTTCCGCCGGCAATCTCAAATACCAGTTGAGACTCGGCATAGCACGCGGGTGGGTAAAACTGGATCAAATACTGCTTGGCAATGAGTTGATAAACTTTCTGTTCATCGCCTGACAACATCGCAGTCTTCGTTTTCGGTGTCGGGATAATGGCATGGTGTGCATCAACCTTACTATCATTCCACGCTTTGGATTTCAAAGATAAATCTACACCATCAACCGCTTGCTGTAGCGCTGGCGCAATATTTGAGATTGCAGCAGTTACGGCAGCCGACGCCTGCCAATGTTCCGTGGGCAAATAGCGACAATCTGAACGGGGATAAGTGATCAACTTATGCTTTTCATACAGTCCCTGACAGATGTTCAGCACTTGCTGGGCACTCATCCCATATTTTTTCGCTGCATCAATTTGTAAAGCAGAGAGAGAATAAGGCAACGGAGCATTTTGGCGCGTTTGTTTCTGTTCTGAATCCGTGACAGTTGCGGGTTGCCCTTGAATTCGTCTCGCGACGTTTTCAACCAGTGGCCGATGAAGCACGCGCCCTTCATCATCCTGCCACGGGCGACAGGCTTCGCTGGGCTTCCAGCGTGCCCTAATATCAAAAGCTTGATCTGCTGTGTGGTATGGAATCAGGGCATGAAGGGTAAAGTAATCCCGGGGCACAAAGTTCTCAATCGTTTCATCTCGGCGAACCACTAACCCGAGTACCGGTGTCTGAACTCGTCCCACCGAGAGAACCCCTTGATAACCAGACTGTTGCCCTAACAGGGTATACGCTCTCGACATATTCATGCCATATAGCCAATCCGCCCGGGAGCGTGCCAATGCAGAGACAGAGAGCGGTATAAATTCTCGGTTGTGTCTGATTTGTTGTAATGCCCGTTTGACGGCAGACGGATTCAGATCGTTAATCAACAGACGTTCCGTGTCTGCCCGACGCTGTTGGCTGACCCGGCAATACTCCAACACTTCGTCCACCAAAAGCTGCCCCTCACGATCCGGGTCTCCGGCATGAACAATCTGTAGTGGGGATTTGAGCAATTTCTTAATGACGGCCAGTTGCCGTGAAGCAGATTTTCTAGGGCGAAGCTGCCATTGCTGCGGCACAATCGGTAAATCTTCCAGTCGCCATTTCTTATAGCGTTCATCGTAGGCTTCCGGTTCAACCTGTTCTAAAAGATGACCGATACACCATGTGACGATATCGCCATTACCACAACGAATGCACCCATCCTCCTTCTGGTGAGGACGAGGTAAAACCTCGGCAATCGCACGGCCGAGACTCGGTTTTTCAGCAATAAATAAACGAGGCATAAAATACTAAGGCCACAAAAATTTGTGGCCTTAACATAACAGGATCAACTGTAAATTTATACAGCTTACTCTTCTTTTTCTGCGCGCGCTGCAGCTTCTTTAATCAGAGGTTGCAGTTCACCTTTCTGGAACATTTCCAGAATGATGTCACAACCACCAACCAGTTCACCTTCTATCCATAGTTGAGGAAAAGTCGGCCACTGGGCATAAACTGGTAACTCTGCACGGATATCCGGATTCTGGAGAATATCCACATAAGCAAATTTTTCTCCACAAGCCATCAATGCCTGTGCTGCCTGAGATGAAAAACCACAACTAGGTAGCTTAGGTGAACCTTTCATATAAAGCAGAATTGGATTGTCAGAAATCTGCTTTTTAATTTTATCGATTGTTTCCATGATGTCCTCGTCAGAGCATTTAAAAATATCGGCTATTCTAAATCATTAACTGAGAATAAAAAGCCTATTATTAGTATGGTCTCTTTCGTTGAGGATACAACGCTGTCCTGTTATGTTGACAAATTAGTGCTTTAAATAAAGTAAAAACTTGCTAAAATAGAATCAAGTCAGTCGTTTTGACGAACATCAAAAGAAAATAACTCTGGAAGCTAACTGAAAGAGCATCCTCTTTCAAACACAATGGAGAACTGAGCAATGTCATTTGAACTACCCGCTCTTCCTTATGCAAAAGATGCATTGGAACCTCATATTTCAGCAGAAACACTCGACTACCATCATGGTAAACACCACAACACATATGTGGTTAAGCTGAATGGCCTGATCCCAGGTACTGAATTCGAAAACAAGTCACTTGAAGAGATCATCAAAACTTCATCTGGCGGCATTTTCAATAACGCGGCTCAGATTTGGAACCACACATTCTACTGGCACTGCCTGTCACCAAACGGTGGCGGTGAACCAACTGGCGCCGTTGCTGATGCAATCAATCAGGCGTTTGGTTCTTTCGAAGATTTCAAAGCAAAATTTACTGATTCTGCCATCAACAACTTTGGTTCATCATGGACTTGGTTGGTGAAAAAAGCCGACGGCTCTCTGGATATTGTCAATACATCCAACGCAGCAACACCACTGACTGAAGCTGGTGTAACACCGCTACTGACCGTTGACCTGTGGGAACACGCCTACTACATCGATTACCGTAATGTTCGTCCTGATTACATGAGTGCTTTCTGGGCATTGGTTAACTGGGAATTCGTTACTGAAAATCTGGCAAAATAATTCGGTTATCCCGAATCTTTCAGAATCGTGAAATCATCCCCTGTCTCGGCAGGGGATTTTTTTATATAAAATTCAACCAGAATGACATTAAAGTCGACGCTTTAACTGCCGATATGTAAGCATCAGACGGAGAAGATGATGCTACAGCAAACCACCGAAATCCAACATACACTGGATAAAGCAAACCTGATTAACGAACTGCAATGCGGACAGAGCGTGAATCAGGCAGTTGCACAAAATCGACGCGCCGATTTTGCATTGCTGCTTGCCATGCTCTCCAACGACATGCGTGAAAACACGGCAACAGAAGTGATTGATCCCATTCATCATACCGACGGTGAATTGCGCAAACACTTTGCTCTGGCATCACCGCAATCCTTACGATCCGATCAGCAAACCTATGCATCAGGGGCTCAAATCGCTTTACAATTTCATCAAGGGGGGATACGTTCGGCAAAACTTCAGCATTATCTACGCCCGGATGCTTTGTCTTATTTCCCCGAGCATACCCATCAACTGGAAGAATCGGTTTATCACAACCTCTCCGGTCACCAGCGTCGCCAGCTGGAAGGCAAAACACCACCACAATCTTTAAACTACGAACTTTATAATCAATTGGTTACTAACCGGAGATTGTCTCAAATTCAAGCTCAGGCCTAACTGTTTCTCTGCAATCACACAGTGACACCCCGATGGTTGTGTGAATTACCCCCCAAAACAGCCCACATACTACAGCTTAAAATATATTCTTTGACTCTTTTCACATCCTTACCTGATGGGTTCAACCATGCTAATCAGACATAAATAAAAATAATGACCCACAGGAAAACGCCAGTCATGCATATCAAGGATTCAATTATTCTCATCACTTCATCAGCAACTATGTTGGGGAGTGCATTAGCTGAGCGCTTCGCTCAACTGGGTGCGAAAATAGTCCTGACAGATACCCATCAACAAGAGCTGCTGATGACTTATACGAGAATCCGAGAGCTTTCAGCCAGTACCAGTTATTTCTTTCTACCGGATTACACACCCGGCTCAATCGAAGCATTACTGAATTTTATTGCCGAGAAATATCATGAAGGCCCGGACATATTAGTGAATCACTGGCCCAATACTCCATTACCCTCAGTGACTGATGAACAACCTCTGGAGATGTTTACCAACAACCTGACGATTATGGCTTCGACGATTTTTTCATTTGGCCAGATGAGTGCTGAACGTATGAGACGTGATAAAAAAGAAGGTGTCATCGTCAATATCATTTCGAATACCGATCAAGAGACGCTCAAAGGTTTTGAAAACTCGGCATCAATGGTCACTGGATTTACCCAAAGCTGGGCAAAAGAACTCACACCATTCAATATACGGGTCGGGGCGGTTATCCCCGTTTTAGAAGCAGCCGATGGCGAATCACGACCGACACCAGTGTTGTTAGATGAACTGATTCGAAATACAGAATATATTGTAGAAAACGAGTACTTTAGCGGAAGAACCATGTCGGCTTAAATCGGCCGACATCAGAATACAGACCAGATTATCGCGTTTATTCGCTTATATATTGGTCAAATAATTCTTCCTGCTCCGGATCGTAGGTCTCTTTTTTCTCAATTTCAGCTTTGAAATCCTGATGTTGCAAATAGATGTCTCGGGTCAACGCATAAGGATCTGGTGAATTTTCCAACATTGACTCCTGACTCACCAATGCGGCTCGGTTTTCCATCCCCTCAAAAATAAATTTTGAAACACTTCCCCAGAGATTCAAGTAAGAAAGCGGAGCATAGGTTTCATCGACTAAATCAGTCACAGCACGGGGTGTATAAGGTCCGACAGCTGGCACCATCAGATAAGGGCCATTCCCGACACCGTAATGACCTAGGGCATCCCCAAAACCTTTTTGATCGGCTTTGGTAATCCCGGCTTCAGATGCAATATCAATTAAACCGAACAATCCGAAAGTTGTATTCAACCAGAAGCGGTTAAAGTGATCCAACGCTTGATGCCCATTCCCCATGAGCAAGTTATTTACCATACTGGACGGTTCATCAAGGTTTGAGAAAAAATTCGCAATAGCACGACGAATCGGATTGGGTACATGGTCCACATAAGCGAGAGAAACGGGTCTGAGCACGTATGGATCAAGATAATCATAATTCAGAGTCCAGAAACTGCGATTAACACCTTCAAGCGGGTCATTTACCGATGCATTAGGGTTATTTGGATCATCGTGATCCGTTGTGCTACATCCAACCAAAACTAATATAATCAAACCTAGACAAAGCCGTTTGATACGGTCATTCATTTTATTTTTTCCGTTTTCTTTCTTGACTCAGATACGAGCGAACAATCCGGCAAAGCAAATGCACCTTATGACCGATCACTCAAAACCCGCTCAGTATATTCATATCGTTTATCAATAACAACTTCAACCGACGTACAAGATAGACCGATCCGTTTGTTGATAAAAAATATTTCGAATGTCACTACGTTACGCTCTGAATCAATTCGAATGATTCAGCATATCTCCGGAGAAATTTAGCACATTTTTGTCATCGGAACCGGAAAAGTTCGCACTAGGAATTCATAACAACAGCGGAAAAATCGTGTGTCCACTCACTGGCATTTGTACCTGAGCAGAAAGAATAAAAAATTCGATAGATCCCATTTTTCAGACAAATTTTTATGCTTGTCCATATTTTCAACCAAGAGTAAAAAGGAAGTCCGCAGACTTCCTTTTTATGATTGACTATACATTTTTCTTTTTCGGCGGAACCTTCCGCTTGACAGGCCCACCTTCTGGACGCGCCCCCAACGGTGGCACTTTTTCCTCTCCGGAAAGTTTTTTCTGTAGTGAAAGCATCAATTCTGCCTCAGCTTTAGGCAATTCGCACTCTTCTATCAATTCATTGATATCAGCGCCAAGCTGCACCATTTTAGAGGCTCGGGTGTAAAGCCGGGCATCGCTGTCTTGCTGTTCCAACTCTTTAATGCGCTCATCCTGATGCAGGATAATTTGCTCCTGCTCGGAGATTTTTTGCCCCAGACCGACGACCACAGAACGTAGTTCAACAAGCTGTTTATTCGCCTTTTGCAGCGACTTATCTAATAATCTTGACTCCTGACGACGCATCTCAGACTGCTTTAAAATTAGACGTCTTAAACGATATATTGTCAGGAGCAACAAGAAAACAACAAAAACAGCTCCCCCGAGCAATACGGGAAAGCTCAATAAAATGTCACGATACATTATAAGTGAGCCACTTCATCCCACTCGTCATCATTCAAAAGCTTATTCAGATCAACCAGAATCAACAGTTTGCCTTCCCGATTGCTGACACCTTGAATGAATTTAGAGCTTTCATCTGTTCCAACACTTGGTGTGGTGTCAATTTCAGAGGTTCGCAAATAAACGACTTCTGCGACACTATCAACCAAAATACCAATAACTTGACGTTCAGACTCAATCACAATAATCCGAGTATTGTCGGTCACTTCACCGTCGATCAAACCAAAACGAGAACGGGTATCAATAACCGTCACCACATTTCCCCGCAGGTTGATAATCCCCAGCACATAATCAGGTGCTCCGGGAACAGGGGCGATCTCAGTATAACGAAGGACTTCCCGAACTTGCATCACATTAATGCCGTAAGTTTCTTCCTCTAACTGGAACGTCACCCACTGAAGCACTTCATCATTAGACTTATCTTTTTTCACTTCTACTTCATTTGTATGAGACATACCTTATCCTCTCTAAGTCGAATCCGACACTAATGTTTTCGGTAAATCTAATCATTATCGAGTGCTTTAACATCTAATCCGGCCTTTAACATGGCGGTTAATGCTTCAACATGAATCAAAGCACACATTTTCTCTTTTACCATTCCGGCAAGCCAAGGGCGCTTTCCAGCCCGTTCACGCCAACGAACCTTTTCAGGATTCAATGATTCGGTTCCTCTCAATTGATCACACGCGAGCCCCCAAGAACTGTCACCAAGCATTACGATATATTGATAGGATTCCTTATAATCATCATTTTTTAACTTTTCTGCCATCACCCAACGGGCTGTATCGACCACATCCAATTGCTGATCACGATTGGTCTGTAAGCCGAGATACCATCGGGGCCTACCAATTAAATGGCTAACTTTTTCAAGACGATGGATACCACCTAATTCATCCAACGGCACAGCAAATAGAATTTCATTAACTTCAAAATACAACACCTGAAAATTTTCAGCCCGTTCGGTACTATGCCAGGTAATATCTCCAACCGTGCCGCCAACCTGAGTCTGAGGTTCAGGCTGAATGTCCGACTGCTGTTCAATATTTTCCTGAACATCTTCCACTTGAGCGGTCTGAACTATCATCTCAGGTTCAGGCTCAACAGTCAGAGGCTCACTGATAACTTCTACTGCCGCAATCTCATCTTCCAATACATCATCCGATGCGATTTCAACATCAGATGGTGTTGCAACTTCGATCACCTCTTCAGATTGAAGGTCAATATCCCAGTCCTGTATCTCATCTGCTTCGACACGTACGTCTTGGTAAGCAAAGATTTCCTGAGTATTTTTATCCAACAATGCTGCAATATCTTCAATTTCATCAACTGGATTTGATGATTCCAGCTGATTCAAGAGTCGCTGCACATCCTCAAGATTCGGAAACAGCGCTTCATCTTGATGAGTTTCAGAGGTTTCAGTAACACTAACACGCTGTGCCTGTAATTGTGGTACAACTTCAGATTCTTGCGAAACTTGTGCGTTTTTTTCTTGAACCAGCTCTAACTCCTCTGCCTCTTCGTCTAGCAAAGCAGCAAAGTAATCGTCTAGAGCTTGTTCACTCGATAACGCGACATCACGATTCATTAATCGCCAACCTCTCTAAGTAGATAAGCAATTGTTTGTATGCAAAGACCCCCCGACTCCCTTCAGCAAAGTGAGACGCAGGCAGACGTTTCAGACTCGCATCTCTGAACTTGGTATCAATCGGTACGGCAGACGTCCAGACTTGATCCGGATAATCTTTCTTCAATTGGGTTAATGTCTGCAGAGAGGCTCTTGTTCTTTTGTCATACATAGTCGGAACAATCGTTACTTTGAACTCCCGGCTTCGTGACTTTTGCATGATACTGAGCGTCCGCACCATTCGTTCCAAGCCTTTCATCGCCAGAAACTCAGTCTGAACCGGAATCAAAATTCGGTCGCTGGCCGCCAGAGCATTGACCATCATAACGCCCAAAATAGGCGGACAATCGATTAATACATAATCGTATTGATGACGAAGCGCCAGCAATGCTTTTTTTAGAATCAATCCCATCCCACTTCGGTTACCCATCACACGATCCAGCGTTGCCAGAGACATATGAGCCGGGATCAGATCCATGCCTTCAATATCGGTCTTAATCACCAGAGGACGTACTGAACTTTCGTCCAAAGATGGCAACTGGAACAGGTCGAATAAACTTGACTCAACATGATCAGAATCATAACCGAGATAAGTCGTCAGTGAAGCATGTGGGTCGGTATCCACCAGAAGCACCCGATGACCTTTTTTGCATAACAGACCCGCCAACGTAATGGTTGTCGTTGTTTTTCCTACTCCACCTTTCTGATTGGCAATACTCCAAACAATCATCGGTTTTCCTTATGCAAGACCCACTTCTACCAAAATACGCTCAGCGATACGTTCCAAAGGCAAACTTTCAGACGATATTCCCGCTTTAGCGACAGCCTGAGGCATACCATACACAACACAACTCTCTTCGTCTTGTGCCCAAATCGTTGCCCCAGCTTGCTTCAACATCCGCGCACCTTCCCGACCATCTGCCCCCATGCCGGTCAATACGATTGAAAGAACTTTATCTGCATAAACCTTTGATGCGGAACCAAATGTCACATCAACACAAGGTTTATAATTCATGCGTTCACCACCATCGAGAATACGAATTTTGGCAGCACCTGCCCGACCTTCCACCATCATCTGTTTACCACCGGGCGCCAAGTAAGCAACCCCTGGTTGTAATACATCACCATCAGCCGCTTCTTTAACCGATATCTGACACAAAGAGTCAAGGCGACTGGCAAAAGCAGCAGTAAATGTCGCTGGCATATGTTGGATCAACAAAATAGGATGGGGATAATTCGCTGGTAACTTCACCAGTATTTTTTGCAGAGCAACCGGACCTCCGGTTGATGTTCCGATGGCGGTCAATTGATATCGTTTACCACTGGCTTTAAAACGAACCGGTACCGAGCTGACACTGCCGCCCAAAGGACGAGTCACTCGCCCTGTCGGCGACGTCTGAGCCGGAGATGAATTGGTGGTATTCGAACGAGAAGAAAGCGGATATGTGCGACGAAGATAAGCTTTCTTCCGCGCAATCTCTAAAACACGCTGTTGCAATAACGTCACCGCTTCATCACGGTTACGGGCAATGTCCTCAAATTTCTTGGGCAGAAAATCCATCGCGCCAGCATCGAGTGCATCCAGCGTTGCTTTCGCACCATCATGAGTAAGGGAAGAGAACATCAATATTGGCGTCGGATTATCTGCCATTATTTCTCTCACAGCAGAGATACCATCTAACACTGGCATCTCAACATCCATCGTAATGACGTCTGGATTTAAGCTTTTTGCCTTTTCAACGGCTTCACGGCCATTGATTGCGACGTCAATGACTTCTAAACGCGATTCCGAGTTAATGATTTCACTAACACGACGTCTGAAAAAACTGGAGTCATCAACCACTAAAACTCTTATCGCCATATTTTCCCTTATTCAACCAATCAGTTAGATGCGAGATGCTGCCGCATAGTTTTTCAATAAATCAGGAACATCCAGTATTAATGCAATATGTCCATCACTGGTAATCGTTGCCCCTGCCATACCCGGCGTTCCTTGCAGCAAATTATCCAACGGCTTAATCACGACTTCTTCTTGTCCTATTAATGTATCCACAACGAAACCAACTCTTTGGTTCCCCAACTGTACAATGACAACATGCCCATGCCCTTTACGATGCTCAATGATGCCCTGACGAGGCGCAAGCCAATTTTGTAAATAGAACAAGGGGATGGATTTTTCGCGCACAATAATGGTCAACTGCCCGTCAACCACATTGGTCCGACTCAAATCCAGATGGAAAATCTCACTCACACTCGCCAGTGGTAACGCGAATGGACTTCCTGCGACACCAACCATCAGTGTAGGCAGAATTGCCAGTGTCAATGGAACTTTAATGGCAATTTTGGTGCCTTTCCCAATTTCGGAGTCAATGTCGATCGAACCATTCAGGGTGTTAATCGCCGTTTTGACCACGTCCATACCAACACCACGACCAGAGATGTCAGAGATCTGTTCTTTACTGGAGAAGCCCGGCATGAAGATGAGGTTAAAGCACTCTTTATTGGTCAAACGAGAAGCGGCATCTTCATCCATGAGTCCTTTCTTAACTGCAATACCTCTCAGTTTATCCGGATTCATACCTGCACCATCATCGATGATACAAAGTTCAATGTGGTCACCTTCTTGCGATGCAGATAACAGCACTTTCCCAGTTCGAGACTTACCGGATTTCACCCGTTCATCCGGCATTTCAATCCCGTGGTCGACAGAGTTGCGGACCAAGTGAATCAGTGGGTCTGCCAGCGCCTCAACAAGGTTTTTATCCAAATCGGTATCTTCACCGCGCATTTCCAGCACAATATCTTTATTCAGGCTTCTCGCCAAATCCCGAACGACACGAGGGAAACGACCAAACACTTTCTTGATCGGCTGCATCCTCGTTTTCATGACTGCGCCTTGCAGATCAGCAGTCACAACATCTAAATTCGATACAGCTTTTGACATTTCTTCATCATTGCTGTTCAAACCGAGACTGAGCAGACGATTTCGGACAAGTACCAACTCGCCGACCATATTCATGATGGTATCCAGTGTAGAAGTATCGACACGGACACTCGCTTCAGCCTGTGGTTTTTTCGCTGCGGCAACCTCCTTGGACTCCCGCGTCGCAACCTGTGTTTGAGCTTCAGGCTTCCCTTTAACCGGCGGGGTAACCGATGGTTTCGCTTGCGCGCTCGCTTTTGGTGCTGCCGTTGCTTTTTTCGGAGGTTCGGTTGCTTTTGCAACAGGTTCAAGATTTGCTGACGCCGGTCTGACCGCCATTTCCAGCTCTTCTATGGACGGCCCTTTGCCTGCACCATGTAACTCATCCAGCAATTTTTCGAACTCGTCATCGGTCATCAAATCACTGTCACTGCCATTTGAGGCAGATGCTGACGACTGAGCAGTTGAATCTGCTGCTGGCGTTTTCTTCGGTGGCGGTGGTGATGGCGCAGCAACCTGTTCTTTTCCTTCAACTGAAGGCCCCTTCCCGACACCATGCAGTTCATCGAGTAACTTCTCGAATTCATCATCGGTAATATCACCACTATCACTCGTGGTCTGCTGTGATGATGATTTAGATGCCTGAACTGATTCTTTTGGCGCAGGTTCTTTTGATGCAGACTGAGAGCCATGGGCCGGAGATTTTCCTTTGCCATGGAGCTCATCCAGCAGTTGCTCAAACTCATCTTGGGTAATTTCATCAATTGAGTTAGCGTTTGTCGTGTCAGAAATGGCTTTATTTTCTGGTTGAGGCGTCTCTTCAACAGATGCTGCTGGCTCTTCATCAAGCAATGATGTGTCATCATCTGATGATGTATCCGACGAGAGCAGGATATCCTCTGATTCGTCTTCATCTGCTGAGGCAGGTTGAGAAAGTCGATGTAACTCTTCCAATAAGGTTGGGTCTGCGGGTTCGAGAGGTTCACGATCTTGCACAGCTTGGAACTGTTCGTTCACAGTATCTAAAGCCCGTAACATCGTATCCATAAGGCCAGATGTTACTTTTCGCTGTCTGTTACGCAATATATCAAAGACATTTTCTGCACCGTGACAGGTTGCAACCAACTCAGTTAAAGCAAGGAAACCAGCGCCCCCTTTTACCGTATGGAACCCTCGAAAGATTGCATTTAAAAGGTCGTTATCTTCAGGATTATTTTCAAGCTCAACCAACTGCTCGGACAACAGCTCTAATATTTCACCTGCCTCAACTAAAAAATCCTGTAAAATATCTTCATCTAATTCGTAGCTCATACGGCACCTCTAAAAACCAAGACTCGATAACAAATCGTCAACTTCGTCTTGAGATGAAACAGCATCACTTCTTTCATGAGGATTCAAAATTGGCCCCTCAGGATCAGTAGACTGATGTTTTGTCTTATCTTCTTGTTGTTCTGATTGCTCTGTTCCAAACACGGTAAGAATATCAACCAATCGCTGCTCGACTTCATTAACCAGTGTGATAACCCGCCGAATAATCTGTCCTGTCAGGTCTTGGAAATCTTGAGCCATAAGAATGTCCATCAACTCACCACGTAATTCCGAACTATCACCTTCAATCTGGCTGAGTAGATCGTCAATTCTATGGCAGAGCGCTTTAAACTCATCTAATGCGATTCGGCCTTTCATGAGCTCATTCCATTGAGGACGAACATCCAATAGCGTCTGATGCAATTGATCAGCGATAGGCATACAGCGATCAACAGCATCCATCGTTTTGTTAGCAGCAACCTCAGTTTTGGAAATGACATACTGGAGGCGATCTTTTGCATCAGGAATTTCAGCCGTCGCAATCTCACTCATCCGTTCATCGATGGTGAATTCCTTTATCGATTCATGCAGTTCTCGGGTCAGCTCACCAATCTGCCGAAACATAGGATCAGCAGACTTAGCCTTATATATACTCACCAATAATGCATTAGCTTCTTCTTTTTTGCCGCTTTCCAATAAATGGACGAGCTGTTGTGCTTGTTCTAATTCAATCATCCTGAAGAGCCTTTATACGCGAATAAATGTTTCTCTTACCTGATCAGATACTCAGATCAAAGTTCAAGACTTATAAACGCTCAAAGATTTTATCCAACTTTTCCTTAAGCGTAGCCGCTGTAAATGGTTTGACAATATAGCCATTCACGCCTGCCTGAGCCGCTTCAATAATTTGCTCACGCTTCGCTTCGGCTGTGATCATCAACACAGGAAGGTGCTTCAGCTCCTCATCAGAACGAATGTGTTTCAGTAAATCAATCCCTTGCATTCCCGGCATATTCCAGTCGGTCACGACAAAGTCAAAATCACCTTTCTTAAGCATAGGCAAAGCCGTTAACCCGTCATCAGCTTCTTGAGTATTATTAAAACCCAAGTCGCGGAGCAGGTTTTTCACTATTCGGCGCATTGTTGAAAAATCGTCAACAATAAGGATTTTCATGTTTTTATTCAAAATTGCCTCCACTGAGTATGAGATCAGTGATATTTAGTCATTTTGTGTCCAAGAACGCAGCTTTGTTCTCAAACGCTGCATAGTTTGGCTTAATATTTGGCTTACGCGAGACTCACTTACACCAAGTACTTCACCAATTTCTTTTAAGTTTAGCTCTTCATCATAATAGAGCGAAAGTACCAAAGCTTCACGTTCAGGAAGCGATTTTATTGATTCAACCAATGCTTTACGAAATGATTCGTCAGCAACACCTTTAAATGGTGAGTTATCATCATCACTATCAAAAGGTGATATCGCGTCATCAGAAACCCCTAAATCTTCGATACCAACAATCCGAGAACTGTTTATATCAGTAACGACGCTATGATATTGATCTAACGACATTCCTAGATACTTAGCAACTTCTGTATCGGTCGGTGCGCGATTTAATTCACCTTCAAGTATCGAAATTGCTTGGCTGATCTCACGATTATATTTATGAACGGATCGAGGAACCCAGTCTCCACGACGAATATCATCCAGCATAGCCCCCCGAATACGGATCCCCGCATAAGTTTCAAAACTAGCACCTTTACTATTATCATAGTTTTTTTGCGCTTCGAGTAGTCCGATCATTCCCGCTTGAATTAAATCTTCGACCTGAACGCTCGGTGGCAACCGTCCGATCAAGTGGTGTGCGATACGCTTAACCAATACAGAATACTTTTCCAGAAAAGCCTGCTGATTATTGATATTTCCATATTGATCGTACGTCAGCGCCTTATTCACCAAAAGGTTCCCCTACTATTTCAGTTCGATTTAGCAACCGTTCAACAAAAAATTCCAAATGGCCGCTCGGTGTTTTGGGTATCGGCCATGTTAATGCTTTATTCGCCAAAGAGCTAATCGCAAGAGATGCCGGTGAACGTGGAAATGCATCAACAACGATTTTCTGTTTTTTCACAGCTTGACGTACATTATCGTCTAAAGGTATACATGCGACGAGTTCTATACCGACATTCAGGAACCGCTCTGTGACTAAGGTCAACTTCGCGAACAACTCACGCCCTTCCCGATAACTCCGCACCATGTTTGCAACAATCTTAAAACGCGGCACCTGATGCTCACGGCTCAGTAACTTAATTAAAGCATAAGCATCGGTAATTGACGTTGGTTCATCACACACAACGACAACAACATCCTGAGCTGCTCGGGCGAAGCTCACAACCATATCAGAAATACCGGCCGCCGTGTCAACCAACAGCACGTCCATTTCTTCTTCCAGACTGCCAAATGCCCGAATTAATCCGATATGCTGCGCATGAGATAATTCAACCATGGACTTAGTGCCCGAAGTCGCTGGGATAATTCTAATCCCATATGGCCCTTCAACGATAGCATCTTTTAGCTCACACTCACCAGCTAGGACATGCCCCAGATTTTTTTTGGGACGAATACCTAACATGACATCTACGTTTGCCAATCCCAGGTCAGCATCAAGTACCATCACCTTTTTGCCCTGACGAGCCATACTCATTGCCATACCCAAAGTTACGTTGGTTTTTCCAACGCCACCCTTTCCACCCGTCACTGCAATCACTTTCGTCAGTGTTGGTTGGCTTAAACGGCGCAGGCCGCTTGCTTGGTCGAAAATCATTTTATCTGTCATATCTATTCGCCGCCTAGATTCTCTCTGAGTCACTGCTCCAGTAGTGAGGCTCATTGTCAGCCGACTTCTCTAGCAATTCGTTCGCTTTCGCTACCATATATTTTGGCTGAGCAATCACAATATCTTCAGGGACACGCTGGCCATTCGCGATATAAGCGACTGGTAACGCATTTTCTACCACCACACTCACAAACTCTCCCAAACTCAGGGATTCATCTAATTTAGTCATGATGCATCCGGATAAGGGGATTCGTCTGAAGTGGTCAATGGTTTCCTGAAGTACCTTTCTTTGTGCTGTTGCTGGTAAAACTAAATAACTTTTGATCACACCACCGCGATCCTGCATTAAAGTGTCAAGTTGTTCAGACAAGCGCACATCTCGTTGGCCCATACCTGCTGTATCCACAAGAATCAGACGTCGATTTCGTAACTGTTGAACTACATCGGCTAACTCGTTGGAATCTTTAGCAACTTTTACAGGGCATCCCATAATTCTGCCATATATCGCTAACTGCTCGTGGGCACCAATACGATAAGTATCCGTTGTTACCAGCGCGACATTATCCGAACCGTATTCCATTGCTGCTCTGGCAGCCAATTTTGCAACGGTTGTCGTTTTCCCGACACCAGTCGGTCCGAGTAAGGCGACAATTCCGCCTCGCTTTAAAATATCCTGATTGACCACCGGAATTTGATCCGACACTAATCCAAGCAAAGCACGCCATGCTTTGGGTGGTGGTGTATCCTCCGGTATATAACACGCAAGCTGATCCGCCAGTTCCAGTGATAGCCCCATCCGAGACAATCGCTTGATTAACATGGCTCGGAGCGGCTCTCGACGCTCAACCTCCTGCCACATTAAACCGGAAACCTGATGTTCCAGAAGACGACGAATCGAATTGATATCTTCTTTCATCAACTCAAAATCCTGTGAATTCTGAACGTCTTCTTCACGTTTGTGGCGACGTTCATAACGAGAAGGATCCAATTGAGGCTTGTGAGGTTCTTCTCGCTCTTCCCATCGACTGACGGGCGAGTGAACCCCGTGGCGTGAAGAAGTATTGCTCGCTGAAACATTCTTTTCTTTTGCCTGACGCTGTAACAGAGATGATAACGAATCTTCACGAACCGGCTCTTCGTCTGACTGAGCTGGCGTGTACTGTTTCAGTAAATTGGCAAAACGGTTGGTCATGGAATCACGTTGACTTGACGGCTGTTGTTGCCGTTGTGGTTTCTGAAGCGTCGCCGCAGTACGCTGACCAAGTTGGACGCGGTCTTCTTCTAACTCACGTCGTCCTGATGAACCGACTGAAGGTGAAGGCGCATCCCGGTAACGCGGTTGAGAATTATAACCGTGAACTTGTGTTTTGGGAGCGACAGTGTCGCTGTCAACCGCAGCAACGATTTCTACCCCACCTGCAACTTTTTTATTAGACATGATCACCGCATCGACCCCAAGTTCTTCTTTCACTTGAAGTAATGCTGTTTTCATGTCTTTAGCAAAAAATCGTTTTATCTTCAAAGCAGCAACCCACCATCATGTTTATCTGCTAGTTACCGACAGCCTGCACAATTCGAATCTGTTTCTCATCAGGAATCTCTTGATAAGAAAGCACGCGCAAGTTGGGTATCGTATTTTTCACAAATTTAGCCAGTGTGGCACGCAGCACACCGGATGTGAGTAAAACAGCTGGCTCACCTTTCAACTCTTGTTCCTGAGTCGCCTGACTCAAAGAAGATTGAAGTCGTTCAGCGAGGCCGGGTTCAATCCCCGCAGACTCGCCACCTGACGCTTGCATAGTCTGATGCAATAATTGTTCCAATTCAGGAATCAACGTAATCACCGGCAATTCAGGATCTATACCATTGATTTCCTGAACAATTAGACGTCGCAGAGCAATCCGAACAGCAGCCGTCAAAATGTCAGGTTCTTGACTCTTCCCAGAATATTCTGCAAGGGTTTGAACAATGGTACGGATGTCGCGAATCGGGATCGCCTCATTTAATAAATTTTGCAGAACCTTGACCACCGTGCCCAATGGCAGTTGGTCCGGCACAAAATTTTCAACTAGTTTTGGAGCACTACGCGATAACATCTCCAACAAATTCTGAACCTCTTCGTGACCGATCAGCTGGGCAGCATTATTCGTCAGTAACTGACTCAAGTGGGTCGCTAATACCGTCGATGAATCGACTACGGTATAACCCAATGCCTGAGCGTGTTCCCGCTGATCCTCACGAATCCAAACCGCTTCTAAACCAAACGCAGGGTCAAAGGTCTGCTCGCCATCAATCAGTCCATAGACTTGCCCCGGATTGATCGCCAATTCCTGATCAGGCCGAATCTCTGCTTCCCCGACAGCAACCCCCATCAAAGTAATCCGGTAACTGTTCGGGGTTAACTCGAGATTATCCCGAATATGAACGGGCGGAATCAGAAAACCAAAATCTTGTGATAGTTTTTTTCTGACCCCTTTTACCCGCTCCAATAGTTCTCCGCCTTGATCACGATCCACCAACGGAATTAACCGATAGCCGACCTCCAAACCAATAATATCAACCGGCTGAACATCATCCCAAGACAGCTCTTTTAATCTCGGAGACTCAGTATCCATTTCTGCAGGTAATTTCTTGTCTTCAGCGGCTTTGTGTTGCTTTTTACGTAAGAGATAAGCCCCGCCACCAGCCAGAGAAGCCAGTAGCAAGAAAGAGAAATGAGGCATACCGGGCACAATTCCCATTACACCTAGAATTGCAGCCGTAATCATGAGTGCTTTCGGATTATCGAACAGCTGGAAGATCACTTGCTGCCCCATATCCTCATCGGTATTTTGACGCGTAACCATAATCGCGGCACCGATAGATAGGAGCAATGACGGAATTTGAGCAACCAGACCGTCACCAATGGTCAACAAGGTATATATCTGAATCGCCTCACCGAAATTCAGGTCATACTGAATCATCCCAATTGTCAATCCACCAACAATGTTGATGAATAGGATGAGAATTCCCGCAATCGCATCACCTTTCACAAACTTTGAAGCACCATCCATCGAACCGTAAAAGTCTGCTTCTTTGGTCACTTCAAACCGACGAAGACGTGCTTGTTCCTGATCAATCAACCCCGCATTCAAATCAGCATCAATGGCCATCTGTTTCCCGGGCAAAGCATCCAACGTAAAGCGAGCACTTACTTCAGAAATCCGTCCGGCCCCTTTGGTGACAACCATAAAGTTAATAATCATCAAAATCAGGAAAACCACCAGACCCACAGCATAGTTCCCACCAATCACCACACTACCGAATGCTTCGATCACACTACCGGCAGCTCCCGGGCCACCATGACCATACAATAAAACCACCCGAGTCGATGCAACGTTCAATGCCAAACGCAATAACGTTGCAATCAGCAGTACAGAAGGGAATGCAGCGAAGTCGAGTGGTCTGCGCGTATATACGGTCACCAGCAAGACGACCATCGACAAAGCAATGTTAAACGTAAAAAAGAGGTCCAACATAAATGCCGGGATCGGTAAAACCACCATCCCCAGCGTCGCAAGTACCATGACAGGAGCACCGATAGCAGGGATCGTTCTCCGTGGAATGGGGGGTAATTTGTCAGCAAATGGCAGCGTAAACTTCATAGATGACCGTTCATAATTCTCTGTTGGGAGTTGAAGTGCCTGAACATCAGGCCGTCGTTGGGAATTTCTGGATTTCTCGCTTCATGCAATAATTGCACCATAAACATGTCAAATTTATGGCTCGCAGATAAGGCCATAACTCGGGTCACTGTAGGTAATGATATCGATGAACCACAGAATAATATTGCCCAACAAAACGAATAGAGCACAGAAACTGCGCCATATCAGTCAGTCCGACGTGGGGTCATCAGAAGATACACAACAAAGATAGGGAATCAATTACTCAGGAAGCATGACATTGACGCCAGATCGGGTGGAACATACCGCATCAATGTCCCTCCCTTTCTGACAAAGGTCTGTAAACCCGTCTCGACCCACTATCAGCGGCAAACTATTTCGGCGCAAGACGCCATAATAATTCACCCTGCTGTGTCTCAGGTACGTAATCAAGACAAGCCAATCCGGATGTTGGGAACATCGGAGCCGGCATGTCTCTGACGAACTCACTGGTCAAGTAGCCGACCAAAGGTAAGTGGGAGACAAGAAAAAATGAATTGGCTCGTTCAATATCAGCCAAAGCCATCAAATAATCGAACACCCGATCTGATTTTCCGTAAGGCGTTATATCGTCACAAGTTTCGATACTGCGAGCCTCAACATAAGCAGCAATTTCTCGCCATGTTTCTTGCGCTCGAAGATAAGGGCTAATCAACACTTTATCGACGCTGATTTTCTGTATGTCATTCGCCTGTTTCATCACTGAAACCGACTCACTCTTCCCAAGTTCGGTCAAAGGCCGATCCGCATCACCTGTCGCGCAATATCCCGCTTCTCCATGACGCATAATAAAAATTTTCATATGATGGCTACCTTAAATACACCATTAAACTCACAGGTGAGTTCATACTCACTCAATATAGCCAAGTCCTGATTTTCGTCGTTAGAGAAACCTCAACTCTATATTGGCTGCTTCACTTGAATTGAGCAAATTAAAATAACATTTTATTCATAAAATTGTTATCTGAGGTTGGCGGCGTCAGTTTTCAACGTCATACTAATAATCGATTCCCTAGCCACGTCTGGAGGCATGTCTCGTGCATATCAGTCCAAATGATACAAATAGTTACCGATATATCACCTTACCAAACCAACTTCGGGTGCTATTGATTTGTGACCCCAATGCACCCAAAAGTGCAGCTGCTCTGGCAATCAACGTCGGACACTTTGATGACCCTACCGATCGTGAAGGTTTAGCACATTACCTAGAGCATATGCTATTTTTAGGCACGGAAAAATACCCCAACTCCGGCGAATTTCAAAATTTCATCAATCAACATGGTGGAACACACAATGCTTGGACAGGGACTGAGCATAGTTGTTTCTTTTTTGACGTTGCGACTTCAGCCTTTGAAAAGGCACTGGATCGCTTCGCTCAATTTTTTACTGCACCACTGTTTAATGAAGAATCTCTCGACAAAGAGCGCCAAGCCATTGAATCGGAATATAAACTCAAACTCAATGATGATATCCGCCGCCTTTATCAGGTGCACAAAGAAACGATTCATCCACAGCATCCTTTCACTAAGTTTTCTGTAGGGAACGAACAGACCCTGTCAGATCGTAATCAGGTCAGTATTCGTAAAGAAATCGTGCAGTTCCACCGTGAACACTATTCTGCTGATTTGATGACGTTGGCGGTCATCGCTCCCGAGCCACTCGATATACAGGAACTATGGGTCACACAACGATTTGCAAACGTCATGAATCAGCAACGTCGGGGGAAGACCGTTCAGGAGCCCTATGTCACACGCCAACACACCGGACTGCTGATTGAAGTAGAGCCCCTCAAAGACATCCGTAAACTGTTTTTGTCCTTTCCATTACCCTGCATGGATATTTATTATCAGCAAAAGCCGCTGTCTTATTTTGCACACTTACTCGGCTATGAAGGAAAAGACAGTCTCACCCAAGCGCTGAGAGACAAAGGATGGATCACGAGCCTTTCAGCCGGTGGTGGCACCAGCGGCAGTAACTACCGCGAATTTACCATCAGTATGTTGCTCACAGAAACAGGGATTACGTCCGTTGACGCGATTATTCAGGCCGTTTTCAGCTATATCAACCTGATCCGGGAACAAGGACTGCAAGCTTGGCGTTATGAAGAGAAAAAAGCGGTGCTTGAAGCAACGTTCCGTTATCAAGAAGTTCCTCGCCCGTTGGATATAGTCAGTCATCTGGTGATGAATATGCAGCATTACCAAGAAGAGGATACCATCTATGGCGATTATATGATGCAAGGCTATGATGAGACGCTGTTCAGAGGGATTATCGATCAGTTTGTGCCAGAAAATCTCAGAGCGACGCTATTGGCTCAGGGAGGCGATTACGACCAAACCGCAAATTGGTATTACACCCCATATTCAGTGACTCCTTTTACTGAAGCTCAATTCGCCTATTTTCATCAGACTCAGTCAGCACTCAGCATGACACTGCCCGGGCCCAATCCTTTCATCTGCCACGGATTACAGCCGAAATCGATCGAGTCTGATGATGATCAACCACAAATCATTCAGGAAAGTGACGGATTTCGCCTGTGGCATATGCAAGATCAGGAATTCTTAGTTCCCAAAGGCGTTATCTATGTCGCCATTGATAGCCCTTATGCTGTGCAGAGTCCTCGCAATATCGTCATGACCCGTTTGTGTGTTGAGATTTTTCTCGACTCACTGGCGAAAGAGACTTATCCGGCAGAAATTGCCGGGATGGGATATAACATGTATACCCATCAAGGTGGGGTAACGCTGTCTATTTCTGGTTTCAGTCAGAAACAACCTGAACTATTGGCATTAATTCTCGATCGTTTCAAAAAAAGAGAATTCAGTGAACATCGCTTTATGTCCGTTAAAAACCAACTGGAACGGAGCTGGCGAAATGCGGCAAAAGATCGTCCGATTTCACAGTTGTTCAATGCAATGACCGGGTTGTTACAGCCGAATAACCCGCCTTATGAAAGCTTGTTGGAAGCACTGCAAACCATCAAAGTTCAGGAACTGGCACCGTTTGTCGATCAGATGTTATCTCAACTCCATGTAGAGATGTTCATTTATGGTGACTGGAGAAAATCGGATGCATTGCAAATCGGGCAGCAGTTAATTCAAGCGTTGCACGTTCGCGATCAACGTTACGAAGAGTCACTTCGTCCTTTGGTCATGTTGGGTAAACAAGGTACTTTCCGCCGGGAAGTGTTCTGTGATCAGGATGATTCCGCTGTCGTGTTGTACTATCAATGTACTGATATTTCGCCTAAAAGCGTGGCACTTTACTCTTTAGCCAATCACTTGATGTCTGCAACCTTTTTCCATGAAATCAGGACCAAACAGCAGCTCGGTTATATGGTAGGGACAGGAAATCTTCCTCTGAATCGCCATCCGGGAATCGTGATGTATGTGCAATCTCCTCATGCAGCACCGGTGGATTTAATCGCCTCGATTGATGAATTTCTCAATGCCTTTTATCTGGTTTTACTGGAACTGAACGAATACCAATGGCACAGCAGCAAACGAGGTTTGTTCAACCAAATTGCCATTCCGGATCCAACCCTCAGAAGTCGGGCACAACGCTTTTGGGTCGCGATCGGGAATAAAGACCTCCAATTTAATCAACGAGAACTCGTGTTGCAGGAACTGAAACAACTGTCGCGTTCAGATATGATCCGCTTTGTTGTCAATGAACTGAAACCCAGAACGGCCAATCGCCTTATCATGCACACTCAGGGCAATGCGCACCATGATGCCGAGCAGCTTACTCTGGGTCGAGAAATTGGCTCCATTGAAGCATTTCAACTTATGCCGAAAGCTTACGAACTCGGCTAGATTTGATGTTCTGAAGCAATCACTTGTGCCAGTGAGTGGGGATGCAACTTGAGGCAAATATCTCCCTGACGAAAAGCAATTGTCGGGTTTGCCAAGCGCTCCCCCTCTCCTTTTGGCGCGGAACATTTTACCGCAATACCTTGTTGTTCTAATGTCGGCCACATCTGTTCCAGAGCTGGGAAACGCTGCCAAATATCCTGCAAAAAATCATCGACGTTCGTCGCGCTGGAGGGAATCACAAATTCCACATGTTCCCATCCTTGACGGGGATGAGACTTCCCTTTCACCGGATAGGGTAATTCCAAATAGTCTGTTGACCATCTTCCGAGCATGATCGGGTTCTCCAGCGCAATCACAATAATGGGCCGCCCGTTAATTTGTGCCGATGAGATTTCCATTCCTTCATTTAACCAAACCTGATGGGCTGCTTCAGCAAGCTGCCAATCATTGACACGCATGGCAATATGATCCAGTTGGAACGCGGTTAAATCCAATTGCAATACGTCACATAGAGCACTGATTTTATCAATAAAAGCCGTCACATCTTGATACATTTGTGTTGGCATAAGACGGTTTGTGGTAAGAAGAGAATGCATTTGGCTATCATCATCGATTGAAAGACTAGTTGAATCCTAACAGGATCTGGTGGAAAGTAGAAAAATTCAGGCGCTTTTCTCTATAAGAGTGATAATAAAATTGCTATTATGTGCGCCAATTTTTGAACCCGATCGAGATGTGTATCACCATTGAATGATACACAGCAGACAATTCCTAGAAGTGAAGGATAAGTACGTGAATATCCAAGCATTGATAAACGATAAAGTATCTCAAGCACTTGAAGCCGCAGGCGCGCCTGCCGGCAGCCCAGCCGCTGTCCGCCAGTCCGCAAAGTCACAGTTTGGTGATTATCAAGCCAATGGTGTAATGGGGGTTGCCAAAAAACTGGGTACCAATCCACGCGAGTTTGCTCAAAAAGTACTCGATGCACTTGATCTGGAAGGAATTGCCAGCAAAACTGAAATTGCCGGGCCGGGGTTCATCAATATATTCCTCAGCGAAACATTTTTGGCGCAACAGGCCGAACAAGCGCTGGCTGATCCACGACTTGGCGTCGCACAAGAAACACCGCAAACTATCGTCGCTGATTACTCTGCACCGAATGTCGCAAAAGAGATGCACGTTGGTCACCTCCGCTCAACGATTATTGGTGATGCCGTCGTCCGTACCCTTGAATTTTTGGGCCATAAAGTCATTCGGGCCAACCATATCGGGGACTGGGGAACTCAATTTGGTATGTTGATTGCCAATCTGGAGCGCGTTCAGCAAAATGACGATACCCCATCGATGGCACTTGCAGATCTGGAAGCATTCTACCGCGAGTCTAAGCAACGCTATGATCAAGACGAAGCTTTTGCTGAAAAAGCCAGAAGCTACGTAGTAAAACTGCAAAGCGGCGACGCATTCTGCACTCAGATGTGGAAGAAATTGGTCGATATCACCATGACTCAAAATCAGATCAATTATGACCGGCTCAATGTTTCATTGACCCGTGATGATGTCATGGGAGAGAGCATGTATAACGCCATGCTTGCGGAAGTTGTTGCTGATCTCAAAGCACAAGGTTTAGCGCAAGAAGATGATGGCGCCCAAGTCGTATTTCTTGATGAGTACAAGAATAAAGACGGTGAGCCGATGGGTGTGATCATTCAGAAACGTGACGGTGGTTACCTCTATACAACAACCGATATTGCTTGTGCCAAGTACCGTTATGAACAACTGGGAGCTGACCGAGTCTTATATTTTATCGACTCGCGTCAGCATCAGCATCTACAGCAAGCCTGGACAATTGTCCGGAAGGCCGGTTATATCCCGGATAGCGTCTCACTGGAGCATCATGCTTTCGGTATGATGCTGGGCAAAGATGGACGCCCATTTAAAACCCGGGCTGGTGGAACAGTCCGCCTGACCGATCTGCTGGATGAAGCGGAAGATCGTGCAATTCGACTAATTGACAGTAAGAATCCGGAACTGGCTCAAGACGAAAAAATGAAAATCGCCAAAACCGTTGCGATGGCCGCTGTGAAATATGCGGATCTGTCAAAACACCGGACCACTGACTACATATTCGATTGGGACAACATGCTCGCCTTTGAAGGCAACACAGCACCTTACATGCAGTATGCTTATACACGAGTTGCTTCAATTTTCTCTAAAGCTGGTATCACCATGGATAACCTCAATGGCGAGCTTCGGATTAGCGACGAGAAAGAAAAATTGATGATCACCAAGCTATTACAGTTTGAAGAAACCATTCAATCTGTCGCCCGTGAAGGTCAGCCACACTTAATGTGTGCCTACCTGTTTGAATTGGCAGGCCAGTTCTCCAGCTTCTATGAGGCTTGCCCTATTCTATCGGCAGCCGACGAAGCGACGCGAAACAGCCGTCTGAAACTTGCAGCTCTCACGGCAAAAACCATTCAACAGGGTTTAAATCTGTTAGGGATTCAAACACTGGAACGGATGTAAAATTATCAGAATCAGACAAAAAACCCAGCAATTCCACTGGGTTTTTTTATGACACGTTATCGTTTCGTCTTATCTCGTTTTAATCTGGACGCATGGCATACTTGCCTGATCCTAGAAGTAAAATAGTAATAGATGCAAACAAATAGGTCGCGATATCTTCAACAGCCCAAGCGCCATATTCATTCAATGAGAAGAAATTATCCCGGTGCATCAGGCCGATAACGACAATTGAAGTTCCTATCACGGCAGTTGCAGCAAAACGGGTAAACAGACCTAAAACAATCATAATCGGAGCAATCACTTCTCCCAAATAGACTGCATAGGCAAAAAATCCCGGCAGACCGATATCAACAAACATCCCCTGAATAAATGCGGTTCCATCATATATTTTATGAATACCGTGTAATAGAAACATTAAGCCAAAACTCACTCTGAGAATCAACTTAGCAGTATCAGGATGATTCATTCCTGCTTCAAACTTACGGATTAAACTATTCATCAATTACTCCAAATCAATCGTTCTTATTCTCAGTATATCGGTAACAATTGAGAAAACCTTGGTGCATTTTCCATCATCTTCATCAAAAAAATCGAACAAAAATACTAATCTAAATCAAAGTATTAGATATTCATGCTCTTCCATCACTTCAAAAATCAATAAGCCATTTCGCTATAATCAATGAATTGAACGTATCCGTCATGAAGATGTGCTATCCTCACTCAGTTCCATTTTATCGTAGGTACCATGCAATGAGTTTCGAACTCCATCCACAATTACAACAAGATACAACTTACCTTGGTGATTTCCCGCTTTCTCTCGTGTTGTTACATTGGGATCAAGCAGTGCCATGGGTAATTTTGGTCCCGAAACGAGCCGGAATTAAAGAGTTCCACCATTTACCGATGGCAGATCAGCAACAATTCCTGATTGAGTCTCAATGGGTGAGTCAGATTTTAGAGTCTCAGTATCATCCTGATAAAATCAATCTCGGTGCCTTGGGCAATATGGTCCCTCAGCTCCACTATCACCATGTTGCAAGATTTACTGATGATGAAGCATGGCCCGGGCCTATCTGGGGCAATACGACGGGAACCCGCAGAAGTGATGCGGCCCAGCAACATATGGCCAATTTACTAAAAACGTCATTGGCTCAGTCGGGCATTTTCACATCGGCTTAGCTCAAAGAATCGCTGTCAGCGACAGTGTCTGAGGCGGATTCACCGCATAACGAATGCGCCGAACTTCACCATTTTTGCTAGTATCAACAAAACGGGAAATGATCCCTTTTTTGACCCAAATGCCGAGCATGGCATCAACACCATCTTCGCTAATTCGAAAATGACGTGCTAAGGTTGCACCGCTGGTCGTGCCATGCTGTTCCAGATAACTTTTCAGCTCATTCAGAATCATACAATTTGACGCTCAAACTTTTTAATCACATCGCCTTGATGCTTCAACAAACGATATAACCCCCACCCACCGAGCAGGATGAACGTCATCCACAGCATACTTTGTAGCGGATGTTGCATGATATTCATCGCTTGGTAGAAAAATGTTGCCGAACAGTAGGCCAACCCAAAGGTCCAGACAGCAATAAATCTGGCATATCGGACCCCAAACTCTCTGACATAAGCTCCCATAGCTGCCACACAAGGCGTATAGAGTAAAATAAAAATCAGGTACGCAAACGCTGCGGAATGACTTTGAAAGTAATATTGCAGATTACTGTATATCGATGAATCCACATCCTGTGCTTCAGCGGCCAATTGAGTATCAGATAAATCTCCGATTTCAATGCCCAGAGGATCAGAAAAACTCAAAGATATCAGGTTATCAGGGATGGTTTGCAGCGCTTCTTTCAAGCTCGCCAGCAGGTCAAAATCATTGGTTTCATCAGACTGCGAGGAATACAGGTTATTCAGCGTACCGACCACAGCTTCTTTGGCAAAAATACCCGTTACAATCCCAACGGTTGCCGGCCAATTTTCTGGTTGTATTCCAATCGGTGCGAACAGAGGTGTAACGCGTTGTGATACCTTCGACAACACAGATGTATCACTGTTTTCATGACCGAAACTACCGTCAGATCCGACCGAATTTAAAAAACTCAGAATTGTCACCACAACGACAATGGTCTTTCCTGCACCTAATACAAACCGTTTTAATTTTTGCCATGTTTTGATCAAAATATTTTGTAGCGTCGGTAATTCATAGTCCGGTATTTCCATCACCATACTTTCACTACTGCCGGGGTAGATCGTATGTCGTAATACAATACCAGTGAATACCGCAGCAATAATCCCTAATAGATAAAGCGAAAAGACAACATTCTGACCACTATGAGGAAAAAAAGCCGCAGCTAATAACGCATAAACTGGCAACCGGGCTCCACAAGACATAAAAGGAGCCATGGCAGCAGACAATCGTCTTTCTCTTTCCCGATCCAAGGTCCGTGTCGCCATAATCGAAGGAACATTACAACCGAACCCCAGAATAAGCGGTACAAAAGCTTTACCCGGCAGACCGATTTTCTGCATCACTTTGTCGAGTACGAACGCAGCCCGAGCCATATACCCTGAGCTTTCCAGTACCGCTAAAAACAGATAAAGGCAAGCAATCACGGGAATGAAGGTAGCGACCGTTTGGATCCCTCCACCAAGCCCATCAGCTAACAACGTGGCCAGCCATACCGGGAGGTGTTGATCCAATAAAGCATGACCACCATCAACCAGTAAAGCGCCAACAGAAATATCAAAGAAATCGATAAAAGCACTCCCGATATTAATCGAGAACATAAACATCAGGTACATCACAAGAAAGAAGAAAGGAATACCAACCCACTTATTGAGTACCACCTGATCGACACGTTTGGTGAAACTATGCCCCAATACACCTTGCTCACGACGAACATCCTGACATTGCTCATGTAACCATGTGTATTTGACATTGGCGACATGCAAGTCAATATCCAGCAAGTTGTTCAGTTGCAAATCATTCAATTGTCGTCGGGCTGATTCAGATAAAAGATTGGTGATGAGTGTGTCACCGCCCAGCGCACGAATTGCGAGAGCCCGGGGAGAAACAGCTTGTGACGTGCCTGTTTGCAATAAAAACACTGGGGTTGCGGTCTCAATCATCGACTCAAATTGATGGCCATAGTCCAGTTGCAATTCATTGAGAGTAAAGCCCTGTAACAAGGTTTTATCGAGCATCTCTTTCAACTGCAACACCTGAGATTTATTGTTGGCTGAAATGGGATACACCGGACATCCCAGTAATTGCGCTAATCGTTTCACATCAATCGAGCGACGCTCTCTTTTGAGCACATCCATTTTATTGAGCACAACGATCATCGGGCGCCCGAGTTCGCGCAACTGCAAGGTCATATACAGACTTCGCTCAAGACAGGTCACATCAACGACATTCAGAATTAAATCTGCCGAATGTGACAGTACCGCTTGCGATGCAATCGACTCATCAATACTGTAGCTATCATTGCCACTATCCAACGCATAAATGCCCGGTAAATCAGTGAGAGAGAATTCATTCCCAGAATAGGTATATTTACCAGTTTTTTTCTCAACCGTGACACCAGCCCAGTTCCCAACCTGCTGACGCGCACCAGTTAAGCCATTAAACAGCGTTGTTTTACCGCTGTTTGGATTACCGACCGTTAAAATATTGTATTTCATCCGATAATCTCCACTTCAATTGCTGCCGCAATTTTTTCTCTGATCGCCAGAGAAACACCACGAACTTCAACCTGAAGCGGGTCTCCCATGGGTGCTTTTCGAATCAAAAGAACGGGAGTTTCTGGCAAGATCCCCATGATCATCAAGCGCTTTCGAACTTCAGCAGAAAGTTGGTGAAAGCCTAAAATCGATGCACGTTGACCGGGATTTAACTGAGATAGATTCATGGTTAATTCTTACTGGTATGATGTATGAGAAGCATTCTCGTTATCAGATTTCAGTATACGCGCAAATACAAGGGAAATTATTGAGAAGGATCAAAAGCGGATATACTTCGAAACACTCCAAAGCATTTATGATGGCGGCTTTCGTCCGTGGTATAGCGAGCGCTATACCACGTCATTTCTGCAATTATTGCGACATTTTAAAACAGTTGATATAGCTCTGGCTCAAGGTCGTTAAAAACTGGAAATAACTTTCTTTTGCCAGTGGAATATCGGTTGCCAACGGGTCAAGAACCCCGACTTTAGCCGATGTTCCTCGGGTCACACTGGTAATGACCGATGGTAAAAACTGCGGTTCGGAGAAGATACAGACGTTAGGCTGATCTTTGAGTTTGGTCCGAATCTCAATCAAAGTCTTCGCTCCCGGCTTCCGCTCTGGGCTGACGGTGAAATGACCGATATTATTCAAATGATAGTGAGCTTCAAAATACTCATATGCATCGTGAAAGACATAATAGGGATAGTGCTGATACGCGGCCAACTGAGCCTGAATCTGGCTATCCGTTTTGGTTAACTGCGTCAGAAAATGAGTCAAATTTGCCTGATATTGTGCGGTATGGTCAGGATCTTGTTGAATCAGACGCGCAGCAATGGCTTTGGCAACCACTCGAACCTGCTCAACTCCCAGCCAGAAATGAGGGTTGATATTACCATGATGGTGATGCCCATCATCATCATGTGATGCAGAAAAATGTCTGAACGGTACATCTTTGATGTGGCTAATCATCAATTGATTAGTTTGATGTGATAATACTTTCGATAAAAAGGGTTCCAGCCCTTCACCAAACCAGATAACCAAATCAGCCTGCTTGATCCGCTTTACATCCGAAGGACGAAGTGCATAATCATGCGGTGAAGTATTGGGCGCAAGCAACACATCCGGTTGGCTCACACCTGCCATCAATTCGTAACTAATCATTTGAATCGGTTTGATACTGGTTAACACTTCAAGTGCCCATACGGGGACTGACAGACTTAAAAGTAGTATGAATGTGGTGAGACGAAAGAACTTCATGAAATTTATCCCTAACTTATGGCTTCAATTTGTCACAAATGTTATATTATAACATTACCATTTTGCAAACGAGTTATTTCATGTCAACACTGATCGAGCTACAAGACGTCTGCGTAGCATTCAACCAGAAAAACGTGTTAGACCATATCAGCCTCTGTGTCGAGCAAGGAAAAATCACCACCCTCATTGGCCCGAATGGCGCAGGAAAATCAACGTTGGTAAAAGTTTTACTAGGGCTGCAACCCATTCAATCGGGTCAAATTACACGCTCACCACGACTCAAAGTTGGTTATGTTCCGCAAAAGCTTCGTCTGAATGAAACGTTGCCGCTGACTGTACAACACTTTTTGAAACTTGCCGGACGCTATAGTCGGCAGGAATTGAACAATGCCCTGACACTTGTCGGAGCAGCACACCTCACTCATAGCAGTATGCACCATTTGTCTGGCGGAGAAACACAGCGCGTCCTACTGGCTCGGGCATTACTACAGCGCCCGGATGTGTTGGTACTTGATGAACCAACCCAAGGTGTTGATGTTCAAGGTCAGATTGATCTATATGAATTAATTCAAACTCTGAGACAACGGTTTGGCTGTTCTATTTTTATGGTGTCGCATGACCTTCATTTAGTTATGGCGCAAACAGACCATGTGATCTGTCTTCAGCACCATATCTGCTGCCATGGTGCCCCCGCAGATATTACCCAACACCCCAACTATATTGCGTTGTTTGGCCGGTCACGCCATGAAGAGTCTTTAGCCTTTTATCATCACCAGCATCAACATCATCATGATCTAGCCGGACAACCGGTCTCTGGCGAGGCAACCCAATGTAACCATCACACTCACGGACATCACCACCATGGTTGAGATTATACTTCCTGCCATTCTCGCAGGGATTGGGATAGCCCTGATTGCCGGCCCGCTAGGCTCTTTTGTTGTATGGCGAAAAATGGCTTATTTCGGCGATACACTGGCTCATGCTTCTCTGATGGGTTTAGCATTTGGTTTTTTGCTTGATATCAATCTCAACCTCGCACTATTGGTATGCTGTTTAGCTATCGCGACTATTTTAGTCGTTCTACAAAGACAGAAATTCATTGCGACAGATACCTTGTTAGGAATTCTTGCGCATAGCTCCCTGTCGGTCGGTCTGATTGCCGTGAGTTTTCTCGATGATGTTCGGATTGATCTGATGAGCTATCTGTTTGGCGATCTACTCGCTGTCACGCCCAGTGATTTATATTTTATCTGGGGAGGCGTCTTCGTAATTGCGACGTTACTTTATTTTATTTGGCGGCCGCTGCTCTCTGCTACTGTGAATGAAGAACTTGCTTCCGTGGAAGGCACCAATACCGATTTGATGCAATTATTACTGATGCTGATGGTTGGCCTTGTGATTGCCGTCGGGATGAAATTCGTCGGCGCACTGATCATTACTTCGTTATTAATTATTCCGGCAGCCAGTGCCCGACGTTTATCAGCGACCCCGGAACAAATGGCGATGATTGCATCAGCTATTGGTATGATCGCGGTCTTAAGCGGGCTCTATCTCTCCTGGGAGTTTGACACACCGGCAGGTCCATCGGTGGTTATCTCTGCCAGTTGCTTATTTCTTCTGAGCCATTTAGTCAGGAATAAAGCTTAAAAAAATCCCCCTCAATGGTTTGAGGGGGATTTTTCTATTCATTTAAACTGATTCGGTATGCTTACCAGCCAGTGACATCTCTTAAAGCCTGACCGATATTGGCAAGACTTTTCACTGTTTTCACACCCGCAGCTTCAAGTGCAGCGAATTTTTCATCCGCTGTTCCTTTACCACCAGAGATAATCGCACCGGCATGTCCCATCCGTTTACCCGGAGGCGCCGTGACACCAGCAATGTAAGAAACAACCGGTTTAGTCACATGATCTTTAATAAACGCAGCCGCTTCTTCTTCAGCCGTGCCACCGATTTCACCAATCATAACAATTGCTTCTGTTTCTGGATCGTCTTGGAACAACTTCAGAATATCGATAAAGTTAGACCCCGGAATCGGGTCGCCACCGATACCGACGCACGTAGACTGGCCGAACCCTTCGTCTGTCGTTTGCTTCACAGCTTCATAAGTCAGTGTACCTGAGCGGGAAACAATGCCCACTTTACCTTTCTTATGAATATGTCCGGGCATGATTCCGATCTTGCACTCATCCGGTGTAATCACCCCCGGACAGTTCGGACCAATCATACGAACACCAGCTTCATCCAAACGGACTTTAACATCCAGCAAATCAAGTGTCGGAATCCCTTCAGTGATGGTGACGATCAGTTCGATACCTGCATCAATCGCTTCTAGGATTGCATCTTTACAGAAAGGTGCCGGAACATAAATAACAGACGCTGTTGCACCGGTTGCTTCAACCGCTTCACGAACAGTATTGAACACAGGTAGTCCCAAATGCGTTTGACCGCCTTTGCCCGGTGATACCCCACCGACCATCTGTGTACCATACGCGATCGCTTGCTCGGAGTGAAAAGTACCTTGTCCGCCAGTGAATCCCTGACAGATCACTTTGGTCTCTTTATTGATCAATACAGACATTATTTACCCTCCGCAGCAGCTACAACTTTCTCAGCAGCTTCAGTTAACGAAGTTGCAGCAATAATGTTCAATCCACTCTCATCCAGCTTCTTCGTACCGAGTTCAGCGTTGTTCCCTTCAAGACGAACCACAACAGGAACAGAAACACCGACTTCTTCTACGGCACCGATAATACCGTCAGCAATCAGGTCACAGCGTACAATGCCACCGAAGATATTGACCAGAACCGCTTGGACATTCTTATCAGAAAGAATAATTTTGAAAGCTTCGGTCACACGCTCTTTGGTTGCACCGCCACCGACATCCAAGAAATTCGCTGGGCTACCGCCATGCAGGTTAACGATATCCATCGTCCCCATCGCCAAACCGGCACCGTTCACCATGCAGCCGATATTCCCGTCGAGAGCAACGTAGTTAAGTTCCCATTGTGCTGCATGAGCTTCACGCTCATCTTCCTGTGAAGGATCATGCATCTCTCTCAATTTTGGCTGACGATACATTGCATTTGAGTCAATGTTGATTTTCCCATCGAGACACAACAGATTACCGTCTCCGGTAATGATCAGCGGATTAATTTCGAGCAGTGCCAGATCATACTGACTGAACATTTCACCAAGACCCATGAAGATTTTGACGAATTGTTTAATCTGATCCCCTTTTAAACCCAGCTTAAATGCCAGCTCACGTCCCTGATAAGGTTGTGGGCCAACAAGCGGATCAATGGCTGCTTTATGAATCAGTTCTGGTGTTTCTTCAGCAACTTTCTCAATTTCAACCCCACCTTCAGTCGATGCCATAAAGACAACGCGACGACTGGAGCGATCAACCACAGCACCAAGATAAAGTTCGTTCGCAATATCAGATGCAGCTTCAACTAAGATTTTTGTAACCGGCTGACCATTGGCATCGGTTTGGTAAGTCACCAGGTTCTTCCCGAGCCACTTCTGGGCAAAATCACGAATACCATCTTTTGTATCGTGCAGTTCAACGCCACCGGCTTTTCCCCGGCCACCTGCGTGAACCTGACATTTTACGACCCATTTTGTCCCGCCAATTTTACCGGTGGCTTCAGCAGCTTCCTGTGGGGTGCTGCACGCATAACCATCCGGAACCGGCAGACCAAATTCTGCAAAGAGCTGTTTGGCTTGATATTCATGCAAATTCATTGTGCTATTCCGTTGTATATTATTTTTTCATTCAATTTCGCTTCAACGAAACGAAACATTTTGCAGGGTACTCAGTACGCGCTGAAACATGACGGCATGTTTATTTCCATACATGCTGACAACACAAGACCAGGTGTTGAGCAACCCAGCCTGCATAGCAGATATCTGGAAGAAGATACCTGCCATATCATTGATTACACATCCAACAGTAAGCGTGTCGGATCTTCCAGCAATTCTTTAATTGTGACGAGGAATCCTACGGATTCACGGCCATCAATCAGACGATGGTCATAAGAAAGAGCCAGATACATCATCGGCAGAATTTCTACTTTGCCATCGACCGCCATCGGACGATCCTGGATTTTATGCATCCCAAGAATCGCAGCCTGAGGCGGATTGATGATTGGTGTTGACATTAAAGACCCAAAGACACCACCGTTGGTCACCGTAAAGTTACCGCCCGTCAGTTCTTCGACGGTTAACTTACCGTCCCGGCCTTTTTCTGCCAGCGCTTTAATTCCCTTCTCGATCTCGGCAACACTCAACATATCGCAGTCTTTCAGGACTGGCGTCACCAGACCACGCGGTGTTGATACAGCAATACTGATATCAAAGAAGTTATGGTAGACAATATCACTACCATCAATAGACGCATTCACTTCAGGATAACGTTTCAGCGCTTCTGTGACGGCTTTGATGTAGAACGACATAAAGCCGAGACGGATATCATGTCTCTTCTCAAACAGGTCTTTGTACTGTTTGCGCAGATCCATGATTGGTTTCATGTTGACTTCATTGAAAGTCGTCAACATGGCAGTACTGTTTTTCGCTTCCAGCAATCGTTCAGCAACACGCTTACGCAAACGAGTCATCGGAACGCGTTTTTCGCTTCTTGCTGTAGCGGGTACTGCAACCGATTCCTGTTGCTCCGCTGTTGAAGCTTTTGACGCTGACGCCAGATACGCTTCGACATCTTCACGGGTAATTCGACCACCAACACCGGAACCTTTCACCTGAGATACTTCAAGGCCATGCTCTGCCATCAAACGACGCACTGCAGGACTCAACGCATCATTGGTCTCTTCATTCAGGTTTGCTTTATGGCGTTTGTCCGGAGAAGGCTGCGTCGATGTTGTTTTCTCAGACGTTGGCTCACCTGCAACAGCACCGGGCTTAAGGAGCCCCAGCAATTGCTTTGATAGTACCGTGGCACCTTCCTCTTCAGAAATCGACTCAAGCACACCCGCTTCTGGCGCAGGCACTTCTAAGACGACTTTGTCTGTTTCGATTTCAACGAGGACTTCATCACGCTCAACCGCATCACCCGCTTTTTTATGCCAAGTTGCTACGGTTGCATCTGCTACCGATTCAGGTAAATCCGGAACCAGAATTTCAACTGTCATACTTATTTTTCCTTTTATTTCTAGTTCTTAATCTAGTTTCAACGCATCATCAACGAGCGCTTTCTGCTGTTTCAAATGAACCGACATATAACCGACCGCCGGAGAAGCCGAAGCAGGACGCCCTGCATATTTCAGTTCAGCACCAGCAGGAATTGCGGCTCGGAAATTATGTTGGCTGCTATACCATGCGCCCTGATTTTGTGGCTCTTCCTGACACCAAACGTAATCCACAACATTGGTATAAGGGGCAATTGCAGCCCGAACATCTTCCAGCGGAAATGGATACAATTGCTCGATACGAACAATCGCAACATCCCCTTGCTCATTATTACGTCGCTGGGCCAGCAAATCGTAATAGACCTTACCAGAGCAGAAGACAACGCGTTTCACCTGAGCAGCATCGAGTTCATCAACTTCCGGAATCGCGGGCTGGAAAGTCCCACTCGCTAGATCTTCCATCGAAGAGACGCACAACGGATGCCGTAACAGAGATTTCGGTGACATCACAATTAAAGGGCGACGCATCGGACGAACCACCTGACGTCTGAGCATGTGATAAACCTGAGCCGGTGTCGAAGGCACGATCACCTGCATATTTTGCTCGGCGCAAAGTTGCAGGTAACGTTCGAGGCGAGCAGAAGAGTGCTCCGGTCCCTGTCCTTCATAGCCATGCGGCAATAACATTGTAATACCACATAAGCGGGCCCATTTCTGTTCACCAGAAGAAATGAACTGGTCGATCACAACCTGAGCGCCATTGGCAAAATCACCAAATTGCGCTTCCCAGATCGTTAACCCACCGGGTTCAGCTGTGGCATAACCATATTCAAAAGCCAGTACGGCTTCTTCAGATAACACGGAATCAATGACTTGGAATGGCCCTTGATTACTGTGAAGATTCTTCAGCGGAACATAGGTACTCGCATCATTTTGGTTATGAAGCACAGAGTGGCGGTGGAAGAATGTTCCCCGTCCGGAATCCTGACCGGAGATCCGGATCCGATGACCGTCATCAACCAATGTTGCATAGGCCAAGATCTCTGCCATCCCCCAGTCCAGTAATTTCTCACCGTTAATCATCGCCAGACGATCGGTGTAAATTTTCTCGACCCGGCTTTGCAATTGATGACTTTCCGGATACAAACAAACACGCTTACCAATATCTTTCAGCCGATCCAAGTCAAACTCGTTTTTCCACGCTTCATCCCATTCATGAGACAAATAAGGTGACCAGTCAACCGAATGCATGGCCATGGGGCGCCATTCTTTGACAACAACTTCACCATGGTCCAAAGCATCCCGATACTCGTTGACCGCCTGAGTGACAAATTCAGCATCAACATCCTGACGTTCGATCAGCAAATCACCATATAATTTACGCGGTGTCGGATGCTTTTTAATTTTTTGGTACATCAGCGGCTGAGTCGCATTGGGCTCATCCGCTTCGTTGTGACCATGCCGGCGATAACAAACCAGATCAATCACAACATCCTGACGGAATGTATTGCGATAATCCAACGCAATATGGGTAACAAATGCCACCGCTTCCGGATCGTCGGCATTGACGTGGAAAATCGGAGCCTGAACCATTTTTGCGATATCAGTACAATACATGGTCGAACGTGTATCTCGCGGATTTGAGGTTGTAAATCCGACCTGATTGTTAATCACGATACGTACCGTGCCACCGACCTGATAACCACGAGCCTGAGACATATTGAACGTTTCTGCGACCACGCCCTGGCCAGTCACTGCGGAGTCACCATGAATGGTAATCGGCAGCACTTTTGTACCATCTTTATCGCCCAGTCGATCCTGACGAGCCCGGACTGAGCCCATCACAACAGGGTTCACGATCTCCAGATGTGAAGGGTTAAACGCCAATGCTAAGTGAATATTTCCACCCGGGGTCGCAAAATCGGCAGAGAATCCCTGATGGTATTTCACATCACCCGTTCCCCACGTTTCATCGTGCTTACCCGCAAACTCATCAAACAGATCCTGAGGACGCTTACCTAAGACATTGACCAGCATGTTCAGACGCCCGCGGTGAGCCATCCCAACAACCGCTTCGCGCATCCCCTGAGAGCCTGCACGACGGATCAGTTCTTTCATCATCGGTATGAGTGCATCACCACCTTCCAGAGAGAAGCGTTTTGCACCGGGGAATTTGGCTCCCAGATAACGCTCCAAACCTTCAGCAGCAGTCAACTCTTCCAGGAAAGTAATTTTTTCTTCTTTAGTAAAGGATGGCTGGCCTACAACCGATTCCAGACGCTGCTGAATCCAACGCTTTTGCTCGGTATTGGTCATGTGCATATATTCTGCACCGATAGACCCACAATAGATTTGATTCAGAGATTCATGAATATCCTTAAGCTTCATGGTCTCCTGACCTATCGCAAAAGAACCGACATTGAATGTCTCTTCCATGTCTTCGGGGTTGAGATTATGAAATGAGGGGTCAAGCTCAGCCACTGTCGGCCGCTGCCATAGACCGAGAGGGTCTAACTGAGCTGCTTCATGACCGCGAAAGCGGTACGCATTAATTAACTGTAATACTCTTACTTGTTTTGCATCGACATCGGGGTCACTAACTTGGACATTGTAATGCTTTGTCTCTTGAGCGAGTCGACGGAAGTAATCACGGACACGTGAATGCGGTTGTTCAACCACATTGCTATCATCAGGGCTGGATAGCCCCTCAAAAACACGTCTCCACTCCTCACTTACCAGGTCGGGATCACTTAAATAGAGTTCGTAGATATCTTCTACGTACGTTGCATTGGCGCCAGCCAAGTGTGAAGACTCGAGCCATGCCTTCATCACGCCGTTGTGCATATTTTCCCTTTACCAGTAGTTTTCACGTTTTGCTACGGTCTACGCCGAGCTCTGAAAATGCAGGTCCGAAGACCTGCAAACCATCATCTAAACATCTAAACGGAACGTTTAATCAACATTGATTTAATATGACCAATTGCTTTCGTTGGATTGAGACCTTTCGGACAAACACTGACACAATTCATGATGCCATGGCAACGGAAAACACTAAACGCATCATCAAGATTAGACAAGCGTTCATCTGTTGCTGTATCACGACTGTCAATCAACCAACGATAAGCAGCCAACAGTCCGGCTGGTCCGATGAATTTATCCGGATTCCACCAGAATGAAGGGCAAGAGGTCGTACAACATGCACACATAATACATTCATACAATCCATCCAAATGTTCACGATCTTCAGGAGACTGTAAATTTTCTCTGGATGGCGGTAAATTCCCATCAGAAATCAGATAGGGCTTCACTTTTGCGTAATTGTCGTAGAACTGTGTCATGTCAACGATCAAATCCCGAATTACCGGCAACCCCGGTAATGGTCGAATAACAATTTTATCGCCTGATAATGCTGATAACGGTGTAATACAGGCTAGGCCATTTTTGCCATTCATGTTCAAACCGTCAGAACCACAGACGCCTTCCCGACATGAACGACGGAATGCAATCGAAGGATCCTGCTCTTTCAGCTGAATCAATGCATCCAGTACCATCATATCCGAACCTTCAGGAACGTCCAGCGTATAGTCCTTCATGTAAGGCTTTTTATCCACATCCGGATTATAACGATACAGAGAGAAGTTAAGTTTCATCATATGGTCCTCCCCTTAGTATGTACGAATCTTTGGTGGAAATGCATCACGATGAACCGGTGCCATATTGACATCACGCTTACTCATCTGTTCAGTTTCCGGGTTATAAATCGAGTGGTATAACCAATTCTCATCATCCCGGTCAGGATAATCAAAACGAGCATGAGCACCACGACTTTCGGTCCGATAATTGGCAGCGACGGCTGTTGAATAAGCGGTTTCCATCAAGTTATCTAGTTCTAAGCATTCAACACGCTGAGTATTAAACTCACTGGATTTGTCTGCAAGATGCGCGTCTTTCAAACGTTCACGGATAACTTTGAGTTCTTTCAGGCCATCAGCCATAGCATCCCCTTCGCGAAATACCGAGAAGTTATGCTGCATGCATGCCTGAAGGTCTTTGCGGATTTGTACCGGATCTTCACCACCCTTGCTGTTTTCCCAACGCATGTAGCGAGACAACGACGCTTCAATATCCGATTCTGTCACATCACGCGCTTCAGCCTGAGCCGCCAATGTTTCACCGAGATGAAGCCCGGTCGCCCGACCAAAGACTACCAAATCCAGCAGGGAGTTTCCGCCGAGACGATTCGCACCATGCACGGAGACGGATGCAATCTCACCACAAGCAAATAAGCCCTGAACATCGATATCACGACCAGAAGCATCTTGTTTCACCGCTTGACCGGAGACCTGAGTCGGAACCCCGCCCATCATATAGTGACAAGTTGGAATGACCGGAATCGGTTCTTTGACTGGATCAACATGTGCAAACGTCCGGGAAAGCTCACAGATACCCGGTAGACGAGATTCCAGAACTTCTTTACCCAGATGGTCGAGTTTTAGTTTGATATGAGGTCCCCATGGGCCGTCACATCCACGCCCTTCGCGAATCTCAATCATCATTGAACGGGCAACCACATCGCGACCCGCCAAATCTTTTGCATTTGGTGCATAACGTTCCATAAAACGCTCACCATCTTTATTGAGCAGATAACCACCTTCGCCCCGGCAACCTTCAGTCACCAAAACACCAGCACCGGCAATTCCGGTTGGATGGAACTGCCACATTTCCATGTCTTGCATCGGTACACCAGCGCGTAATGCCATGCCAACACCATCACCGGTATTAATATGAGCATTGGTTGTCGAAGCGTAGATGCGTCCGGCACCACCTGTCGCCAGAATGGTTGCCTTCGACTTGAAGTAACACACTTCACCCGTTTCCATACACAGAGCAGTACATCCCATCACGACACCATCTTGGTTTTTCACCAAGTCCAGTGCATACCATTCTGAGAAGATCGTGGTTTTATGCTTGATATTCTGTTGATACAGGGTATGGAGTAAAGCATGACCGGTTCGGTCTGCTGCGGCTGCAGTTCTTGCTGCTTGCTCACCACCAAACTCTTTTGACTGACCGCCAAAAGGGCGTTGATAGATAGAGCCATTTTCAAAACGAGAAAACGGCAAGCCCATCTTTTCTAATTCAATGACAGACTCAGGGCCGTTTTTACACATGTATTCAATCGCATTTTGGTCACCGATATAATCGGAACCTTTTACAGTGTCGTACATGTGCCATTGCCAATTATCTTGATGAGAATTTCCTAGCGCAACAGTAATACCACCCTGTGCAGATACTGTATGAGAACGGGTAGGAAACACTTTAGACAGCAAAGCACAAGACAAGCCTTGCTCTGAAATTTGTAGTGCAGCTCTCATGCCTGCACCACCAGCGCCGATCACAACGGCATCAAACTCTCGAACTGGAATAGTCACTTAAGCACCCCACAATACAAACAGGCCAGAGAAAAAGTATCCAAATAGCACAGCAATCACGGCAAGCTGTAACAAGCCACGTAACGGTGTGGATTTCACATAATCCGTCAGAACCTGCCACAAACCGATCCAGCCGTGAATCAGAACACTCACGAGGGCAATCATTGTGAAGACTTTTGTAAATGTACCACTCCAGAAGTCGAGCCATAGTTGATAGGTAATATCACCGGAGAAAGCAAAAAAACAAACAAGATAAACGGTATAAAGGGCCATCAGAATCGCGGTCGCACGCACTAGCAAAAAGTCGTGAACCCCATTGCGCCCTACAGATGAAACATGCTTTACCATACCATGACTCCTGCAAGCAGAGATAAAACGACTGTCACAGCAAATGCAATTTTTGCTGTTTGAATGCCGGATTCCAACTCTTCAAAGTAACCAAGGTCCATTATCAAATGGCGAACACCACCGACAATATGGTAAGACAATGCGGTCAATATCCCCCACAGGATAAACTTCACGAAGAAGCCGCCTACAAGTTCAGATGCATATTGAAAACCTTCCGGAGAAGATAACGAAACAGACAACAACCACAACAAAATTCCGATAGCTACAAAAGTGATTACACCTGAAACACGGTGAAGAATAGATGCAATCGCAGTGATCGGAAAGCGGATGGTCTGCAAATCAAGATTTACGGGTCTTAAATTTCTTTCTTTCACAGGCTTGCTCACTCAGCTCCCCATTGAGCATTATTGTTATAAACGAAGAGTCAGCCCTAACTGATAAGTTTTAACAATATTTATACAACTATAAGTAGGAAACGGATAAAAATTGATAAAAAGTTGTTAAACTTTAGTTAAGAAATGTAACATAACTTTCTTACTGGTCACTTCTTATACAGTCCAGACTGACTGGATTCCCAGCCAATATAAGGCTCGCAACATTCTAATACAATTGACGTAACAATTTTTGCTACATAGAACATATTTTTAACTTAATTCGTGTAAAAAACGCAATTGAGTGCACACATCACAGGAGAAGAATTGACTTTAATAAAAACCGGAGTTAAATATTCATTCGCAAACATCCTGGACGGATTAAATAATAAACAAAGGAGATTGTTATGGCAGATAAGAAAGCGACCCTTCATGTTGAAGGCAAAGCGCCAATCGAACTGCCAATTATCAACGGTTCTATGGGGCCTGAGGTAATTGATGTTCGACAACTGGGAGCAAACGGGTACTTTACTTTTGATCCTGGTTTTCTTGCCACTGCATCTTGTGAATCTCAAATCACCTATATTGATGGTAACAAAGGTGTACTTCTGCACCGTGGTTATCCCATCGATCAATTAGCGAATAACGCAGACTATCTGGAAGTCTGTTATATTCTTCTTTATGGTGAAGCCCCAAACAGGAAGCAATACTCAGAGTTTAAAAATACAATTTCGCGCCATACGATGGTTCACGAGCAAATCGCTAGCTTTTTCCATGGTTTCCGACGAGATGCTCACCCAATGGCAGTCATGGTAGGTGTTGTTGGTGCACTTGCTGCGTTCTATCATGATTCTCTAGATATCAACAACGACAGTCACCGGGAGATCGCTGCGTATCGTCTTCTCTCAAAAATGCCGACACTGGCATCCATGTGTTATAAATACTCTGTCGGCCAACCATTCATTTATCCTCGCAACGACTTAGGTTATGCGGAAAACTTCCTTCATATGATGTTCGCAACACCATGTGAGGAATATGAAGTAAATCCAATTGTTGCCCGGGCAATGGATAAAATTTTCACCCTGCACGCTGATCATGAACAAAATGCTTCAACGTCCACAGTTCGTCTGGCCGGTTCATCCGGTGCAAACCCATTTGCATGTATTGCAGCGGGGATTGCATCGTTATGGGGGCCTGCTCATGGTGGCGCAAATGAAGCGTGTCTACGAATGCTGGAAGAAATTGGTAGTGTTGATCGCATTCCTGAGTTCGTTGCTCGGGCAAAAGATAAGGACGACCCATTCCGTCTGATGGGCTTCGGTCACCGTGTTTACAAGAATTACGATCCGCGTGCGACCGTAATGCGAGAGTCCTGTCATGAAGTACTGAAAGAACTGAATATCGACGATCCATTACTGGATGTCGCCATGGAATTGGAAAGAATTGCTTTGTCTGACGACTACTTTGTCGATAAGAAGCTTTACCCGAACGTTGATTTCTATTCGGGTATTATTTTGAAAGCAATCGGTATTCCTATTTCTATGTTTACTGTGATTTTCGCGATGTCGCGGACCATCGGTTGGATTGCTCACTGGAATGAAATGCACAGTGATCCTGAAAGTCGGATTGGTCGCCCTCGTCAGCTCTATACCGGATATAAACTTCGCGATTTTTCACCGCTACACGAACGTGAATAATAAAATCCAGATGTTTGCATAAATCAAAGGGCAGGTTGATAAAACCTGCCCTTTTGAGTCTTAGACCATCAGTTTAGACAGGGTTGTCAATATCAACAAACTCAACCGCTATATTTTGAGTTTGGGATAACCATTCCCCTAACGCTTTGACACCATAACGTTCTGTGGCATGATGACCGGCAGAAAAATAGTGAATCCCCTGCTCTCGGGCACTATGTGTGGTCCTTTCAGAGATTTCACCTGAAATAAAAGCATCCAGCCCTTTAGCTGCAGCCAAATCAATAAAATCTTGTCCGCCGCCGGTACACCACCCCACGGTAGATATCAATTGATCTTCACCTGACGCAATATGGAGCGGTTCGCGTTGTAATACGGTTGCTATTCTATGGCTCAAATCCTTGCCAGCTATCGGCTCCTTAAAAGAACCATACATCGCCACCGACTGCGCATGGCCTTCCAATCCACCAATCACATCAATCCCGAGTAACCGGGCAAGACAAGCGTTATTCCCTAGTTCAGGGTGAATATCCAGCGGCAAATGGTAAGCATACAAATTGATGTCCTGCTGAATTAACCGACGAATCCGTTTTCCTTTCATCCCCCGAATCGGTTCGGGTTCCCGTTTCCAAAAATAACCATGGTGTACCAGAATGGCATCGGCTTGTAGATCAATCGCCTTTTCAATCAATGCCTGAGAGGCCGTCACACCAGTGACAATTTTTTTGATTTCAGCGCGGCCCTCAATTTGTAATCCGTTCGGACTGTAATCCTGAATTAAATCGGGACGCAGTTTCTCGTGGAGTAATGCTTCGAGCTCAAGGTTATTCATGATTCTTCCCGCTGTTGTTGTTCTTTTGATGTTCGTGCTAGGCAGGCTACAATGACACCTAAAATACTTCAAGAGGCATTGATAATGGATTTAACCGCAATTGCCCGATGGATCTGTGAGACGCCCGGATTGTTTCTGGCCGAACCTCCGGTAGCGTCATATTCACCGTTTGCAGAATCCGCGCGCTCTACTATCTCATTGTCAGCACTCCCCAATCAGAATCAGCGGCTTGGGCTGCTCTATCAATCGGTCTGTTCAGCCCTGTTTGCATCCAGCCCGACTTATGCACTCGCCGCAGAAGAAGTGCAGATTATTGATAACGGCAAAACGCTGGGTGCCATCGACTTTATTCTCCATAACCGACAAACATCACAGCAGGAACACTGGGAAGTCGCAATCAAATTCTATCTGCTCCATCAAGGACACTGGTTTGGTCCGAATGCCAAAGATCGCCTTGATATCAAACTTAAACATATGCTCAATCATCAATTACCACTGTCTGCGCACCCCATTGTGATCCAGCAATATCCACAATGGCAGGTGACATCTCGACACCTTCTGATACAGGGGCGGCTGTACACAAACCCATTTACGGATGAACCAATTCCTCAGGATTGTCTGGGTTACGCCCTGAATCCAACGCAAATTCAAGGTCACTGGTGCTATCAGGCTCAGTTGCACCTGATCGGTGAACCACTCTATTTACTGGAAAGACATCAGTGGATGACCGGCCGGACAGCAACCAACCTTCGTTACCAACCAGAGACACTGGAACGAGCTGTTCATTGTCAGTCAGAAAGCGGGGTATTCTGGTTTATTGTGCCGGATAGCTGGCCACAGTAAATGATGCTTATTTGTTCAGAATCTTATGCAATCATAAGAACTGAACTTATACTTTGCTCATTAGGTTCAATCATCTCAGAAATCAGCAACACGAATCAAAGGAGAAGAACATGTTCGACCACCTCAGTACCTACGCTATCGACTATGAGGCAACCAAAGCATTTTATGCAGCGGCCTTTGCTCCTCTCGGCTATGGTCTGCAAATGGAATTTGTCGCTGAATGGAATGAAGAATTTCCCCAACAGCGTATGTGTGCGTTCGGCCCGCAAGATAAACCAGCGTTCTGGATTATCGAGACCAAAGCGTTATTTACCCCACGCCATGTCGCCTTTACAGCAGCGTCACGCCAACTTGTTGATCAATTTTATGCCCAAGCAATGGCGCATGGCGGTCAAGACAATGGCAAGCCGGGACTTCGCCCCATGTACCATGAACACTACTATGGTGCCTTTACACTGGATCCGGACGGAAACAATGTAGAAGCGGTCTGTCATGAACCTGAGTAGTTCGCCTGTTTGTTTGCATTACAGGAAATTGCCATGCGGGAGAAACATCAAGGGCGTACCGAAGTACGCCCTTGTCTATTTGATACCTATCCTGATTAGCAACTAAACCCCTGCATCGGCAAAGACTTGATTCACTATCTCCTGAGCTTCTGATTCGATCTGTTTCAGATGGTCTTCACCTTTGAAACTCTCACAGTAGATCTTATAAATATCTTCAGTTCCCGAAGGACGTGCAGCAAACCAGCCAAATTCCGTGGTCACTTTCAGGCCACCAATGGCGGCACCATTTCCCGGTGCATGGGTCAGCCGTGCCGTAATCGGATCTCCGGCCAGCGTCTGAGCGGAAACCATTTCCGGTGATAGTTTTTTCAGGACATCTTTTTGTTGACCGGATGCAACAGCCTGTAGACGACTATATTTCGACTCGCCGTGTTTTGCAGCCAACGCTTCATAATATTGCTGAGGATTTTTCCCGGTGACTGCGGTTATTTCAGCAGCCAATAAGCAAAGAATAATGCCGTCTTTATCCGTCGCCCATGGAGTTCCGTCAAATCTGAGGAAAGATGCACCGGCACTTTCTTCGCCACCAAAACCAAACTGTCCTGAGAATAGCCCATCGACAAACCATTTAAAGCCAACGGGGACTTCACACAGCGTTCGGCCTAAGTCAGCAACAACCCGGTCAATCAATGCACTGGAAACCAAGGTCTTGCCAACTGCAACATCAGCTTTCCAATCACGGTGGCGATACAAGTAATCAATACAAACAGCCAAAAAGTGATTTGGATTCATCAATCCCTTCGATGTCACAATCCCATGGCGGTCATAATCCGGATCATTACCAAATGCCAGATCATATTGATCTTTCAGCGCCAGTAATCCCGCCATCGCATAGGGCGAAGAGCAATCCATCCGGATCACACCGTCTTTATCGAGCGGCATAAACCGAAACGTCGGATCAATCTCCTCATTGACCAACTCTAAATTCAACTGATACGTTGCTGCAATCTGCCGCCAGTATTCAATACCACTGCCTCCGAGTGGATCGACACCAATTTTCAGGTTGGCCTGTTGGATTGCAGGCATATCAATCACATTGACCAGATCATCGACATATGGCGTCACTAAATCCTGTTCAACATAGCGTTCTGATACCATGGCTTGCTGTAACGGAATCCGTTGAACAGCCATCATTCCATCCGCAATAATTTCATTCGCCCGATTTTCGATCGCTTGCGTAACCTCACCTTCAGCCGGGCCGCCATGTGGTGGATTATATTTAATCCCGCCGTCTTGAGGTGGGTTATGAGATGGCGTAATCACAATCCCATCCGCTTTTTGCTCATGCTCGCGGTTATAAGTCAGAATTGCGTGAGAAACACCCGGGGTTGGTGTATACCCCTGCTCAGCCTGAACAATCACCTGAATATCATTGGCGATTAAAACTTCGACAACACTGGAAAATGCACATTCCGACAATGCATGGGTATCTTTACCAACAAAAACAGGGCCTGAGATACCAGCCTGACGTCTCACTTCAGCAATTGCTTGTGTTATCGCCAGAATATGGTTCTCATTAAACGAAGATTTTCCAGAAGTTCCGCGGTGCCCGGACGTGCCAAACTCAACTTTATGCGCCTTTTCGTCGGCATTGGGCTTAAGACGGTAATAATCAGAGACAAGCACAGGGATATTTTGCAAATCGTCATGTTGTGCTTGCTTTCCAGCTCTCGGGTGAATAGCCATATGACATCCTTGGTTTCAAAATAACAGTTTATCTAAACTCACAGTATTTCAAAGAACGGCGTCTCAAATATAAGAAAAGCCCCATCACGGTGATGAGGCTATAAAATTTCATTTAAATTGAAAGCGTTACTTTGTCGATCAGATCGGATGGGAAATTCATCCGAATCATGAGCTGCTCGATCATCTGCTGTTTACGACTGGTATTATTATTGGTGATCACCCAGAAAGGTGTATTGGGAATCGCTTTCGGCTTGGTTGTTTTACCGCTTGCCAGCAAGGTTTCCTCATTGTCAGCAAAGTAAACCCGTTTTCGGCCCTTCACTTCCATCGCTTCGGAAAAACTAACTGAATCAATATGATAAAGTGTAGAAAGAACCAGCATAAACCGATCAATCACTTTTTTCTGAGCTGCAAATTCATCAGAAATCAACAACTCACGAATAACCTGAACACCCGATAACTGTGGTTCTCTTCCAGCATCTTTACTGACAACGATGCCTTGAGTACCAGCCTGAACTTGTGGGTGTACCGATTCATTCGGTATTGATGGAGCAACGTGAGAAACAGGCAGAGACGGATTTTCCTGACCGTCGACATTCAACAACCGACGCAATATATCCGATGCACTCTCACCGATGTGGCATGTCTGACTCGCAATATAACGGTATAATTCCTCATCAACCTCAATTGTTTTCATTCGCTTTTCACAATCTCTATGTTTAAACTCTTTGGGATTATAGCGAGATCTTTTACGATACACCACGATAAACCGAATACAAACAGAGAAAATGTCTACACAACTTCACTATAAAATTGAAGGGGATGGGTCACCGATTGTCCTGCTACACGGGCTGTTCGGCAGCTTGGATAATCTTGGTTTACTGGCCCGTGACCTAAAAAATGACTATCAAGTCATCCGCCCCGATTTAAGAAATCACGGGCTTTCTTTTCAAGCGGCAGCGCATAATTACGAATTGATGGCTGAGGATGTTGCTCATCTGATCCAGTCACTTCATCTGCCCTCCGTGATATTAATCGGCCATTCAATGGGTGGTAAAGTTGCCATGAAGCTGGCAGCCCTGAATCCTCAGCTCGTCAGTAAATTGGTTATCATCGACATGGCTCCGCTGAAATACCATCAGCGCCATCACGATGATGTGTTTGCCGGATTATTCGCAGTACTGGAAAAACACCCGCCAAACCGAGAAGCTGCGATGCAGCTTCTTGCTCAGCATATCGAACAAGAATCGGTCCGCCAGTTTTTAGGCAAGTCGCTCTACAAAAATGGTGACAAAATGACATGGCGTTTTCAGGTTGAGGCACTCTATAACAATTACGAGCATATTCTTGACTGGCAGCCGATTCAGCCAATCCAAATGCCGACACTCTTTCTGAAAGGCGGAAATTCAGACTATATCGGTTCAGATGCTCAGAATCCGATTCTGGAACAATTCCCTCATGCAAAAGCGCATATCATTGCGAACGCAGGGCATTGGCTCCATGCAGAGAAACCTCAGGACGTCCTGAGAGTTATCCGTAAATTCTTATTCAGTGACAACGGAATCCATCAACAATCTACTTCCTGATGGTGCATTAACTTTAACGGACAACAGTGGTATAGTTCGCGCAATCATCAGATCGAAATGGGCATACTGAGTCACTCAATCCAGTAATGCGATAATGAATCGCACATGATGACAATCATGCAGAGATGAATTTTCAGGGTTCCATCCCATAAGTAGACGACACATATATAGGGTAATGATTTTATGGCAAGTGTAGGTATCTTCTTTGGTAGTGATACAGGTAATACTGAAGCCGTTGCAAAAATGATTCAAAAGCAACTTGGTACAAAATTAGTTCATGTGCAAGATATTGCAAAAAGCAGTAAAGAGGACATAGACAACTTTGACTTATTGCTGTTTGGCATCCCCACTTGGTATTACGGTGAAGCACAGTGCGATTGGGATGATTTTTTCCCAGAGCTTGAGGGCATTGATTTTTCAACAAAACTTGTTGCAATCTTTGGCTGTGGCGATCAAGAAGACTATGCTGAATATTTCTGTGATGCCATGGGAACGGTTCGAGATATCATTGAAAGCAAAGGGGCAACCATCATTGGTCATTGGCCGACGGAAGGCTATGAATTTGAAGCATCCAAAGCACTGGTAGATGACAACCATTTTGTCGGTCTATGTATTGATGAAGATCGTCAGCCGGAACTTACTGAAGACCGCGTGAATCGCTGGGTCAATCAAGTCTACGATGAAATGTGTCTTGCTGAGTTAGAAGACTGATTTTTATTGATAAAAGGCCTGCACTTGCAATGAATGTCTAAATTTTGGACAAGCTTTAACAGTTCAGGTCTTTTTATTTATCGGTGGATCTTATAAAGTACAACTATCACTCGCATCTATATATGGAACAAGCTGCACATCTTGTCACACGCTCAGGAAAGACACAATATCCTTTAAAAGTTAGTGGTTTATTGTTTGCGATGACTAACCTATAATAATTCAAATCAAGAAACGCTGTGACTGATGCAGATCATCAACAGGAAAACATATGTCTGATAACAACCAAGCACTCAAGGATGCGGGCCTGAAGGTCACTCTCCCTCGGTTAAAAATTCTCGAAGTTTTGCAGCAGCCGGAGTGCCAGCATATTAGTGCTGAAGAACTGTATAAGAAATTGATTGATCTTGGCGAAGAGATTGGTCTGGCTACCGTTTATCGAGTTCTAAACCAATTTGACGATGCTGGTATTGTGACCCGCCATCACTTCGAAGGTGGAAAATCTGTATTTGAACTATCAACACAAGAACATCATGATCACCTTGTTTGCCTCGATTGTGGCGAAGTGATTGAATTCTCTGATGAAGTGATTGAAGAACGCCAAAGAGAAATTGCTTCTCAATATAATGTACAACTGACAAACCACAGTCTTTATCTTTACGGTAAATGTCGTGAAGGAAGCTGCAAAGACAACCCCAACGCTCATAAGCGTAAGTTTTAAAAAAAACCACCGATAAATCGGTGGTTTTTTTATCTCATCATCAATTACAAGTAATCCCGAACGAGAATTTCTGCAATCTGAACCGCATTGGTTGCGGCCCCTTTCCGGACATTATCAGCAACGACCCATAGATTAATGCCCTGATGGTGGCTGATATCATTACGGATTCTGCCGACAAAAACATTATCCTGTCCGCCAGCATGACTAACCTGCGTCGGAAATTCTTCCCCGGAGAACACCTCGATATTATCAGACTGGCGCAGTAAATCTGCCACCAGCTCCGCATCAATAGGAGCCCGGGTTTCCACATGTAATGCTTCCGCATGACCGTAAAACACCGGTACCCGAACACAAGTCGGATTGACCTGAATCGTTGGATCATTGAAGATTTTCTGAGTTTCCCACACCATCTTCATTTCTTCACGTGTATAACCATTGTCCATAAAAGCATCAATCTGAGGGATACAGTTGAATGCAATCTGCTGGCTGAACTGTTTTGGCTCCGCAGGCACTCCATTCAGTAGGCTGGCAGTTTGCCCGGCTAACTCATCCACACCCGATTTTCCGGCACCGGAAACCGACTGATAGGTCGAAACATTGATGCGTTCAATACCAACGGCATCATGAATCGGCTTTAACGCAACCAACATCTGTATTGTTGAACAATTTGGATTGGCAATAATGTTCCGGTTACGGAATTCAGCAATGGCTTCAGGATTCACTTCGGGTACAACCAGCGGTACATCATAGTCATAGCGGAACTGAGATGTATTATCGATGACGACGACACCTGCATCCGCAGCGATTGGTGCCCATTTTTCCGACAGTTCTCCCCCCGCAGAAAAGAGAGCAATATGTGCCTGAGACCAGTCAAAATCTTCAACGTTCTGGACATACACTGACTTGCCGTTAAACCGGTAGCTTTTTCCTTCGCTGCGCTCACTCGCAAGCAAAAAGAGTGTTTCTACAGGAAACTGGCGTTCCCGAAGCACTTCAATCATTGTCTCGCCGACAGCACCTGTGGCACCGAAAACAACAACGTTAAATTTTTGACTCATGGTGTTACCTCAATCTGAAAACCTAATTCTGACAGCGGACTCAAATGACAGTCTTGCTGACCAGTTATTTTTATTGCACCGTATTCACGACGATCCCAATAGTTTTTACGCATGGCATCAAAAGCACCCGGTTGATTAATCACTCTTCTAAACAGCGCATCGTCCCGGCGAACGTCATAGACCAAGTGGATCAAATTCACCAACGTCGCTTCATCCCAAGCATGAGACAGACAAACTTCAGTGATAGGTGCAACCGGTAAAAGCTTATTCGGACTCGCCCAAAGATCGTAGCCGAGGAAAGTACAATAGCTGTTAAAAATCATCGTTGTTCCACGAGCCTTGCCTTCCAACCCGTAACCGGCAATATGTGGCGTCGCAAATGCGAGTAATGGCAACAACGCCATGTCAACTTCCGGTTCAAACTCAAATACATCTAAAACCGCGGTGAACCCATCTTGTTGCTGCAAGCGACATTTCAGCGCAGCATTATCAACAATCGGCCCCCGGGCTGCATTAATGAGAATCTGATCGGCCCGCAGATTATTAAGCCGCCGCGTATCCATCAGGTGATGAGTCGGCCAAGCGCCATCTTTGACCAACGGAGTATGTAAAGTAACCACATCCGCTGTTTCCAACAGCGTTTCCAGTTCAGTAAACTGACGCGGGTCACCTTCAGCTTCTTTGGGAGGATCATTGAGTAATACGTTTAACCCAATACCACGCAGACAGTCCGCAAGATAGCTGCCGACCTGCCCGGCTCCGATAATACCGACCGTTTTATCAAAAACAGAAAATCCCTGCTGTTGTGCAAGCACCATCAGAACACTGAATACATATTCAGCAACCCCAACTTTGTTGCACCCCGGTGCAGCGGTAAAGAAAATTCCCCGTTCCCGTAAAAGCTTCTGATCAACATGGTCCATACCCGCTGTCGCGGTACCGACAAATTTAAGCTTATCGGCTTTTTGCAGTAATGCATCATTAACCTTCGTCACGGAACGAATCATTAAAGCATCAACATCCACTAAGTCATCAGCAGTTAAATCACGTCCGGATTTTAGAATCACGTCACCCAATTGGCTGAATAGTTGTTCAGCATAGGGCATATTTTCATCTATGAGGATTTTCATACCTGACATCATCTTTTTCGAAATAAAGAGGGATTGTACAGAAAGTCGGAACACGGTTCGATATAAATGTTCTATACGAAAAAATACTCGGTATCGCATGACACCGAGTATTGTATTGAATGGTTCAATCTGAATACGATTGGACTGACAGAGACTCAATCATTGCACGCATAGCAGTGCAAGAAACCCTGACTCAATTAGCCCTGATATTTACGCATCAGCAAGGTTGCATTGGTCCCGCCGAACCCAAAACTGTTCGACATCACCGTTGTCAGTTCCTGCTCTCTACCCTCAGTGACAATATCTAGCCCATGTGCTGCTTCATCAAGATTCTCGATATTCACACTTGGTGCGACAAAGTTATGATGGAGCATCAGCAGAGAATAAATAGCTTCATGGACCCCAGCCGCACCCAGCGCATGACCTGTCATTGCTTTTGTTGCTGAGATCGCAGGGCTTTTTCCACTGAACACTTCCTGAATCGCATGAAGCTCTTTAACATCACCGGCAGGTGTTGATGTCCCATGCGTGTTAATGTAATCGACTCGATCAACATTCTGCATTGCCATCTTCATACAACGCACAGCACCTTCACCAGAAGGAGCAACCATATCATAACCATCAGAAGTTGCACCGTAACCCACGATTTCACCATAGATGGTCGCACCACGAGCCAACGCATGTTCCAGCTCTTCCACGACAACCATACCGCCACCACCGGAGATAACAAATCCGTCACGATCTGCATCATAAGTACGAGAAGCGCGATCAGGCGTATCATTATACTTGGTTGACAATGCACCCATCGCATCAAACATCATGGTCATCGTCCAGTCAAGTTCTTCACCACCACCGGCAAAAACAATATCTTGCTTACCAAGCTGAATGAGTTCTGCTGCATGACCGATACAGTGAGCAGACGTTGAACATGCGGAACTCATACTATAGTTGACACCGCGAATCTTAAATGGCGTCGCCAAACAGGCAGAAACCGTCGATGACATTGTTCTTGTGACCATATAAGGACCAACTCGCTTGACCCCTTTTTCACGCAACGTATCGATAGCAAGAGATTGGTTCAGTGCTGATGCACCACCAGAACCGGCAACCACACCAGTCCGGTCATTTGAAACCATCTCTGGTGTTAATCCGGCATCGGCAATCGCTTGTTCAAGTGACAGATAAGCATAAGCAGCAGCGTCTCCCATAAACCGCATTTGCTTACGATCGATCAGTGTGGATGGATCAATTTTCAGATCACCCCATACTTGAGAGCGCAGACCTTTCTCTTTGAATTGCTCAGACGCTGTAATACCTGATTTTCCAGCTCTCAGAGATGCCAGAACTTCTTCGACATTGTTACCGATACTGGAAACAATACCCATACCGGTTATTACAACTCGTTTCATATAAGATCCCTATTCTTTAAAAATTCGTATAATTTCGCATAAGATGATAGCCGACAAAGTTTATTGAAGTGGTCAGCTTTCCAAGAAATTCGTACAATTCATTCACCGTTAGTATACCGCCCATAAAAGAAAAACGCAGCTATGACTAAAATAACCAACGCCAAACTTGACTGGAACGAGGCCGGAACCCCCGTATCCGGAGAGTTTGACGACGTCTATTTTTCGAATGTGAATGGATTGGAGGAGACAAGATACGTTTTTCTTCAAAAAAATCAATTACCTGAACGCTGGGATCATTTTAATCGAACAAGATTTGTGATTGGAGAAACAGGATTCGGAACTGGGCTTAATTTTCTCGCTGCCTGGCAAGCATTTGATCAATTTCACCGTCAACATCCGGATGCTTCCCTTCAGTCACTTCATTTCATCAGTTTTGAAAAATATCCGGTAACTCGGGATGACTTAATCAAAGCCCATCAAGCTTGGCCGGAACTGGCAGATTATGCCGCAGAGCTCCAACAACATTACCCGCTGGCAGTACCGGAGTGTCACCGTATCACACTCGCTGATGGTGCCGTCACGCTCGATCTGTGGTTCGGTGATATTCATGACTGTATGCCGTTAGTCCCCGTCCCTCGGGATGGCCTGATTGACGCGTGGTTTCTTGATGGTTTTGCACCGAGCAAAAACCCCGACATGTGGAATCAGCACCTGTTTAATCACATGGCGAAACTCGCAAAAGCGGATGCAACTTGTGCCACATTTACCGCTGCCGGCTTTGTCCGGCGAGGATTGATCGAAGCCGGATTTTCGATGCAAAAAGTCAAAGGCTTCGGCACCAAGCGAGACATGTTGGTCGGCACAATAGCAACACCGACCGGATTCACCAATATGCTGCCGTGGTATGCCCACCAGTCAGTTGCTGATTTATCGGATGTGGCCATTATCGGTGGCGGGATCGCCAGCGCCACATTGGCAAAAACCTTAAGCCGCCGGGGCATTCAGGTCACACTCTATTGCCAAGATGACCAAGCGGCGCAAGGTGCATCAGGCAATCGTCAAGGTGCTATCTATCCGCTGTTGAATAGCCAACACGATCCATTATCTCGTTTTTTTGCCGCAAGTTTTTTATATGCGCGACAATTTGTAGAACAGCAGCGCAGTGACGGTCTCGATTTTGATTACCAATGGTGTGGTGTGACCCAACTGATGTGGAATGAGCAGGCGTGCAAGAAATTGAAGCCCATCGCGACAGGCCGTTTTCCCCAAGAACTGGTGACAGGTCTGGATTCACACCAGACATCAGCAACGCTCGGTTTACCGGTGACAGCGGAAAGTCTCTATTATCCGCTCGGTGGCTGGATTTGTCCCGCGCAGCTCACTGGGCAACTACTGTCATCGTTACAGGCATCCGGCCGACTCCGAGCCCATTTCAACACCAAAATTGATCAACTCCATTGGGATGAACAGACAGCAGTCTGGCAACTCCATAGTGCGGATCAAATCTTTCGTCATCAATGTGTCGTCATTGCCAACGGACACCAGTTTGACCAATTTCCCCAGACTCAGGCACTACCACTGGCACAAGTCAAAGGTCAGGTCAGCCATATCCCGACCACGGATACGCTCAAGCATCTCAATACTGTGCTCTGTTACGATGGTTATATGACTCCCGTCAATCCTGCCAACCAACAGCATTGCATTGGTGCCAGTTATGATCGCCAGAATATTGACACTCACTTTGATCCGGCAGCGCAAACACAAAATCGAGACAAGCTGCAAAGCTGTATCCCCGACCAGTCATGGCCAGACGACGTCGATATATCGCACAATCAGTCAAGACAAGGGATTCGCTGTGTCAGCCGCGATCATCTGCCTTTTGCGGGAAATCTGGGTGATTTGCCAACCATCAAAACACAGTATCATGCATTGGTTACACAAACGGCTCAGTCCGCCCCCCAAATCCATCATTATCCACACCTCTACGGGATGTTAGGGCTCGGCTCCAGAGGGCTAAGCTCTGCGCCACTGCTGGCAGAGTGCCTTGCCTCTATCATGTGTGGTGATCCACTGCCGCTATCGGTTGATTTACTGGAACGCATTCATCCCAGCCGGATGTGGGTCAGAAAACTGCGCAAAGGCAAAGCGGTTGCGGCAACATAATTTTTCCGGTCAAACCACATAAAAAAATCACCCGCGGTCTCCCTTCGGGTGATTGATGTTTGGCCGAGGCCACAAAAATCAGGTCTTGAAACGATTATCCCTGTAACGCTTTAACCGCTTGCTCAATTTCAGCCGCAATGGCTGCGTTAGTGACTTGGCCTTTGTCTATGTCAAAGTTGTCGTAAAAGCTTGGTACGGAAATCGATGCTTTTACATCACCACCAAAGAAACCGGCAGAAGCGGTTGCGGCAGCCAATACTGACTGAGCGCCACCGGGGCCCGGAGAGGTGGCTAAATAAACGGCCGGTTTGCTCTTGAAGATATCCCGATCAATTCGGGTCGCCCAGTCAAACAAATTTTTATACGCTGCCGGGTGGTGGCCATTATGCTCCGCGAAAGAAATAACGAATGCATCAGCCTGTGACAAATCATCCAGAAAAGCCTTTGCACCTTCTGCATGGCCGATCTCTTTTTCTAGATCTTCGCTGAACATCGGCACTGAATAATTGTTGATATCAAGCACTTCAACTTCAGCACCTGCGACCAAATTTGCCGCATAAGTTGCTAATGCTTTATTAATTGAAGTGGAACTTGTACTCGCACCAAACGCAATAATTTTCACCGTTATTACCTCTTCATCATCTTAGGATATGTTCAGAATAAGTCTTCATCGCCATGGCAACAACCGCAAAATTTGTATAGATACATTCAAATAATTAGAACTACCGTCACAGGTATCTATGGCGCCTTCGCGAAGTTCATTTGAGACAGAAGCCTTTGCCATAATTGTTGTACAATCACTCGATCCGCCGGTGCCAACTCAGAACGGGCGTTATCCAGACTTGTTTCGATCCGTGCTTTCAGCTCAGCCAGTTCAGTAATACCTTCATCTTCACATGATGCCGCAGCCAGTGAAATATGCCCACGCAGATAACCACCGGCAAATAGTTCATCATCAGAGGCGTGTACAATGCCATCATCGATCAATGCCAGCATTTTTTCTTCAAATTCAATAATCATTTTATACTCTTCATTGCCACTATAGTGACTGATTGTTTGACAACGCAACCATACAATTATCTCAGTCGGGTCACTATATGACCTGAAAAGAGACAATGTCAGACTGACATTATTTCACAACAAATAATGCCGGAGACAACGGATCAGTCTGATAAAAACTCCGCAATGCTTCGGCAAGAAGACCAACCCGTTCGGGCAACCCCTGACCAAGAATCTGCATCACCTCAGCATGGACTTTTACCATAAATTGCAGTCTATCCGGCTCAAAATCGCCATTCAGATTGTCACAACTTACAGAAAAGGGAAAACCGGCACTGACAGACAGAATCCATTCGTAAGCCTGAGGGCGGATTTCAACCTGCTCAAAAGCTGCCTGAACTTCACGAGTCCGACCATCCGGTTCATACCAATAGCCAAAATCTTCCAACTGGCGTCGCTCAGGACCTGCAACACACCAGTGCGCAATCTCATGCAGTGCAGATGCATAAAAACCATGCGCAAAAATAATCCGGTGATAAGGCACTGAATCATCAGCCGGTAAATAGATGGGTTCATCATCTCCCAGCACCAGACGCGTTTGATAACGCTCAGCAAAGGTTTGGTTAAAAATGTTGATTAAGTCCTGATATCGATGAACCATAATTTACTTGATCTGTTGTGACGACGGCGTGCATTTTCCAGTTTTTCCCACGAGAGGTAAAGTCTCACCATAAAAAATGCCCTCAGAGGAGGGCATTCAAGCAAGGTTTTGCGAACAATACGCAAGATAATAGATAATGAGTGGATCAGATTTTCGGCGTCTCAGTCACCACATGCTGGTTTTGACCGCGATGGCGCAACAGGTGATCCATCAAGACAATCGCCAGCATCGCTTCTGCAATCGGCACCGCACGAATCCCGACACATGGGTCATGACGCCCTTTGGTAATCAATTGCGTTTTCTCACCGGTTTTGGTGATGGTGTCTCCGGGAACCGTAATACTGGAAGTCGGTTTCAGCGCGATATTCGCAACAATATCCTGCCCCGTCGAAATACCGCCCAACATACCACCAGCATGATTACTGCCAAACCCCTCCGGTGATAACGTATCCCGGTGCTGACTCCCTTTCTGTTGGACGACAGCAAACCCGTCACCAATTTCAACACCTTTCACCGCATTGATACTCATTAATGCGTGTGCAATATCCGCATCCAGACGGTCAAACACCGGTTCTCCCAAGCCAACGGGTACTGATGTCGCCACAACTTGAATTTTGGCACCAATAGAGTCGCCCTGCTTTTTCAGGTCTCGAATCAGTGCGTCAAATTGTTCGACTTTATCAATATCCGGGCAGAAAAAAGCGTTATTTTCAATTTCATCCCAATCAACTTTATCGATGGAGATATCGCCCATTTGTGACAGATAGGCCCGAATTTCAATGCCGTACGCCTGACGAAGATATTTCTTGGCAACCGCACCGGCAGCAACTCGCATTGCAGTTTCACGCGCTGAAGAGCGACCACCGCCGCGATAATCCCGAATGCCATACTTTTGGTAGTAAGTATAATCAGCATGTCCAGGGCGGAATTTATCTTGAATCTCTGAATAATCTTTCGACCGCTGATCGGTATTTTCAATCAACAACCCAATCGAGGTGCCGGTCGTTTTACCCTCGAATACCCCGGACAAAATTTTCACTTCATCCGGTTCCCGCCGTTGTGTGGTGTAACGTGATGTTCCCGGACGACGTCTGTCGAGATCGACTTGCAGATCAGCTTCTGTCAGTTCGAGCCCCGGAGGGCATCCGTCAACGATACATCCCAGAGCAAGACCGTGACTTTCTCCAAACGTCGTTACACGGAAATGTTGTCCGATACTATTTCCTGCCATGCACTTTCCTGTTTATTCATGTTGTGGTTAACAATTTTCTGAATCACTATTTTCTTCGCTAAATGGCGATTTTTATTTTCATTCATGGTGGTGTCTGGCGAACCCATCCGGTTCATGAGACCCATATTCACTTAAATGTGGCCTCATAGTCGCTTGATTCTGATTTGTTGTAAAGCCCAGCGCGCTTCTCTCACCGGATAGCTTTAATCCCGCAGATAGCTTTAGTTCCACAGATAGCTTTAATCACGATAGTCAGCAAAATGATCAGCACATTCAACTAACTGTTGGCGGGTCAGCATAAAGACCCCATGACCACCGTTGGAAAATTCCAGCCAAGTGAACGGAATATCCGGATACTGTGCCATCATGTGAACCATCGAATTGCCGACTTCGCAGATCAAAATCCCTTGCTCGGTCAAATAATCCGGTGCATTAGCAAGGATTCGACGGACTAATTCTAATCCATCCACCCCGGCTGCCAAACCGAGTGCCGGTTCATGTTCAAATTCTTGCGGCAACGAATCCATGTCTTCCTGATCAACATAAGGCGGATTAGAGACAATCAACTCATAAGTGGCTTTAGGTAAGTCTCTGAACAAATCAGAACGCATCGGGAAGACTTGCTGTTCCAAGCCATGATCCTGGATATTGATTTCGGCAACAGCCAGAGCATCGGTAGAAATATCAACGGCATCCACTTCCGCCTCGGGGAACATATGCGCACATGCAATGGCAATACAGCCACTCCCCGTACAGAGATCCATGATTTTATTCGGTGTTTCCGTCAGCCAAGGCTGAAACTGGTTTTCAATCAACTCACCAATCGGAGAGCGCGGCACCAGTACCCGCTCATCGACAAAAAACTCCAACCCACAAAACCAAGCCTTATTTGTCAAATAAGCAACTGGCTTGCGTTCTTTAATACGCTGAATCACCCGTTCGACAATACCAGCTCTTTCACTCATCGTCAGACGAGAATTTAATACATGTGAAGGCACATCGATCGGCAGATATAAAGTGGGTAAAATCAACTGAACCGCTTCATCCCAAGCATTATCGGTGCCATGACCGTAAAATAATCCGGCAGCGTTAAAGCGACTGACCGCCCAACGAATCATATCCTGAAGTGTATGAAGCTCAGCGACCGCCTCATCGACAAAAATCTTATCCAAAATTGCCTCCAAAAAGCGCTACAATACTGCTTATCCGTATTTAACAAACATATGAACAGCGAATGAGTGACCACGACCCATATCAGGATGATGACTCAACCTTATTCAACGATGCAGTAAAGGGCGTAAAAAAGTTGCATCAGGATACCATAGTCCGGCAACCAAACAGAAATACCAAACAAAATTTAGCACGCCGTAACATTCATAATACCAATGACAATGAGTTTTATTTTTCTGATGAATTCGTGCCTCATCTTGATCAGGAGGGACCAACGCGCTACGCACGCAGTGACGTTTCCAAATATGAGGTCAAGCGGCTACGTCGCGGCGTTTATGTGCCGGACGTTTTTCTGGATATGCACGGCATGACTCAAAAAGAAGCAAAAAGAGAGCTGGCTGCGATGATCGCCTACTGTATTAAAGAAGGCATCCATTGTGCCGGTGTTCAGCATGGTATTGGCAAACACATTCTGAAACAGAAAGTCCCTCTGTGGCTAGCCCAGCACCCTGATGTGATGGCTTTCCATCAGGCCCCGATGGAATTTGGCGGTGATGGCGCGTTACTGGTACTGCTGTCTGTTCCTGAGAAATAGAGTCCGAAAAACAAAGCGCGGCAATACAAAAAATGACGCGCTCAACATCCCCACCGGATACTAATAATCCATATCGGTTGGAATGGTCATTGCTTCTTCATTGAGTTTTGGCCGTTTACCACCGCGTCGCCGATACTGTCGCAGCTGAAACACATAAGCCAAGACTTGAGCCACCGCTAAAAACAAGCCATCAGGAATCTCCTGCTCTAACTCCGTGGTGTGATAAAGTGCACGAGCCAACGGTGGTGCCGGCACAATCTCAATCTCATGCTCTCTGGCCACTTCCCGGATTTTCAGGGCAAGGTGATCAATGCCTTTAGCCACTACAATCGGTGCTTTATCACTATTTTGTTTATACCGTAGTGCCACAGAGAAATGTTCCGGGTTGGTGATAATCACATCGGCTTGGGGGACATCAGCCATCATTCGTCGCTGCGCCGCTTCTCTTTGCAGCATCCGGATCCGGCCTTTGACTTCAGGTTTTCCTTCCGTGTCTTTGTATTCATCTTTGACTTCCTGCTTGGTCATTTTTAACTGATTGGCGTGCTGCCAAATTTGGAAAGGAATATCAATAGCGACCACAATGAGTAAAGTGCAACTAATCAACAGGACGAAATTCAATAAAATCTGCAACGCGTGATAAATATTTTGCGGAAAGGCATCCAGACTCAACTGGAATAAATCCACTTTCTGACTCTCAATCAAAAAGAAAGCCGCACCGGCAACCAGTGTGACTTTCAAGATAGATTTCAGCAATTCGACCCAGCTTTGCAAACCAAACATCCGTTTGAGTCCACTCAGCGGGTTCAATTTTGACATTTTAGGACGGGCAGCTTCTGCCGAAAAAGAAATCCCGCCGACACCGGTTGCACCGAAGAGTGCGGCAATAAATAGCGTCACCAGAATCAACACCATGGGCAAGATCAGCGTCACCAGTGAGCCGAATAAAACATCAAATAATTTAGGCAGGTCAAAGATCTCTTCACGGCTCAGGGTAAATAACCGCCCCATCGACAGATACAAAGCTTTCGCTAAATTTTCTCCAAACCACATCAGCGCAATCGCACCAACGACCAGTACCGAGACCGACGCTAACTCTTTTGAACGGGCAACCTGCCCTTTCTCTTTCGCCTGTTCTCGCCTTCGGGGTGTGGCTTCTTCGGTACGTTCTTGTCCGTCAGACTCAGCCATAGTCTGTCCTCCTTAAGGTGCCTGACAATCCAGTCGTATCAAGCGACAAATCTGAGCCTGTCCCTGCTCCCAAAAAATCTCATAATGACTGTACAGCCCGGTGACAATGTACCAGCACAGCAGCAAACCGACTATGAGCGCAAAAGCAAAACCAAGAGAAAAAATATTCAACTGTGGTGCCGCCCGTGTCATGACGCCAAACGAAAGATTGACGGTCAATAAGGCAATAATGCCGGAAAGAGACATCGTCAACGCGACTTTAAACATAATGCCAAACCACAACGCCAATTCGCGAAAGTCAACAGATGTCAGCCCCCCTTGACCAATCGGTAATGATTTAAAACTAAAGGCAATCAGTTGGAGCATCTTTAAATGCCCGTCACTGGCCAGAAAAAACATCGTCGCCAGAAACATAAAAAACTGCCCCAGTAACGGTGTATTTTGGCCGTTAGCGGGGTCAACCATCGAGGCAAAGCCTAAGCTCGATTGCATCCCGATAATTTGTCCCAGCATGACAAATGTCTGAATCATAAACTGCGTCACCGTTCCCATCGCCACGCCAATAACAATTTGCTCAAACGTAATCATAAATCCCGGCAGGGAAAGCAGTTCAATATTTGAGGGAACAGCCGGAATCACCGGCATGATGGCAAATGTGATGGCAAGGCCAAGATAGAGACGAATGCGGGCAGTGACAAACCGCGCCCCTGTCACAGTCATCACCATCAACATGGCAGAGATCCGAGTCAGCGGCCAAAAATATGTGGCGATCCAATCTAAAATCAGGTTTGCCGGATATGTCATCACAGGTGCCTCAATAGAGGATTTGGGGTAAACGATCAATCATGGAATAAAAGAACTCCATTAAAATCCGAGTCATCCAATGGGCAAACAGCATCAACGCCAGCAATGTTACGATTAAACGGGGGAGAAAGCTGAGGGTCTGCTCGTTAATCGAGGTCGCCGCCTGAAACACTGCAACCGCTAAACCAATCAATAAACCGGGCACAATGATTGCCGAAACCATTAACAATACAATCCATAAAGCATCGCGGAATATTTCAACAAAAGCTTCTGGTGTCATCGTGTCCCCCTAAAGTGCAAAACTGCCTGCGAGTGTCGATAAAATCAGGTTCCATCCATCAACTAACACAAACAACATCAGCTTGAATGGCAAAGAAACAATCATAGGAGACAACATCATCATCCCCATAGCCATCAAGACCGAAGCAACAACCAGATCGATCACTAAAAAAGGAAGAAACAGCATAAACCCGATCTGAAAAGCTGTTTTTAACTCAGATGTAATAAAGGCCGGAATCAATACCGTCATTTCGACATCTTGCGGATCGGTTGCCTGCGAGCCGGACATATTCACAAACGTTTCTAAATCTTTGACCCGCGTCTGCTTGAGCATGAAAGCTCGCATCGGTTTCTGCGCTTCATCAAAGGCTTGTCGCGCATTAATCTGCTCATTGAGATAAGGCTGGATCGCGCGTTCATTCACTTGGTGAAATACCGGAGACATAATAAAAAATGTCAGAAACAACGCAATCCCGATAATGACTTGGTTTGATGGCGTTTGCTGCAACCCCATTGCTTGGCGCAGAATCGACATAACGACCACAATCCGGGTAAACGAGGTCATCAGAATCACTAATGCCGGCAAGAAGCCGAGCATCGTCATTAAACCGAGAATCTGTAAACTAATCGAATAATCCTGACTACCGTCAGGATTGGTCGTCATTGTAATCGCAGGGATGCCGGCTTGATTCGAGTGAGCGGCCGTTGCTGTATTTGAAATACCCTGTGCGGTAATACTCTGTGTGACCAGACTATTGGCAGGCTGAACCTCTCCCGAAGCAGGTGCTGCCCAAGACATCATAGAGAACAACCCTAAACACAGCACCAGCCCGTGAAGGGCCAGTCTGTTCCAATGCGATGTGACTAAATGGAAGCTATATTTTATCATTCTTTTTCAAAAACCGATTAAGTTGGCCCGCAAAGGGGGGTTCCACTGTCCGAGACCCGGATGCCAACGGTTGCTCAAGCTTGGAAATCAATTGAATCGAATGGCTCGTCGCTCCGACTAAAAACTGCTCTTCTCCTGCCTGAACAACCAACAGTTTTTCTTTCGTCCCAATCGGAAGTTGACGAATGATCATCAGATCTTTTTGATGGCCCAACGCTGGTAAACGCATCTTTTTGAGTAACAATGCCAGTACCAGAATCAAGGCAATCACAAAAACCAGAGACCCCAGCGTTGTTAAGATACTCATGGAGTCGCCAACCTCTGCCCAAACGGGAAAGGCACAAAAAAATAGACTAAACAGGCTAATTAATCGTTTCATCAACGCCCTTATCTCAGCTTCTTAATCCGTTCCGTCTGGCTAATCACATCGGTTAAACGGATCCCGAACTTATCGTTGACCACAACAACCTCACCATGGGCAATCAACGTTCCATTGACGAGGACATCCAATGATTCTCCGGCAATCCGATCCAGTTCGACAACCGAGCCTTGGTTCAATTGCAGCAAATTACGGATACTAATTTGTGAGCGACCGACTTCCATCGAAATCGTCACCGGAATATCCATAATCGTATCCAGTTTCCGTCGCTCATCTTCTGAAATAGGTTGTGATGTATCTTTCAACTCTTCAAGTGGCGCTGCCAATATTTCATCAATATCGTCATCTGATGCCGCATTCGGGTCTTCGCCCAGTGCCGCAGCCCACTCATCTGCCAGTTTTTGATCATCAATATCAGACATCTTCGCTACCTACTTTAGTCTTTTACTTCATCTTCTCTTTCAAGATCGGAAATAATATCCTCACTCAAAAAAGCCAAATCTGTTTTCACAACATCAGGACGTTTGATTTTCTGTGAAATCTGAATAGCCAGATTATCTTCGGAACGTCCCATTTTCACACGGAAAGTCGGCAATTCTTCCACAAACATAATCGCATGTTCAGGCATATCGATCGGAATGACATCTCCCGCCTGCAACTCCATCAAATCTCTTAATGCCAAGACTTTTTCCAGCAAGTTCACGCGGAAATTGACCGGCACATCCATAATTTCTTCACGCAGTGCCGAGCTCCAGCGAACATCCGTTTCCATTTTATCCGATTGAACCCCGGCGTCTAAAAGCTCACGGATCGGTTCAAGCATCGAGTATGGCATGACCATATGAAAATCACCACCGCCGCCATCGACCTCAATATGAAACGAACTCACGACAATCACTTCCGTCGGACTGACAATGTTGGCCATACTTGGGTTCACTTCGGAGTCAAGATATTCAAACTCAACCCCCATCACCGGAGACCAAGCCTCTTTATAATCTGCGAACACAATTTTCAGCAACAGTTGAATGACGCGACGCTCTGTCGGAGTAAACTCACGCCCTTCAATTCTGGCGTGAAAACGACCATCTCCACCAAAGAAATTTTCCACCAAGATGAAGACGAGCCGCGCTTCCATGGTGATCAGCGCTGTCCCTTTTAATGGCCGGAAGCGCACCATATTGAGACTGGTCGGGACGTACAGCGTATTCTGATACTCCCCGAACTTCATCATCTGTACACCGTTAATCGACACTTCAGCTGTTTTTCTCAGCATATTAAACAAACTGATACGCAAATGACGCGCAAATCGTTCGTTAATCAACTCAAGCGTCGGCATCCGTCCGCGGACAATACGATCCTGAGAAGAAAAATCAAAACTGGTCGCCTCACGCGTATCCGTGTCTAACTCTTCTTCTTCATCATCGACACTATCGACGCCATGTAATAGCGCATCAATTTCGTCCTGGCTTAATAGATCAGTCACACATCACCTATTGCATTACAAAATCAGTAAACAGAACTCGTTCAATCACTGGCTCACCGACCGCTTTGGTTAAAGCAGTCTGAATATCTTTCGTCGCCCGGTCACGTAACTCAATCCGACCATTGGGAGAGCGCAGTTGCTCTACCGTCGCAGAAGCAAACGTCGAGAGCAGAGAACTTTCGATTAATGGGGAGTGGTAACGGGCCTGATTTTCATTCTCACTTCCTCGAACCATCAGCTGAACTTTGATCTGCACCATCCGATCACGCATATCGCCCGTCACATTAAACACGAACGGTTGAGGAAGACTGACATAAGCCACGGGTTCACTCTTGGTATCAACCTTCGCAACACTTTGCTCAGGTTCTGCACTTGGCGATTCGTCATCCGAGCCCATCATAAAAAATGCGGCACCGCCACCAATTACCAGCAATACCACCAAGGCAATAATGATAATCAAAAGTTTCTTTTTGCCGCCGGAGGCATTTTCTGCGACACCATTTTCATCTGCCATAATTATCTCTGCATGTGCAACATACTAATTTTTAACCTTATGCGTAATAACTAATCCCATCACGCTTCGAACTAATATCCACATCAAGTTTAACACCTGTGTCCGGATTATCATCATGAAAAACCGAATCCTGACCAACCGGAGAGCCTCGTCCGGACGACTGCCCTTGGCCTGAAGCGGCATAACCTTGCTGCTGATGACCACTGCCTTGATGCTGTACAGACGTTTCACCCAACTGTACTCCCTGCTGCGACAACATGTCTCTCAAGCGGGGCATGGAGTGTTCAAGCGCTTCTCGGGCTTGTGGGGTTGCCACAGTAAAATGCACAGTGGCGGCATCACCGGACATGTTCATTCGAATATGCATTCGTCCCAGTTCTGGAGGATCAAGCCGTATATCAATGTTTTTCAAATTTTTAGACATCATCATCTGAACCCGCTCTGAGAGCTGATCGGCAGCCATTGCATCTTTTGCCAAATAAATAGATGACGGAGTCTGAGCGACATCCGCTCTGAGATGATTCTGTACACCCGAGGTCTGTTGACCAGTCAGTGATGACAGTTGATGTGCGAAATGACTTTCTTTACCCGTACCGTCGTCAATCACTCCCTCTGGGCGGGCTTTACCATCGCCAAATCCTGCAAGACGCTGACGAATCCATTGCTCGCGCCCGACGGCACTCGCGGATAAAGTCTGCAATGCCGCCTGAGACACGGCGGAATCGCCGGAAAGAGGCATGAGCGAATTGGTGGAACCTTCACTCTGAATTGCCTGAGTCAACGAATTCACCGGGACAGGTGCTGCTTGAGGCAATTGTTGAGCAGCTGTCTGTTGCTGGGCCATGTGTATATGGTGACGGGGATCTGCTTTTGGCGGTAATTCTTGATTCAGAGACTGTAGTAGCTTTTGTGATAACGCAGCTTTCTCAGTATTGCCTTCCACTCCCGATAAAGCAGCAGTATGAACCTGCTCACTGCCATCGGTTGCCACCACATCCTGCATCTCCGCCTGACCGATAACATTCTGATTTGATACGCCTTGGATATTAACTCCGGCAGGTATCTGAACGGATTTAACCGTGGCTTCTTTATGTCCTGAACCATTGTGTTGCGTATATTTATATTCACCAACGTCTTTGGTCTGTACTTCAGGTGCGACAACGGATGACGCTACACTGCCATTAGCTTGAGCAGTGGTTTCTGTAAGCTGAGATATATCAGCCGTCAACGCTTTCTCCCCTGTCAGTTCATGCACATCCAGTTCTTTGCCTTTAATTGGGGATAAAGAACTGTCCGATTCAGTCTGCGACAAAGACAAATCTGCCGAAGCGGCCGGATCCTGAAGTACTGCCGGGTCTGTCATTTTGGTCTGTTGCACGGTGTTTGCTGCATGTTTGGCTTGCTCAGGATCAGTGACATCCGAAACTGGCAATTTCTTGCCGTTTTGCGACACAAGTTGTTGTTCAGCCCCTTTAAGCCGGCTTAATACCGCTTCACCCTCTCCCATTGTCCGCTGTGCAGCTTCTTTCTGTGCTGATGAGGCGCTTTGCTCGGTAGATTGCAGGGAGGATGACGCAACGGACGGAGTGTTTGACTCGGGACGAGGGGAATTTACCTCTGCGGTATCCCCCCCCTCCTGATGTTGCCCACCAGATGTTTTCGCGCCCGCAATTTGAGCGTTATCCAAATCATCAACATTTTCAGATAAATTCTTCAGCGATAGCGTCTCAGATGAATCCGTCTCAGCCAGATCGATTTGAGACCGTTCTTTTCCTGTCAGTACTTTCCCAGTAGGTGCTTTCCCGGATATTTCTTTATCAGACAATAGGGAATCTGCTGATATATCACCAGCGACATCCGCTGTAGTCTCAACGTTTTTTGCTTCACCGCTCTTGACCGAGGGCTTTTCAGAAACCGAATCCTCTCCCTTAAATAAAGCTGCGAGTTTGGCAAAAAAACCACCGGACTCTTGTGACGATTCAGCAACATCACCAACAACGGCATCATCACTAACCGCTTTATGGTGAGACTGAGCTTTCTGTGTCCCTGACGTGGGCGTGAGGTTGATATTCATATCCAGTACTCTTGCAAACCAAACTAATTGACGGTATTTGCTATCACAGACAAATGACCTTGATGCAAACAACTTGATATTAAATAAGCAAAAAGTAAGCCATATCATTCAGAATCTTAGTTTGATGAACAATATCGTGATTCAGATATGGTAAGGGTTCGTTTAAAATCGTGCTTTGCGGGCATACTGAATCGTTGTAAATTCATCGAGTTGTTTCTGCTCTCGTTTGAGTTCAGCCTGTTGTCTTTCGGCCTGTTTCTTGTCACGTAACCACTCATAAGAACGGCGTGTTTTACGGACTTCAAGCCAATGTTCCTGACAGTTCTCGACTTGATCGATAAAATGCTGCTCGGCACCTCTTTGTTTAGCAAGTGTCTCATCTAGCTGAGTTAAGAAACGATTGAGATGTCCATACTGGCTTGCCGTTAAACCGGCTTTTCCCCGGTCAATCATTTGATGACAATAATCCAGACGATACTGTTCAATCTGACTCACCTGACGGTAGTAACTTTCCAGTTCCTGACGTGCGCTATTTAATGCGAGCACTGCTTTATCTTCATTCTCTTTCGCCTGTTCCAGCAAGAATTCCAGTGCATTTTCCATATCATTCAGAACCTATCTGCAAAACATTCTTCAACATACTGACACACATATCATACGGTACGGTGTCTTTCATGCCTTGTTGCAGGTACATATCGATCTTCGGTTTGAGGGTAAATGCCTGATCAATCGCCGGATCAGAGCCCGGTTTATAAGCGCCTATCGACACCAAATCCTGATTTTTGCGGCAGACAGACAGGACTTGCCGTACTGCTTTTGACATCAGTTGATGTTCATCAGTCGTGATTTGAGGCATCACCCGACTCACCGATTTTTCCACATCAATTGCAGGGTAATGACCGGCATCCGCCAATTCCCGGGATAAAACAATATGCCCATCGAGAATGGCCCGGGATGCATCTGCAATCGGATCCTGAAGATCATCCCCTTCCGTCAACACGGTAAAAAACGCAGTGATCGACCCCTGACCGTCACTACCGTTCCCTGCTCGCTCAACCAGCGCAGGCAATTTGGCAAAGACCGAAGGCGGATATCCCTTGGTCGCCGGGGGTTCACCGACCGAAAGTGCAATTTCCCGTTGTGCCTGCGCAAAGCGAGTCAACGAATCCATCAGTAATAAGACATCTAGCCCTTGATCACGAAAATACTCGGCAATGGTCAGCGCAGTCTGACATCCTTTAAGGCGCATCAGCGGTGATGCATCAGCCGGTGCGGCAACAACGACCGCACGTTGACGGCCATCGATACCTAAAATTTCATCAATAAATTCTTTAACTTCTCGTCCACGTTCACCAATGAGGCCGACCACAACAACTTGAGCAGTCGTTCCGCGAGTCATCATTCCCAATGTTACGGACTTACCCACACCAGAACCGGCAAAAAGTCCGATACGTTGTCCCTTACCGACCGTCAATAATCCATTCACTGATTTCAGGCCGACATCCAGCGGCTCAGAGATTGGTTTGCGGGCAAGGGGGTTAATCGCAACAGATTGAAAAGAAGCTTTATGCTCAGCATAAATCGGCCCTTTGCCATCCAGTGGCATCCCGACCCCATCAATGACTCTTCCCAGTAGTTCCATACCGACGGGGACACCGGTATCACCGTGAATCGGTGTCACTTTCGCGCCGGGCAAAATGCCTGAAACTTGTTCACTCGGCATCAGATAAAGATGAGCACCGGAGAAGCCGACAACCTCCGCTTCAATCTCGCCACTCATCGTTTCGACTTTACACAGACTTCCGATCGGTGCTTTACATCCGGTAGCTTCCAGAGTCAGCCCGACCACTCGTACGAGACGGCCAGAGGCTATAGGACGTGATGACAGTCCCTGAGTTTTGTATTGTGCAAAACGCTCTTCTAACGCTAACACGCATCACCACCATGTCGGTTTGCTTCACAGAAACTTTTCAGCGTGGTTCGGATTCGCTCTTCAATCCGGTAGCTGACACTCGATTCGCCGGCCTCAATCTCAACATCGCCGCGATTGAGAGATGGCTCACTCACTAAAGTCCAATGCCGAAAATCAAGGTCTTCTTCGCCGTAAGAGTGACGAATGACCTCAACATCTTCCGGATTGAGTTTCAGTGTAATGTCATGGCCGGTAATGGGCAGCGACTCAACTGAGGATTTTACCGTATCCAGTATCACCTGAGGATTCATCTGCACTTCAACCCGAACCACTTCTCTTACCAAAGCAAGCACCATATCGACCAGTTGACGTTCAACCTGTGCGTTCATCAGTGCGAGGGGCTGGGCGAATTGATTGGCTAAATTGACAAAACTGGCGACATGTTCATCGATGATTTCCTGACCGGCGGCCAAACCTTCATTTTGTCCGGTTTCTTGTCCTTCCTGATGCCCCGCCTGATAGCCTTCTTCTTTACCTTTATCGTAACCTTGTCTGAAACCGGCTTCTTGACCCTGATGCAACCCTTCTTGATAAGCACCTTGCCGAATCAGTTCGATTTCTTCTTCAGTCAGTTCAAGTGGTGCTTCTTCTACCGAGCGTTCCGTATCCGGTATCCATCCCGGATCGTATTTCAGTGCAGTGTCTTTTGCTTGACCATGAGTCTCGGTCGTGTAATCGGGTAATCCCCACACTTTTGCACGCTCAACATCTGTATCCATTCCCGGACGCAAGAATCCGCGTTTTCTGTCTGACATCGTGACTCCTTAAACCCATCGATCAGAGGAATTCATCAGCACCACCTGACAACATAATTTCACCGTTGTCAGCCATCCTGCGGGCAATCGCCAGAATTTCTTTCTGCGCAGCTTCCACATCTGAAACTTTGATTGGCGGCATCGCTTCAAGATCATCTTTGAGCATTTCGGCTGCACGTTTAGACATATTTTTGAATATTTTCTCTTTCAGGGTGTCATCCGCACCTTTCAGTGCCTTCTGCAAGACATCCTGTGGTACATCCCGCAACAATTTCTGGATACCCTGATCATCAACTTCAGCAAGGTTTTCAAAGACAAACATCAGATCCTGAATTTGTGTTGCCAGATCTTCATCCTGATCACGCATTTGCTCCATCAGGATACCTTCAACGTTATTATCGAGGTAGTTCATAATATCGGCAGCAGCTTTCAGACCACCAATTTTCGCAGCTTGTGCCCCGGCTTGCCCGGCAAACTGTTTCTCCATAATTTCGTTCAACTCTGCCAGTGCTGATGGCTGTACTTCTTCCAGATTGGCAATCCGCATCATCAAGTCCAGTCGATCCCGTTCAGCAAATTGAGCCAAAATCTCAGCCGACTGGTCCGGTTCCAGATAAGACAAAACAATCGTCTGGATCTGCGGGTGTTCATTAACGATGATGCTGGCGACCTGACGGGGATCCATCCATTTCAAAGAGTCCAGACCTTTTGAACCGGTTCCCAGCAGAATTTGATCCACCAAGTTATTGGCTTTGTCTTCTCCTAAGGCCGCGATCAAGGCATTACGCATAAAGTCTTCGCTGCCCATCCCGATATTGGTGTATTTCTGAATGTCTTCCAGAAATGCCCGATGCACAGCACTTACTTTCCCCTGACTCAATTCACTGGAACGAGCCATCGCACTACCAACGCGCTGAACCTGCTTCGGCTCCAGATGACGAATGATACCGGCAGCATCTTCTTCATTCAGACTCAACAAGAGGATTGCAGCTTTTTCATCGCCACTAATTGATGCGACATCAATTTCTTGAGGGATCAGATCACTGCCCTTTTCTTTCTCATCAGCCATCGTTCATCATCCAATTTTTCACAACCTGGGCAGCGAGTTCCGGCTCATTGGCAACCAGAGCCCGTACTGCTTTCAGTACATCTTCGTCTTTATGTAAATTCGGCAGGTCAATCGTCGAACCGAACTCGAACAGATCGCCGGCTTCAATATCTTCACCAATCAGGCTGGTTTCACCATCTGCACCAATCGGTAGTCCATCTGGGCCATAAAGCTGATCTTCATCTGCACTTGCCGGATTGATAAGTTTTTTCATTGCCGGACGAACCAGTACCAGAATCACGACAATGATAACCAATGCACTTGCCAGCCAGCGAATCCAATCGCCAAAGTTCGGGTTTTCCCAAATTGGTACATCGGTGAGCTGTTCCACTTCAGGCTTGGCAAATTGCATACTTAAGACATTCAGTAAATCGCCTCGTTGTTCATTATAGCCAATCGCACCGATCAGTACCTGACGCACAGCATTCAGCTGACTGTCAGACAAAGGTTCATACGTAATTTCCCCCGAATCCGGATTAACAACCTCACGATCTTTAATAGCAACAGAAACGGTCTGACGATTCACCACACCGGTCTGTTTCCGCTCATGACTCACTGTCGTGTTCAATTCGTAATTACGTGTTGCTTCTTTATGAACCGACCCTTGGCCTAAGGTCGAACCATCTTTCATCTGTGCGACATCTTCCGGAATCGAAGAGTCTGCCGGGGGTTGATTACTCAGCGCACCGGGAACACCCGCGACAACATTTGCGTTGTTGTAATCTTCAAGCGTGTATTCACTTCGGGTTGATGGTTTTTGCGGATCAAACTGACGACTGGTTTGCTCAATGGCACTAAAGTCCATTTCGACATCAACCTGTGCAGTGTATTGACCTAGCCCGAGAATCGGGATCAGCACCGAATCAATTTTATCTTTGAGCGCCTGTTCTTGCTTGCGTTCTAATTCCTGCTCTTTACGACGTGCGGTTGACACAGGATCGGCAGAACCGGAGTTGAGCAGACGTCCATGTTGATCGGTGACCGTAATACGGGTGGTTTTCATCCCCGGAACCGCACTGGCAACCATATCGACAATCGAATCGATTTCTTCCTGTTTCAGATTTGCACCCGTTCTCAGCGTCAAAAAAACCGATGCTGAAGCTTCTTGATTTTGACGGACAAACACACTCGATTTAGGCATCGCGAGTAATACGCGCGCTTTTCTCACCTGATTCATGGCTTCAATCGCTTTGGCTAACTGGCGCTCACGGCTCAGTTTTAACCGTTCGATTTCAAGACGCTGTGATACCCCAAAGCCCATATCCTGAAGCAGGATATCATCACCGGCCTGTTTATCCTGATTCAAACCAGCCCGGGCTAAATCCAGTTTGAGTCCGCTGTATTCAGTGACCGGAACCAAAATCGTATTACCATCGAGTTTGTACTCTTTCTTGCTCTGATCGAGGTAATCCAGAATCGGAATCAATTCCTCGGTGTCATAAGCCCCTAGCGGACGCATTTCTGGCTCTTTCACCCAGAAAAACAGCATCATAATCAAAGCGACGCAAATAGAGATAGAAAGAACGAGAACAACCTGACGAATCAGGTCTAAATCACCGACGGCAAAATCGAAACGAGATGAACTTTTCTCATCCAAATCAGGATCCTGATGCTCAACGGGCAAATCCGTGTCTGCGGAAAGTGCACCGCCGTCGCTTAAAGTCAGGTCTGTCGATTGGTTATCTTCGGCCACGTTACTTACCTACAATACTTCAAAATTGATACCGAAACGTCACCGTTAAACCGGCATGTTCATCAGTTCTTTATAAGCATCAACGAGCTTATTCCGAACCTGTACTGTCGCATCAAATGCAACACTTGCTTTATTTCTTGCGATCATCACATCGGACAACGACACCCCTTCATCGCCCCGATCAAAACGAGTTTGCAGATTACTGGATGTCTGCTGTAGTCCATTGACATTATTAATCGCTTTGTTGAGCAAATCGCCAAAGTCAGCACTCACCGACTGTCCGGTTGGTGCCATCGGTTTACCGCTGGCTTCCTGTATCATTGACTGCATTTCAGTCTGTAATCCATCTAGTCTCATAAGTCCCCCTGCCTGATAGCCAATTCTTTGACTCGTATATACATTGCTTATCTCTTATCCAGCAATTAGTGTGCCATTTGATAAATCGCATTTATCCCGGAATATCAATCCCCGCATCTCGCATCTTCGCCAGCTTATAGCGCAAGGTCCTCGGGCTGATACCAAGGCGCTCAGCCATCTCTTTCCGCCGACCTTTACAGGCAATCAGGGTTTCCAGAATAATAGAATATTCCTGATCCCGAAGCTCTCCTCCCAAATCAGAAATACTTGACGGGTGTCTGTTCATCTCGCTGTGAGCCACAGTTTTGACAGTCGGTGGCTCAACCGGTTGTGATGCAGAGCGCGGCTGATCATTTTCAACCAATTTCTGTAAACTGCCGGCATCTTTCCAATCAACCCCTTCTAAGAGGATATGTTCTTCACCGATATTGCCATTCTCACTCAAAATCAAGGCTCTCTGAATAACATTATCCAGTTCACGTACGTTGCCGGGCCACGGGTAAGACAGTAGTTTTTCAACAGCCGACGGAGCGATCCGGGGCATCGCGATGCCAAGCTTTTTACAGTGACGCTCAACCAGATGTTGCGCCAAAGGTTCGATGTCAGCCCGACGCTCTCGCAGCGCCGGCCATGAAATTGGGAACACATTCAGACGGTAGTATAAATCTTCGCGAAATTCACCTTCCTGAACATAGCTTTTTAAATCCCGGTTACTGGTTGCAAGCACCCGGACATCCAACTGAATACTTTTACGGCTTCCCAGACGTTCTACTTCTCTTTCCTGAAGTACTCGTAGTAACTTCGCCTGAAGGTTCAAATCCATTTCACTGATTTCATCAAGTAGAATTGTCCCACCCTGTGCCTGTTCAAATTTACCGGGACAAGCTTGGATAGCTCCGGTAAAAGCCCCTTTCTCATAACCAAACAGGGTCGCTTCCAGCATGTTGTCCGGAATCGCCGCACAATTGATCGCAATAAAAGGGCCATCTTTGCGCAGCGAAGCGTTGTGAATGTAGCGAGACATCACTTCTTTCCCGGAACCACTCGGCCCCAGAATCATAACATTTGCGTCGGTTTTAGCGACTTTCTCCGCTAAAGCCAGTAATTTCACACTTTTCTCATCAGCAACAACCGCATCGCCATTGTCATCAGATTTTACCGGTGCATAACGGCTGACCATATTCAGCAACACTTCAGGCGCAAATGGTTTAGCCATATAATCGATGGCACCTTCTTTCATCGCGGCAACGGCATCTTCAATATTGGCATATGCAGTCATGAGTAATACCGGGAGATTCGGCCAGTGCTGTTTGATATTTCTCAACAGTGCCAGACCACCCATACCAGCCATTTGCACATCAGAGACAACAATATCGACTCCCTCTGACTTTAGCTTTACCAGTGCCTCTTCCGCACAATCAGCTTCGACCCATTCATAACCGGCCAGAGCTAAGGTATCCACCAGTGCCTCGCGCAAACCTTCATCATCTTCAACAATTAATACTTTGCTCTGAGCCATGATTACTCTCCTGTCTCTGAATTCTTATGAGAAACTGTCCGCTCCAGAGGAAGACACATTGTGAAACATGCACCATCCCCCTCTTCAGAAATCAAGTCTAGATGCCCATCGTGCGCACGACAAACCATCTGAACAACCGCAAGCCCTAGCCCCGTTCCCTGAGAACGTGTGGTAAAAAAAGGCTCCATAATTTTATTTTGCATTGCTGCAGGAATACCCGGCCCGTTATCCTGAACAGAAATCTTCAACATGTTCTGAACCGGTCGGAAGAATACATCGATCTGGGCACCTTTGCCTGAATTCTGAATCGCATTCATCACTAAATTACTCAGCGCGGAAGCGATCGCGTTCGGATTGCCCAGTAAAGCCGTCTCCGGATGCTCAATTTCCTGTCCGTAGTCGATCTGATGACTTTGTATCGCCGTTTCGACCATCGGATAAAATTCCTGCACTAACTCATCCAGTGTAAAGGGTTTAACGACTTTATTATCACCTCCCTTGGCGAACAACAGCATATCATTGACCTGTTTATCCAGATCATGCAACCGATCCATCAATTTCGTTTGAAAACGTTCACGCGTGGCAGCCGGCAATTGAGGCGCAGCAAGATTTGACGCGTATAGCATAGCACTAGATAAAGGTGTGCGAACCTGATGTGCCAATGAAGCGACCATTCGACCCAGTGAAGAAAGCCGTTGTAAATCACTCACTCGAGCCTGAAGCAAGCGTGTTTCGGTTAAATCGGTAATGAGAATCAGCTGACCGGTTGACGATGCTGAAATCGCTAACCGCACTTTTCTGCCATTGCGTAGAGAAATTTCGTGCCCATCGTCTTCTTTGGGCGCAAAAGCAGATTGAATCACGGCATACCAGCGCTCACCAACCAATGGAATTTCCAGCAGCCGGACTGCCTCAGGATTTGCCTCACGTACAATGCCCTGCGTATCCAACAAAATAACGCCGGCTGGCATGACATCCAGTACCTGTTTGTATCGTTCAACCTGATCTTCTATAGAATCGAGATGAGAAAGCTGTTGCGCCTGAGATTCTTGCATATTCGTTTTCTGTTCTGTAAAAACAACAATAGCCTGAAAAGCAAAAAGCGTTCCAGACTATTTTCTTTATAAAATTCAAATCATTACATCAACAGAAAAAATATGATGACAATATATTGACTTTTTTCTGACGTTTAACGGTTCATATTATACTTTTTCATTTTTTCAACAAGCGTCGTTCTGCGCATCCCTAACATGTCTGCAGCACGAGCAACCACACCATCTTGAGCATCTAAAGCCTGATTAATCAGATTCACTTCAAGGTCTGCCAATAACTCTTTTAGATTGACACCTTCAGGGGGCAAGGATTGAGGCGCATTGACATGGTTCATCAAATCTTGCTCAATATCACTCAGTTGGAAATCTTCAGCAAAAATGTCTGCCAGAACATCCCGTTCCTGCTCTTCGATACTACTGTAACGGCTGGCCTCCGGTTGGAATTCCGGAATATCGCTATAGCGATATTTAGTTGGTAAGTGATTAACATCAATCAAGCTATTTGGAAAAAGAATGATCATTCGTTCAACTAAATTCGCTAATTCCCGAACATTTCCCGGCCAATCATGTTCCATCAGCGACTGGATCGCTCGCGGGGTAAAACAGATGGGTGAAGCGCCTTCGGATTCCATGCGAGTCAGCAGTTCCTGAATTAGCAAAGGAATGTCGTCTTTACGCTCTTTCAACGCAGGCATTTCAATCGGAAAAACATTCAACCGGTAATAAAGATCTTCGCGGAACAATTCCTTATCGATCATCGATTCCAGATTGCGATGCGTTGCAGCAATCACACGAACATTTACTTTAATCGTGGAATTACCGCCAACCCGTTCAAAACAGCGTTCTTGCAGCACACGCAACAACTTCACCTGCATGGCCATTGGCATATCACCGATTTCATCCAGAAATAATGTTCCGCCTTCTGCCAGTTCAAATCGTCCTTTCCGCGCGGTGAGTGCACCGGTAAATGCACCTTTTTCATGGCCGAAAAGTTCACTTTCCAATAAATCGGCAGGGATCGCACCGCAGTTAATCGGAACAAAAGGTCCGTTACGTCGCGGTGAATGATAATGAACATTCCGTGCAACCACTTCTTTTCCCGTTCCAGATTCACCGAGAATCAGCACATTGGCATCTGTTCCTGAGACTTGCTCAATCAAATGACGGACTTCCTGAACACCAGAACTCTGCCCGACCAAGCTTCTGAACAGGGTTGTTTTACGACTGGTGGTGAATACAGAAATACCCTTGCGCCCCAGAAAATCCTTACAATGCCTCAGAGCTTCAGCCAATTGAGGGTAATTGAGCGGAAAATCAAGTTCGCCAACATAATTGGAGAATGGTTCCAGAGAGTAAGGCTGTTGATCCATCATCAACAGTGGGATATGACTGATATCCTGTAATCGCGTCTGCACCGTCTCCGACAGGTGTCCACTTTGTAATGAACCGAACAGACAACCAGCCCACACATCAGACCAATTTATCTGTTCAAACTGAGACGATTCGATTACCTCGCAAGGTTCACCGACAAAATCTAAAATAATACTGATTTGCTGACGAATTGCAGGATTATCCTCAATCACGAGCAGTTTCGCTAAACCGTGCATAGGTAAGTATATTTGCCTTCATCCATTAGGTTATTGTTACCGTTGAATTTCTACGTTGACTCTATGAGATATTGTTTATTCTATCTCTAGATAACCATAGACAAAAATTCAAACCACCAGCAACAAAAAAGCCACTAATCTATAGTGATAGTGGCCTCTATTCTATTGAATTCAAAAAATATGGCAATAAGAAGGCCACACTCAATCGTTGATTGAGTGAGATGCTTCCAATAAAACCTACACACCTACTTCAGACGAAGTGAGATGATGATACTCTGAAGGAATCTGATCCCAAGCCGATTTTATTTCTCGAATGATATCAATCACATCATCAAGCAGCTCTGGTTCATTGAGATGATTTGCCTGTGTGATCTGAGTAATTACAAATTCGTAAAGCTGGTCCAGATTTCTTGCGATATCCCCACCATCTTCCATCGACAAACAACTCCGTAGACTGATGATGATGTCTAAGGCTTTACCTAAGCGCTCGCCTTTGACAGGAATATTTCCTTGTATCATCGCTGCTTTGCCTTGTATCAGTCGCTCAATCGCGCCGGCCATCAGCATCTGTACGACTTTATGTGGTGAGGCAGCACTGAGCTGGCTGTCCACTGATACTTTTTTGTAAGCCTGTAAAGAACCACGCATAGTCTTCCTCTTTCATAAAAACTTCTTGTACTGCTGAACAGATTTATTCCCATATCGGTACTTTTGCAGTGAATGACCGATACCTGATGTTTTCAGTTGCATCTCTTCAACAAGTCGTTGAGTACGTTCAATTGCACACTGCCATGGCTCTGAACGCGAGAACTGTTGATTTTCTGACGCTTCCTGAACCAATACCTGCAATATCTGATCCCTTTTATCGACTAATAGGTGAATAACTTCAGTGTTTATTTCTCCTTCCTGAAGTCGCTCGCTAATTTCGTGATCAAGATCACTCAATTGATTCAGATACTCATTCATTTGATGAGCCTAACGCATTCATCATTCCTGACAACTGGCTTTGCATTTTACTTGTGGCATCCTGCATCGCCAGAAATTTATCATGAGTGCGCTGTTCTAATGTATTCATCCGGCGATCCAGTGCCTCTTGGTCACCGTCCAAACGACGATTCTGCTCAACCATACTCTTTTCCCGAGTACGCAGAGACCCCGTGACACCGGTCATTCCCTGAATTGCATCTTCAACTCTTTTGGCAAAACCATCCCGGCCACCAAAAAACTCACCGAGTTTATTAAAATTGTTGTTTAGTTGCCGAGTCAGCATATCTTCGTTGATTTCCAACGTGCCTTGCCGAGTCGTTGTAATGCCAAACTCCGTGAGTGTTTTTAAATTTTCGGGGGCTTGCTTGATCTGAGAAGAAAAAACCCGTTTCAACCGTGAGTCCGCATTACGAACCACACTATCCCCCGCAAGGGGGCCGGCTGTGCCTGTCTTTGGATCAACATTTGATAACTCTTTTGACAGTTGATAAAACTGATTGTATGCATTGACGAATTTGTGAATATCATCTTTGACCGTATCCCTGTCATACTCTATATCAATTTCCGCCGGTGGCTGATTGGCCTTGGTTTTACCTTTGACCGTTAAATCAACACCATCAATCGCATTTTCAATAATGTTATTGTTACTTGACAGAGTAGCAACCCCATCCAACATGACCTTCGCATCCTGAGCAGATTGAACTTCTGACATCCCTTGATAGGCGTCAAACGCTTTCTGAGCGGCTTGCAGTTCAGATTGCACTTTTTCCACTTTTTCAATGTAAGCCCGCTCTTCTGGCGACAATTTCGCACGTTCCTGTGCTTTCGCTTCCTCTGGTGTCATTTGACCGGAGCGGACTGCGGCTTCAATCTCAGCTTCTTCCTGCGCTAACTTATCTTTCAGCTTCGCTTGAGCTTCTTTAGGCGTTACATACGAATCATATAATGTTCCTGATGCGGTATTTGACCATCCGGGGACATTTGACGACTTATCGATGGCACTTTGATCCAGCTCCGGTTGCGGCTCCTGATAAGAGTCCAACAACGTCCCGGACGCTGTCTCTGACCATCCGGGAATACGGTCTTCAGGACGAACATAGTCTTGTGCTTTTTTCGCAGCCTCTGCAGCAGCACTAGCTGCTGAATCAGATAATTCATCTGCCGTAGCGGCATCGGATTGCGCTTTTTCAGCAGCTTGGCGAATCTCATCTGCGACAGATTGATCGACCGCTCTGGCTGCCGTTTCTAATTTTTCTGCAACTTTCCCTGCGATTTTTTGCTGTTCTGGTGTAAGAGGCGTAATGAGTTGTTGCGCTTGAGAACGTGCTTTTTCTAAATCCTTAACACGTTGCTCCAGCGTTTTATATTCCAGTTTTTTTAAGCTGCTTCCGTTGGGCGCATCCGCACCTATCTGAATTTTATTCTCTTGACCGGGTTGGTTTGAAGCAATAATGAGGCGAGGCCCGTCGATATCATTAATCACAGAGGCCCGAACCCCCGGATTTCCCTTCGCGGCATTAATGCCGTTCACGACATCCTTCAAGCGCGAATCCGATTGAATATCAACGGTAAAACGATGGTTGCCGAGTGAAATATGCAGCTTACCCGGCCCAAATTTCTCATCTTCCGCAAAAACGTTAGATGCAACTTTATGACTTTGGGCAAGCTGCAACACATCGATAGCGTATCTTCCTGCTATGGCATCCGTTGTCGCTGTCGCTGAGACGACACTCTCATTGGTCGTATCAACTTTTCGCAATGCAAACGCTTTTTCTTGGCGAAAATTTGCCATTAGCGTTTTCATTGTATCCAGCGACTCTCTGAGTCGGCCGTAGGCACTAATACTGGCATTATTTTGTGTCCGCTGATTATCGATCCGTTGCTGCTTGGGAACACGCTCCGAATCGACAATCTTGCGGACCATGGAATTTATATCCATGCCAGAATTCATCCCTAACGGGCCCAGACTCATCCAATCACCTCAAAATAACGTTACACTTTGGTCATCAACAGACCAGATCGATGATCCTGATCTCTGGCCAAGCGTCGCAAGACAACAAGTATCTCTTCTTCCGGAATCTGACGAATTACATCACCGGTATCAGCTTCGTAAATCGTCACCACATCACGTCCGGACTCTTCATCAACTCGAAACGACAACCCTTTATTTAGCGAAGAAACAAATTCATGCATTTGCTCCATCACTCTAGCTCGCTGTTCTTCGTTAATCCGTTTCCGCTCTGTTGACAGTTTTTCTACTGCCTGAGCAGAATCCGCTTGCCGCTCTTTCATCTCTTCGGCAAGTTTGTCCATTCGTTCTGCATCTTTATTCACAGAAACACTTCTTGCACTATTACTGTCATTTTCTGAAGCAATTTTAGTGCCATTTTGTGAGCCGTAAGGCTGGATGTTCGATGTGTAGGATGAAACTTCCATAACAATCTCCCTTCCACCTCATTGGGTTCAAATCATCAGACTACTTTGACCCCAAGCTCAAAATAGTCCGTTGATTATCCCAATAGACTAAGAGCTGCAGATGGAGCCTGCTTCGCCTGCGCCAGTACCGAGGTACTTGCCTGCTGCAGAATTTGCGACTTGGTCATCTGCGTTGTTTCTTTTGCATAGTCAGTATCTTTAATCCGACTCCGTGATGCATTCACGTTTTCGTTAATATTCTCAAGGTTACTGATTGCATGTCCGAAGCGGTTTTGGAAAGCCCCCAAAGAAGCACGCTGACTATCAACCGATTTCAGCGCACCGTCAATGACAGCAACGGCCAGTTGAGAACCACCGACAGTCGAGACATCGACACTCTGAACGGTCATATCCTGACCTTCACCAAAACCGATTTCAGATCCCAGTCCACCACCGATGGTGACATCGCCAGTCACTTTTTGTGAAGAAGCAAATAACTGGAGTTTACCATCGTCTCCGACAGAAGCCTGAATGTCACCATTCTGCCCATTAATGTAAGTCGCGACCTCTTCCAGATCATCGCCAGCTTTCGCATTAATCGTCAACTCTTGAGCTTCACCTTCTTTGTTAGTATAACTCAAGGTTAGATCGGTTGCGTTAGAGACTGTCCAGTCTGATGATTTTCCTTCTTGTGCAACATATGCCCGGCCACCCATGTCTTTCGTGTCGGTACGCATATTACCCATGGTCAAAGATACGGCTTCACCGGAATCAGCACCGATCTGAAAAGATTTGCTACCAAATGTACCATTGAGGAGTTTATTTCCCCCAAATGATGTCGTTTCAGCGATACGGTTCAGTTCATCATTTAATGCTGAAACTTCTTCCTGAATCGCCTTACGCTCCGAACTCGAGTTGGAACCATTCGAAGATTGCAGAGACAGGTCCCGCATCCGCTGCAAGATGGATGTGGTTTCATTCATCGCACCTTCGGCGGTTTGTGCAATTGAGATACCATCGTTCGCATTTCTCACCGCCATGTCTAACCCGTGGCTTTGCGAGGTTAAGCGATTCGAAATTTGCAGCCCGGCGGCATCATCTTTCGCACTGTTAATACGATAACCGGAAGACAGTCGCTCCATTGATTTCTGAGCGCTATCCGCAGCGCTATTCAAATAACGCTGCGCGGTCATACCCGAGATATTGGTATTTACACTAATTGGCATATTGATCTCCTTTAACGGATAGTTGATGTGCTGCTGTGTCTCTCACCTCACTTTCACACATCTCATTTCTCTCTATCTGTTAACGGCTAGGGATCTATATCCTTTAGAATATTTTTAATTTTTTTATTCAATTGTCCTATTGAATAAAAAAAGCGTGAATCACTTCAAAAATTTATTGTCTAAATGGCACCTCTTAATACAAAAAAATCCAGCCGAAGCTGGATTTTTAAACAAGGTCTATCTTGTGATGGATGGCTTATCCAAGCAGGCTCAATGCTGAGTTTGGTGCTTGTTTGGCCTGTGCCAGAATCGAGCTTGATGCCTGACCCAGAATCTGAGACTTGGTCAATGCAGTTGTTTCTTTGGCAAAATCGGTATCTTTGATTCGGCTCTTCGATGCATTCACATTCTCATTGATGTTATCCAAATTACTGATTGCATGGTTGAATCGGTTCTGGAACGCACCCAGTTCAGCACGGTGACTATCAACATACTTTAATGCTGAGTCAATGATAGCAACCGACTGTTGTGCACCACCGACAGAAGTCACATCAATGGTATCGACGGTCACATCTTTACCTTCACCAATCCCTAACTCACCCGCTAATGCGCCACCGAATGAGACGGCACCATCGACTTTATTATTGCCAGCAAAGATTTGGAGTTTGCCATCCTGATCGACCGACGCTTTGATAGCATCTGTCTGACCATTGATGTAGGTTGCAAGTTCTTCAATATCATCACCAGCTTTAGCAGAGATAGAGATGTTTTGCTCTTGCCCATCTTTGTCGACCAGATTAATCTGAAGATCATTCTGCCCTGCCTGAACTGTCCAGTTTTTATCCTTACCATTTTCTGCGATATAGCTGGTACCACCCATCTGTTTATTATCGCTGCGCATATCTCTCAGGTTCAGCATGACGGCTTCACCATTATCAGCACCAATCTGGAAGGATTTTGTTTGGAAAGTACCGTTTAAGAGCTTATTACCACCAAACGAGGTTGTTTCCGCAATCCGATTCAGTTCATCATTCAGTGCTGTGACTTCTTCTTGAATTGCTTTGCGCTCCGATTTAGAGTTCGAACCATTCGCAGACTGGAGTGACAAGTCACGCATCCGTTGCAGAATGTTAGTGGTTTCATTCATTGCCCCTTCAGCGGTTTGTGCAATAGAGATACCATCATTCGCGTTGCGTACGGCGACATCTAAGCCGCGACTTTGTACACTCAAGCGGTTAGAAATTTGCAGACCCGCAGCATCATCTTTCGCGCTATTGATTTTAAAGCCTGATGATAAACGTTCCATTGAAGTATTCTGAGCTTGTGTTGCAGAATTCAGGTAACGTTGTGCGGTCATTGCTGATACGTTTGTGTTTACATTCACTGCCATGATGACTTCTCCAATTGATTTTCCGATGTTTCCGGTTTCCGACGTCTCGGAAAACCAAGTAGCTCTCTCAAAGTTACTTTTATTAACGACGCGGATGGGAAAACCTTAAGGATTTTTTTTATTTTTTTTCGACAAAAAGTCCAATTGCGCAAGTAGTGAGCATTCGATCAAATTCATGGCACTTTTTGCTAAAGATGCTCTCAAAACGGGCGATAAGAAACGTTTTTCTTTTCTTCGCAGCTGCTCATCAACAGCCTTAGAACCGTGACATTAATATGCCGTTTTATAGCTTTTGAGGCTTTTTTACCGCCCATCCCCCATTTCAACTCAGTATGAGAAAACAACAGACAGACATATTAAACAAGCCGGAGAAGTCAACCATCGGACTCACCCCAAATCACTCGGCCCATGCGCTCATTTGATATGATGTGAATAACAAAGTAATTCACAATATAAAGGACAGCGATTCACCGGAGGAATATGATTCACCTGTTTTACCTCAGAGGCCGTTCGTTGCTGCAAAACAGTAAACCCAAAACAAGATACGCTGTATTATCTCAAGACTTTTTTATCTTAATACGATCTATCTTAGTAAGTATAAGGCCATATTGGGTTGTCTTTTAGCCTGCGCCAAAATTGACGTGCTGACCCGTTGCAAAATCTGTTGCTTCATACTTTGGGTTGCTTCCCGGGCATAATCCGTATCCCGGATACGACTTCTGGAAGCGGCCAGATTCTCATGAATATTGTCTAAATTCAGGATTGCATGTCCGAAGCGATTCTGAAATGCGCCCAGTTCAGCCCGGTTTTTATCGACAAACGATAAAGCGGTATCCAAAACGGAAACCGCCCGTTGGGCGCCTCCGACCTGAGTAATATTGAGATCATTAACCGATTCGTAGCCCATCACACCGATTTGCAGTTCACTGGCTAATGATCCACTGAAATCAATCGTGCCAGAGGTCCCTTTGCCGGCCATAAATATCTGCAGTTGCCCCTGCTCATTCACCGAAGCGGAGACTTGATCGGTCTGACCGTTGATATAAGTCGCTAACTGTTCAATATCATCACCGGCTTTTGCTTCAATATCAATCTGTTGATCTACCCCTTGCGCATCCTTAAAGCGCATGGTGAGCTGATTCTGATCCGGCTGAACGCGCCAATTCGATGGTGGCACCTTCTGTGCGAGATAACTAAATCCGCCCATATCGAGCGTATCCGTACGCATGTTACTGAATGAAAGTTGCACCGCTTCTCCGGCACTCGCGCCGATCTGAAAAGACGAGGTGCCAAAAGTTCCGTTCAATAACTTTCTGCCGCCGAAAGATGTCGTCTCTGCAATACGGTTCAACTCATCATTCAAGGCAACATATTCTTCTTGTAAAGCCTGCCGATCCGCCTGGGAATTCGAACCATTGGCCGATTGTAGCGCCAGATCGCGCATCCGCTGTAAAAGCGATGTACTTTCCTGCATGGCGCCCTCTGCGGTCTGCATCATAGAAATACCATCATTCGCATTTCTCACCGCAACATCCAGCCCGCTCATTTGAGTCCCCAGTCGATTCGATATCTGCAAACCGGCCGCATCATCCCTTGCATGATTGATACGATAACCCGAAGATAAACGCTCCATCGCTTGTACCCAAGCACTGTTTGCCTGATTCACATAATGCTGAGCCAGCAATGCCGATATATTGGTATTGACTGTAATTGCCATAATTTCACCTAAAATCACTCAGGATTTTCCCCCTATCGGTGTTTTCAGGGATATCTTTAGCGAAAAAAACCGAGCGCTCAGGCTCGGTCACATTTTGTACAGTAATTATGAGATGAATTTTATAATAATGAACGCTTATCGTATGGTCAGTGACTGTAACATCCCAGCAGATGGTGCAAAGAAGTAAGCACCGGTCACCGCTTGCGTAAAGCGGAGCATTTGATCCGTTTTACCGTCACGCTCACCATACATACTGTCCAGCATCACTTGGAAGTTATGCAGCGTCTGGCAGTATGCAATGAATAGTAAGCCATGATCACCACTTACCGTCCCATACGGCAAGCTATGTCTGAGGATCTTTAGTCCTTGGCCATTTTCTTTCAAATCGACACGACCGACATGAGATGCGGCCGGCACATCATCCAGTTCAACCGAATCGTCTTTGGTTCTGCCGATAACTTTTTCCTGAGCCGCAATATTCAATCTTTCCCATGCCGATAACCGGTGAACAAAGCGCTGCAACATCACATAGCTGCCACCGGCAAATTCACCATCGTGGATCAAGGCTACTTCCTGACGTCGTTCATCTTTCGGGTTCTCAGTACCATCAATGAACCCAGTCATATCCCGTGCATCCAGATAACGATATCCGTAGGTTTCATCAATAATGTCCACCCACTCAGAGATACCACTCATCAATTGGCGCAACACATAAAACAGCAGATCATGACGCTGACCATGCACATGAATCAAAAAATCGACGTCGGTGGCCGGTGCACTGATGTCACCACGACCTAACGGCGTAAAATCCACCAGCTCAGGTGGTAAAGCCGCATCAAGTTGTTTCCAGAATTGATGGCTGAATGCGATGGAGAGAGACAGATCAGCACCGGGCTGAGATGCATTCAGAGTGTCGACCAAATCAGGTAAAGATTGTAGCTGACGCAATACCGATGCCGCCTCTTGCTTCACTTTAAAGATGACATACAGCGCAAATGGTCCGGGCTCAGGCAAAATTGCAGTTTGAGGATAAGACATAAAAGATCCCTGATGTGTAGTTGTCATGGTGCACATCATACTCCGTCGCGCGTGAAGAACAAACTGCTAACTTTACCATTCGCACAAGCGCATCTGTCTTATAAAAACGGTCTTACAAATAACGCTGCTGTAATAACGTCAACACAAAATAATAGCCATCCGGCCCCATCCAGTAATTAATGAGATTCTCGACGCTATGACTGGTATTGGTTGCGCCAGTCAGACCATCAATAGTGAAGCGGTCTTGGCTGCTTTCATGAGGTGCAACCACCCGGAATCGCGCCTGACCATCCGCAACTATCTGTTTTCCCTGAAACTGAGCAAGCCACTGCGCATTGGTCATAATCTTGCCACCCAGCGCGGGAGTCTCACCATGTTCATAAAAGCGGATCCGATGGATCGACAAAGTCTTAAGATCTAAAGACAGATATCCTTTCAATATCGACAGATATCCCTTGCCTTCAATCGGTACTATCAACTGTTTCCCGATGTCTTGGGACGCATCGTCTGCGACGATATATACCATCACCGATTGGTCACGGCTCGTCAAATGGGCAAGATTTTTGTCAGCATCCAGTGTCTGCCGGACCAGTGTATGATTTTTCACACTTTCCCGATAACGCGCAATTGCGTCCGGTTCATCCGTGAGTGTCTGACTTGCCATATTCAGCAAGACAGGGTGAAAGTATTTCTTGAGCAGACTGGCGGTACTATCGTGAACCGTGCCGAGGCCGGCAACATCCAGCAATGTCCGTCTCTCGTCACGATGAATGATTTTATTGTGCTGCGCTTTTAATGACGATGCCACGGACGCTTTCTGCCCGGATTCAGCGTGGTTTTCAGCATCAAAACAACCACCGAGGAGCATAACTCCCGGTAGCATCATCAGTGAGAGTAGAGATTGATATTTCATCTTGAACCATTACATCCTGATAGCAAAAACAGTGAAACAAAAATTAACGGAAAGTAAGAGCGAACACATCGGCTTACTGAACGAACAGACGTACGTTAGCGAATTGACATTGGCACAACCCTTGCGATAACTGTCACCGGACCTTGATTAGTATGCAGAATCAGGCTCACCAGCTCTCCCATTTGCAGCGGCTGGGTGAATCCCATCAGCATGATGTGTGAGGTATTCGGCGTTAAAGCAAGTTTCTGATGTGCAGCAACCGTAATCTGATCCACCGGATGCATCTCACGCTTGCCGCTTTGATAGGTTGTGGTATGCAACATAATATGTTGAAAGCGTTGACTGGTGACCTCACGAATCATGAGCGGCTGCTCTGAACGGTTATAAATCGTCATTTTTGACCCGGTGCTACTGGCATGGCGTTGCGGCATGAATATCTGGGCTTTATCGACTTCAATGTTCTCAGCTGAGGTTGCCGCAAACGTCACACTGGTAAACGTCATGAATATGAGAATCAGCCCCGTACGCCACCATGAAAAGTTCGTCACTGCTTTGTCCTATTCCTGAATCAAATTCACGTAATGATCGAGATCCATCCCGGATGAGTAACCCAGATGAATTATCTTCAGCACACCGTGGCGATCAATAAAAAAAGTCGTGGGGGTAGCAATGACCTGATAACGTTCCTGAGTAATCCCAAGCTGATCGAGCCCGAGAGGCAGAGTCACGCCTAACTGCGCCGCAAAAGCAGAGAGGTTTTCAGGGTATGGCTCAATTCCGACACCGATAAACTGCATTTTCCCGGGGTGATCATCTGCATATTTTTGCCACGCTTTCATCATTACCAGGCAAGCTCCGCAGGTGGATGACCAGAACTCAACGACGACCGGTTTACCGCGCACCTGTTGCAATGTCATCTGCTGCTCATGCGCATTCATCACAGCTAAATCAGGGGCCGGTGCGCCAACGGCCAGAACCTGTTCTTCTTTACAACCGCTGAGAATCGCAAGCACAAGCATCAGGGTACTGATACCAATTTGCTTAATGACCATCGATGCGTTCCTCACCGATATATTTGCCATGTTGCAGGCGAATGATCCGATCAGTGTAACGGCCTAAATCCGGATTATGTGTCACCATAATAATGGTTCGATTCTGTTGATGCAGCCGCTGGAAAATCTCCAGAACAATCCGCTCATTTGCTTCATCCAGATTGCCGGTCGGCTCATCGGCAAATAATATCGGACACTCATTCACCAACGCCCGGGCAATACAGACCCGCTGTTGCTCCCCTCCCGATAACTGACTGGGTAAGTGATTGATTCGCGCCTCAAGGCCAACCTCTGCGAGCACTTTTTTAGCAGCATCGATATCCGTAACACTATGGTAGTGTTGAGCCAGCATAACGTTTTCCAAAGCCGTCAAATAAGGGATCAAATGGAACTGCTGGAACAACAAGCCAATTTTTTCAGCACGAAACGCCCGACGACCATCTTCATCAAGGCTCGCAGCATTATGCCCATCGAGAATGACTTGCCCTTCTGTCGCGGTGTCAAGACAACTCAGAATATTCATCAATGTGGTTTTACCCGACCCCGATGCGCCCATAATGGCCACGAATTCACCCCGGCGGATGGAGAGATTGATATTATCCAACGCACTCACATGCTCAAAACGCTTACACAATCCCTTGGTTTCAATGACAAATTCAGACACATTACTCTCCTTTCAACACTTTCGCCGGATCAACTTTCATTGCGCGTAAAGTGGGGATGATGGCAGCCGCCAGAGCAGCACAAATCGATAAAATCGTCGTGATAATAAAGACCGGCAAACGCAGATCAATAGACGCACTAAACACCGTTTGCCCAAGAATTTGAGCAAGGATATAACCGACACCTAAGCCGATGACAATTGCTGCAATAGTCATCAACAATGTTTCGGACAAAATCTGACGGGTAATCGCTTGATGTGATGCTCCCAGTGCTTTTTGCAACGCAAACTCATGGCGGCGTTCACCAATCATTGCCGTCAGTGTTGTATTCACACACAAGGTAGAAAGTATCAGAATCACCACTGCAACCACGCCCATCAGCAGTTTGATTTTATTGAGCACTTTTCCTTCAGAAGCAGAGACTTTCAGAATCGGACGGATCGTGAGATTCGGGTAACGCGCTTTCAGACGGTCGGCATACTGGTTCACCTGCCCTTGAGCGTTATCGATACTAAACATGGCGTAATTGGCCTGATCGGGTTGGTTCAGCCATTTCTGTAGCATCGAGATATTGACGATCAAATAGTTATCTTCATCAGCACCGGCATCGATAATCCCTTTAATGGTAAAGGTATGACGGGTGTCCCCCTGAATGATACTCAGTTGAGACCCCACTTTCACTTCCAGCTTTTTCGCCAGATTGGCCCCAATCATTGCATTGCGTTGGTCAAAAGAGACGCCTATCCATTCCCCTTGGACCTGCCAATACGGCACCAGCTTTTTCAGTTGGGAAAAATCGACGCCCATTGCCACCACTTTTTCTAAATCTGATTGCACCACACCATACAGATACGGGCTGGATGCCACTAAATGTGCTTTGGGTGCCAAATCAAGCATTGCGCGGTAATCCTGAGTCGATAACGTAGCAGATTCGGCATCAGGCCCCACATAAAAATTCGCCCCGTAATTGCGCAGCTCATGACTCATTTTTTGGTTGATATCGAAATAGACCCCGGCCATCGCGGTCACAATTGCCGCGCCCATCGTCAGCGCAGCGAGCACCACTACCACCCGACGCAGACGGAGTTTCAGTGAACGAATAACCAGCAGGCTTTGCATCGAATGTTTATTGACGGCCATACAAAACCTCAATCGGATAAAGAGCTGCGATTCGTCGGGAGGGGAAATACGTCCCGCACACGGTCATGATGACCGAGATAACCAGAATCAGCGGAATGATAATCCAGTGAAAATGGATAAACGATCCAAACAAGGCATAGCCCATGATTTTCGATAATCCCCATCCAGCAGCACACCCCAGAATTCCGCCCAGTAAACCACACACGATAGATTCTGCATAAAATAGCAAGTACACCTGCCAATTATGGGCACCGAGGGATTTCATCAAACCAATCTCTTTCGAACGCTGTAAAATTGCATTGGTCATGAGAGAAGCAATTCCCATCGATGCGGCAATAAATGCGGCTAATGTCACCATGAACAATAAACTCTGAATTTTACGGATGACGATGCCTTCCGATGCTGCAACCTGCCAGACAGGGCGCACCGCAGCATTACTTAACGCTTTTTCTAACTGGTAAGAAATGGAAGAAACAAATGCGGTACAGAACCATAAGTCATATTCATCTGAATCTAACGATTCCAGATTTTCCCGCGCTTTTTTCGACAACGCATTTTCAGGCACCGTCAACGCAGACACCTTAATACTTTCGACTCGCCCTTCCAGTCCCAGCAATGTCTGTCCGACATGTAACGGCACAATGACGGCCTCTTCCTCACCACTCCCATTGGTCAAAATACCAGTGATGGTGACCTGTTGATGATATTGCTTACCGGACAAGGTCAGCTGATCACCAATGTGCCAGCCCATCCGGCTGGCAAGCGCTGTTCCGACCAATGCCTGCGGCTTACTATCATCCGGCCACTGTCCCTGCACTTTCCAATACTGAGAAATAATTTTATTACCGGTGTGATAATCCGGTTCATCCGGGACGGCAAGGTGCTGATCAAAGAAAGTCCCGACAATGGAGACCTTACTCTGCCCGTGATTGATGGTCACGCTCCCACGAACATAGGGGGCAAACCCGATGATATTATTACGCCAGAAGATATCCTTAATATTGGGTAATTCCGACGCCAGTAACAAGCTATCTTTATCCATATCAGTCAGCGCATTTTTCAACATATAAGGCAGATTCACCTGACCTTCCGGTGTAATTTCGATGTTGGCACCATAGCGTTTCATCTCCACCGACATCTTGTCACCGATCGTAATCGAGATAGCCAATAACGCAGAAATGAGTCCTGCCGCCAGAAAAATAGTGGTTGTTGCCAGCACTTTTCGGCCACGGTCATGACGCCATGACTGACGAAGCATTGTCCATAGCATTATTGCGCCCCTCCTATCGCGGAACTCTGATGAACGTTCCCTTGATGAACAGCACTTTGACGAACATAGTCCCAAGGGTTATCACGGAATGCATCATAAGAGTCCTGCTCAGTAAAGAAATAGGTTTTCCCGCCAAAAGTATAACTAAACGGTGCATCCAGATTGGTCAGTGATTTGCCGTTAACCGGATCAACGACGGTAATTTTCACCACCTCGCTAAAATACTGAAGACCCGATTCGAGCATCGCTTTGCCGATGACGATTTCATTGTTTGTCAACGACCATTTCTCAATCGGAATCGGATTACATCCGCCCGGATTACCAATCGACGGAATAAAAATATGTACACCACAAGCCAGACAGATCACCTGATCACCATCCTGAATATACCCGGCATCACCACACAACATGCAGGCATCCAGTACCACACCAAATTTCATTTCACCGGGATAGCGATCAATGATGAAAAAGCGCACTACTTTGCCGTCACTGGCAATCCACTGATAACGATGTAACTTGCCGTCTTTCAGGGTATCGGTAATCGGAATATGGACCGCATCATCCGCAGATAACTCAATCGTCTGTGCCGGTGAACGTGTCGGCGGCTGGGATGCCACGGCATCCCAATACAGTAGACTGCAAAAAACCATCACCAAACTGACAGCAAAACTTGTCACCCGGCGACGTTGAATATTCAGTCGGGCCTGAAGTTTACGTCTTTCAATCGGCTGCGGCTGCGTTTTCACCGCATCTTTTAACGGTTTCACATCACACCACGCCATCATACTCAGCGGAATCAGGCTCAGCGCCAGCACACAATAAGCATATAACCAGAAGAAATTGGTCACTTTTGAAACGTAGCTCAACAACCCCGGATACAGATCGATCATCTGCAACTTCATACCCGCCAATATCACCTCTCCGGAGAGCGGTAATATTGCCAGCAGGATGAAGATAAAGAAGAGGCTATTTTTTAAGATACGCGAGCGCTGTTCGAACACTTTGCCGATGAAAAAGTGGGTAAAACCAATCAAAACAAACCCGAATATCAATGCAGAGGCATTCAGGATCAGTTCGGTATTAATCACACTGGTCGCGGTCATCATGTCCAGTTTGGCAATCCGGGCCCACATAAATGCTGCCAGCGCCGTCACAATCGCCTGCCAGACTAACAAGAATCGGCTTGGCCGCGTGCTCAGTAATCCGTAACCCAATAACAACAGATAGATGACAATATAGGCACAGCCAATCGAGAAAATGTAGACCTGACTGTAAGGTAACAACGTATAAGCACAAACCCCAATGACAACGGGCAGTACAAACCACCAGAACCTTTGCTTATACGACGTATTTGCACCCGACCAAAGCAAGCCGAACATCATCGCGGGGAGAAGAAAGTGGGAAAGAACCTGAGAAAGATAAAAACTCATATCTGCTCACATGATAAAATTTTTCAGGTGGCTTTAACCAAGCGCAAAGCCACCTTTTTATGAGTCCCTAACTTGGGGGAGGTTTAATTTAGACCGACATATTTAAATTTGTAAGTCACATCGAAAGGTTTGTACCAACGACCAACACCTGTTGCCTCATCGGTGTGACGCAGCAAACCACCTTTCGATGGTGGTTCAATATGGAAAGAAAGCTCATAATTACCGACACCAAGCATTTTCACGTTTGAACCATAATGTGGACCGTCTGATGCAATCATTGGCATGAAAGTGCCCTGTTGCGTTTTACCTGTATCCAGGTTCTTCATTTTATAACTAATTGTCAGATATGGAATCCATTCACCGGCCGCAAAGCCATTTTTATTGCCTTTCAATGCATGGATATCAGCTTCAAGGTGAACATCAGCCTGAGAAGCAGCCATCATCATACCTTGAGGTTCCATCGTCACTGGTTCCAGATAAACAGCAGCCAGTTCCATACCGTTCATTTCAACGGTATCACCTGCCGGGTGTTCACCCGCAATCGCTGCAGAGCCAAATGTCATTGCTGAAATCGCAACTGGGATTAAAAGCTTATTCGTCATGAAAATTATTCCTTCAATAAAAAGTTATCACAGATTGAGTTACTCGGTTTGTCTACCCTGATGCTGAATCACGATCAATGCCAGAATCGCAGCTGCAACAAGCGCGAGTTGAGGAATTAATGTTTCAACATAAGGATAAACCCCCAACAAACTGATTTGCGGAACTGCATCTATGAGTGTCGGGTTAAATACTTTCGCTTCGATGAGCTCTAATACACCTTTACCGGCAAACACAAACGCCATCAGGTACATAAATCCACCGGTAAAGATAAAGAAAGGTTTGAGTGGTAGCTTCACCACGCTATAGCGCATCAAGAAAAAGATAATGGTGAGAATCACAATTCCGACACCGAGGCCGCCAAAGATCCCGATCAATGAGTCTGATGAACCGTCAGCACCCAGTGCATAATAGAAAAGCACTGTTTCTGCACCTTCACGGTAGACAGCCAGAAAGCTGGCAAACCACAGACCAGCAATGGAGCCGGCAGTCAGTGAGCGGGATAATTTATTTTCGAGATACTGTTTCCAATGGGTTGCTTCCACTTTGGACAACAGCCAATAACTCATCATGAACAGCACCACCACTGCAATTAGCATGGTGATACCTTCCAGCATTTCGCGACTGGCACCGGCATTGGTAAACAACCACTGGAACAGTGCCGCGGTGATCAAACTCAATACCACGCCGACTACCACGGAATTCTTAATGATATAGAGTTTGTCGGTGTGTTCGTTCTTCACCAGATAAGCGGTAATTGCAGCGACAATCAGCAGCGCTTCCAAACCTTCACGGAGAATGATGGTGAGGCTGGCGATAAACATTGCCCAAATGCCCTGACTATGGCCTCCCAATATACTGGCACCTTGATCCAGCGCACGACTCAATGCCTGTTGTTGCAACTGAATATCAGCCAGTTCAGAGCGGGCTTTCATCAGACTCACAAGACGGGTGAAGTAGCCTTCCAGTTCAGATTTAAGCGCACTATCCCGGGCACCAACCGCATTTTCCATCCCTGTCGATTCAAAGCGATCAAAATATGTATCCTGAACGGCCATCATCGCATCAGCAACCTGACCTTGTTGGTAGATGTCAATTGCCTGAGCAATGGCAGCATCAATGCCGGTAATCACAGATTGCCAGTCTTGCTTCGCAACTGAACTATCCTCTTCCTGAGTCTGTTGCTGATCATCACGAGTCGCAGGCAACCCGGGAAGCTCATCTTTCAGCCCTTGTGTCAGCGTGGCAACTTGATAACCAAACGCGACTAAATTTTGCATCGCGTATGGTTTGTCAGCCAAATCAATCATGGCTTTGAACATGTCATTATATTGCACTGCTTTTACACCGGAACGATTCAGACGAATTGCAGTTTCCAGATCAGAGTTTTTATAAGCATCAAATTGTGCCTGCCGTATCAGCTTTATCGCCGTTTCCCGCTTTAGCTGTTGTGCCTGTTCTGTCTCAGCCTGAGCTGACGTGCGATAACTGGCCAGCCCTTGATTGACCAAACGTTCAATAGTCAGCACTTGCTCCCGCCAGTAAGGTAGAATCGATGCCTGATGAATGTCTGCAGTTTCAGCAACTAACTGTGTTCCGGATTCTAGAATTGAGGGAACGGATGCGATTTGGGTTTTGAGCCAGTCTACGTTTTCCTTCACGTCATCGAGCGACGCCTGATTGCCAATCATCTTCCGAATTTCACCAAATTTAGCCTCCAGCTGATACGCATATTGCCGGGAATAATTAATTCGGATTGGGCCTTCCAAACCTTCAAATACTTCAAAATATGCCATTTGCACCGTGTGCTTCGCTTGCACGGCATCACCAGAGGCATAAAGTTGTACCGTTTTATCCAGACGAGCATTGATATCATCAGCAGCAGCCTGATAATCCAGTACAGCAGCAACAGAGTAATTAAAAGTAAAAATCGTAGTAATAATGAAAAGCTTTATCAGCTTTACCATGACAAACATCCTGCGAGATAAATCACAAACAAAAATACTAACGAAAATAATTATCATTAGCAACGGAAAAGTTTTGTTACATTTGGAATTTCATATTTAAAAAATGAATGTTTAGCGAAAAAACATAATCTTAGATGAACAATTACCGCTATTCATTTTGGTCGCGATCTGAAACTGAAACATATTTCAAAACAGTACTCTAACCTGTTCGAACAATGGATACAGCTCACAAAGAACAAAAGCCAGAACATTCTGGCTTTTAGGCTTTCGTATTATTGCCCCACGACCAAGGATAACCGTCAGCCAATTCTGCCAAGAATATCAATTTGTGCATGGCTCCGCTGCCTTTGAAAGGATGAATCAGACGAGCCATAAACAATCATTTATTATTTTGATTTTCATACAGTAAAGCGCGATTAAACAACACTCGTTTTCTCGCACTAAAGGGATTTACCCAGACTGGCGGCGATATCATCCTGACGTTCGACAATCCATTGACTATCAAATGGTCCCCAATCGGATAACCGATAGTACCCGTCATTGTGTCGTCTCCCGTCTTGGATAAACATGAGTTGAATGCCTATAGCCGGTAATGCTTTCAACACATCCTGAATTGTGCGACGAGGCCACCCGGTATGTTCAATTAATCTGGGGACATTTGGCCTGTCTAAATTTTCAACCAAGTAGGCTAAATAAAGCCTTCTTGCAAAAACAGGACTCAATTCCATTGACACCTCCTATTCACGTATCAATCCATTATTTCGGTTTTCACACAAAGAGTGTTGCGTTCGATCAATAACTTCATTTTTATCTGTCACTCGATGAATAAAATTCACCAATATCCATCAAGCCTATGGTGAATCGCTACTTTGTCAGCACACTCACTTCCTGCTACGATGCGCTCACAGCCTTCTCTAATTTGAGGAATCATATGACCATTACCCTTTATGGCATCCCCAACTGCGATACAATCAAAAAAGCACGTCGGTGGTTAGATGCCGAAAATGTCGAATATCGTTTTCACGATTTCCGTAAAAACGGTATTGACACCGAACTCGTTGAAGCATTTTGTCAGCATTTAGGGTGGGACAAAGTTGTCAATAAACGTGGAACGACCTATAGACAACTGACACAAGCACAAAAAGACAGCTTAAACAGTGCAACCGTTATTCCCCTATTGGTTGAATATCCGGCAATGATTAAACGCCCGGTTTTGGTGGTAGGCAACACTTTCCACCTTGGTTTTTCTCCTGAACAATACACTGAGATATTTGCATAGAAAGGAACAAATGGATGAGCGATAGTCCGGTACTCGCCCTTGCTAAAGAATTAATTTGTCGTCGTTCGGTTACACCGGAAGACGCAGGATGCCAAGACTTAATGATAGGAAGACTCAAAGCACTGGGCTTTGAAGTGGAAATCATGGTTTTTGAAGATACCACCAACTTCTGGGCCCGACGCGGAACGCAAGCACCACTATTTGCCTTTGCCGGGCATACGGATGTTGTGCCTGCCGGCAAAGCCGAATTATGGCATACCCCACCGTTTGAGCCGACCGTCATCAATGACCATTTATACGGACGGGGCGCCGCCGACATGAAAGGGTCACTCGCCTGTATGATTGTTGCGGTTGAGCGGTTTATTGAAGCACATCCTGACCATCAAGGTTCTATTGCATTTCTGATTACCTCAGATGAGGAAGGCCCGTTTATTAACGGGACAACCCGAGTTGTCGATACATTGATGGCACGGGATGAAATCATTGATATGTGTATTGTTGGTGAACCCTCCAGCACCCACGCTGTCGGAGATGTGGTCAAAAATGGTCGTCGAGGTTCGCTGACCGGTGACTTAGTCGTCAAAGGTATTCAAGGGCATGTTGCCTATCCTCATCTGGCCAATAATCCAGTCCACCAGGCGCTACCAGCCTTGACCGAACTCGCAGCGATTCCATGGGATGAAGGGAATGCATTTTTCCCGCCGACTAGCTTCCAAATTCCGAATATGCAAGCTGGCACAGGGGCATCAAATGTGATTCCGGGCGAATTCCATGTCCAATTTAACTTCCGTTACAGTACAGAGCTGACGGCAGAAGAGATTCAGCGTCGCGTTCATGCCACATTTGATGCGCACGGTCTGGATTATGACCTGAAATGGACCTTAAATGGCAAACCGTTTTTAACCGATGCCGGTAGCCTTGTCGAAGCCGTCACGAAGTCTGTTAGCCAGATTAACCATAAAGAACCGGCACTACTCACAACCGGCGGGACATCCGACGGGCGTTTTATCGCCCAGATGGGAGCTCAGGTGGTTGAACTCGGCCCGGTCAATGCAACGATTCACAAAGTCAATGAGTGTGTCAGTATTCCTGACCTTGAGAAACTGACCGATATGTATCAACACATATTGAACAACTTACTGGCCCGATAATATGACGCCTGAGCAATTAACCGGAAAAAGTGAGCAACATCTGCAAGCATGTCTTGTCGACACCAAGACCTTCTTGATCCATCAGGCGGTCGCTCATGATTTTTTTGCGTTGAAACAGGCGGCTCACCAAGCAGGGTTTCATTTACAGATTGCCAGCGGATTTCGTGATTTCCACAAGCAGCTTTCGATCTGGAATCTTAAATTCTCAGGAGAACGCCCGCTGCTCGATTCACAAAGTCGTCCGCTCGATGCTTTACACCTGCCAGAGCGAGAAAAAGTTCTGGCAATTTTACGCTGGTCAGCCCTTCCCGGAGCCAGCCGGCACCATTGGGGCACAGACTTTGATGTGTATGACAAAAATGCGTTGCCAGCCAATGAATCGCTGCGTCTGGAACCATGGGAATATCAATCCGGTCATCAGGCTCAATTTTCGACATGGTTAGCACAAAATCTCTCCCGGTTCGGCTTTTTCCTGCCGTATCAACGGGATCGGGGTGGCGTTTCGATCGAACCTTGGCATATCAGTCATCACCGTGTTGCAACACAATGTCTGGATCAGATATCCCCTGAGATTATTTTTCAGGCATTAGCTGACGAACCGATCGCAGGCAAAGACACGATTCACAAAATGCTCCATACTATCTACACTCAATTTGTCATCAATGTAGAGCAGAGCGGTGCATAGATATGGATTTCCTGACTTCACCTTGGTTCATCATTACAGTCGTTATCAGCATCATTATTGGGAATATTGCCGCGCTCAAATATCTGACGCCCAAAAACCTCGATAAGCTGAAAAAGAAACAGGGAAATGATCTGGATCGATTGATTGAATTAGACAAAAAGCATCAACAAGAGATCAAAAAAAGGGATGAATAATCATCCCTTTTTATACAAATCACCGTCTAGTGTGATTCGTGAAACAATGCTGATAACGCAGTAGAAAACTCTTTGAGTTTCTCTTCAGCCACAGGTTTGTCATTTTTGCCTGTGATATTGATAGACGTCCGGTTCCCTAAGTCCCCCAGCAATAATGTATATGTGCCGTTATCAAAAGAGATAGGTGCAACACCAAGTGCTTGCCAGACTTCATTATCCGGTTGACTGAATTTAACTTTTATCGTGCCTTGGGAGCGGTTGCGATCTTCGACATGAAAACCAATTTTCACCAGAGAATCAGACAAACGTTGCCACATATTGTCGTATGGTGTTCTGGCAATTACAATCGATAAACCACTACGATCAGATCCCATGGTGACAACAATCTGTTGAGCCATCTGACGAGATTTTCTCGCTGCTTCTTCCTGTACCTGACGATCATATTGCATCATAATCGCATTGGCCATTGTCACGATATAACGATTCTGACTGTAAATCGCTTTTTCTGCCGAACCATCCTGCTGCATGTCCAACAACGACACCTTTATACCGTACTGTTTTCCTTGCTGTATACGGGTATAGCGATATCTCGCTTTCACTGGTACAACTTCATCTTCTGCTGACCATGATATCCAAGCGGTATCAATCAAAGACGGACGAGTTTGCGAACGTACGACTTGATGCTGCTCTAAATACTGTGAAATAACCTGCCAGATTTGATCAGCAAGTTGCGGCTGCACCGTCCAAAAAGTCACCTCATTCTCACTATTGTCGATCCGGACACCCGGAATCAGCGCTAACACAGACTGAGGTGGACGAATATCAACTTGCTCACCCAATCCGCCCTGATATTTTCCATCCGGAATATCGTAATTGTGGTAGAGCTGTAATTCAGCATCCTGAGGCATTTTCCAAGCCGTGGATAATTTTGCGTTTAAATAATCAAAGTCGCCTTCTGCAGTTTGTCGTGTCAACGCACTATCAGAACATCCAGACATCATAAATACAGCCAGTGAACTACAAACTAGCTGATTGAAAAATTTCATTCATACTCCTACACGAAAACCAAAGCTCGGCTTCGTACAACTATTCTCGTACAACGATTGCCATCCCATCATTCTGAAACAGCAATCAAACCTCAAAAATGCACACCAAAAGTTTTCGCCAAACCAAAAACCTATAACCTATAACCTATAACCTATAACCTATAACCTATAACCTATAACAATCCGGCATCAGCCAACGCTTGTAACACAATCGGTTGATAGGGCTCTGATAATTCTGTCATGGGTAAACGTAACAAACCGCCATCAATCAATCCCATTTTATGGGCTGCCCACTTCACCGGGATCGGGCTCGACTCAATAAACAGGTTTTTATGCAAAGCCATTAGCTTTTCATTCAATGCTTCTGCGGCATCAAACTGCCCGTCTAAGGCAAAATGAACCATTTGTGCCATTGCTGCTGCAGCAATATTGTTGGTCACGGAAATCACTCCATGACCACCCAATTTGATAAATTCCAGCCCGGTCGAATCATCTCCACTCAGTAAGACAAAGTCTTCTCCGCAAAGTTCACGGTGTTTCGCAACCCGGCTCAAATCACCAGTCGCATCTTTAATCCCGACAATGTTCTTCACTTCAGCTAAGCGTGCGACCGTCTCCGGCTGCATATCAACCGCTGTACGGCCCGGTACATTATACAAAATAACGGGAATATCAGTCTCTTCTGCAATCGCTTTATAATGCAGAAACAACCCTTGTTGCGTTGGTTTATTGTAATAAGGCGTGACACTCAAAAAGCCAGAAATGCCGGTATTACACAGTAAGCGGCTAAATGTCAGAGACTCGTGTGTTGCATTGGCTCCGGTTCCGGCAATGACAGGAATACGCCCCTCTGCATACTCAACCGTTTTAGATACAACTTTGACATGCTCTTCAATAGTCAGTGTTGCAGATTCTCCAGTGGTGCCAACGGATACAATCGCATCGGTTCCTGCATCTACATGAAAATCGACCAATTTTTTTAGACTTCCGTAGTCTACTTCTCCATCGCTATCAAAAGGGGTAATTAGTGCGACTATACTTCCAGAAAACATGTCTTTCTCCATAAGTTGAATCTCATTGCATGGTACTGTAAGGATACTGAGAAACACAAGTGAATAAGTTCTCTTATTTGAGTAAAACAAGAGAATCTATCCAAATGATTTATCGATGTAGTTTCTTGAAGTTGTGGGGAATATTTACCCGCCGGATTCGAATCTCTGTTTTCTGACAGTCTGACTTGAGTCTCTATGACTCTCAGGGTATAAGATCCCGACAATAGTGATGAATACATATAAAATAAGCTGACAAAAGGAAATATCATGAATCCACTACAAGCAGGTACACCTTCACCGCACTTTTCACTTCCGGATCAAGATGGCAACCCTGTGAGTTTGACTGATTTCAAAGGCAAGAAAGTGCTGCTGTATTTTTATCCGAAAGCCATGACTCCGGGGTGTACCGTTCAGGCACAAGGGCTACGCGATATCAAAGCAGAACTTGATAATAAAAATATTGTTGTGCTGGGAGTGAGTACCGATCCGGTCAAGCGTTTAGGAAAATTCATCGAAAGAGATAACCTGAACTTCACACTACTCTCGGATGAAGATCACCAGCTTGCAGAAGCCTTTGGGGTCTGGGGAGAGAAAAAGTTCATGGGCAAAGTCTACGATGGTTTGCACCGTATCAGTTTTCTCATCAATGAAGAGGGTGTCATCGAGCACGTCTTTGATAAGTTCAAAACCAAAGATCATCATCAGGTCATATTGGACTATCTGGCCTGAACCCCTTATAAAAATGCCAGCCTGACGGCTGGCATTTTTTTCTCTGAATCGTTTAATCACAAATCAAACGATAAATTGATTCAACAGTTTTTCTTGCTGATGGACTTTATCAACCTGTTGCTGCGTTGCATGGCTTGCCCCTTTGGCAGAGTCTGCAACTTCACTACTGATATCTTTAATTTTCACCATGTTATTGTTGATTTCTTCAGCAACCAGACTTTGCTCTTCCGCTGCCGAAGCGATTTGAATATTCATATCACTAATCTGCTGAATCGCTTGACTGATGCGCTGTAATGCCTGATTAGCCACATGAGATTTCTCAACGGCTTCAGCCGCTTTACCTTTGCTCTCTCCCATCGCAGCAGACACAGAAGACGCACCGGATTGCAATTGCTCAATCATGGTACGAATCTCAGTTGTTGATTTCTGCGTTCTCTGTGCCAAAGTCCGGACTTCGTCAGCAACAACAGCAAAACCACGTCCGGATTCTCCGGCTCTGGCCGCCTCAATCGCAGCATTCAATGCCAACAGATTGGTTTGATCCGCAATCTCATTAATCACTTCCAGAATCGTTTCGATATTCGCAGTCGCCGACTCTAATTGTGTGACTTCTTCAACCGCTTGATCAATTCTTGCAGAAAGTTCATTGATGGACTGAGTGGTATAACTCACGACCTCAGCCCCTTCATTCGACGCATCATCCGCTTCTTTTGCTGCTGTCGCTGCATTTTGCGCGTTATGAGCAACTTCAGACGCTGTCGCTGCCATCTCATTCATCGCTGTTGCAAGCTGATCCACTTCCAACATTTGAGATTGCATTCCTTCGGCTGAGTGACTCGAATGATTTGCAATGATTTTGATACCGTCCAGAATATCACGGCTAATTTCTTTCGACTGACTGATTTGATGCTGCAGCTTTTCGGTAAACTGGTTGAAACCAATCGCTAATGTCGCAAATTCATGATCCAAATTCGTTTCCAGTCGTTTGGTTAAATCACCCTCACCGGAAGCAATATCATCAATCGCGGTATTGAGAATACCGAGTGGACGAATCAACCGTTTAATAAGCAGGGATAGCAAGATCAAGCTGATAATCACACCAGCCAGCGTATATAGGATAGAGCTATTTCTTAATGAAGAAAGTGTACTAAAGGCGATAGATTCATCAATCACAGCACCGACATACCAATGTTCACTCGGCACCTCGGTGAAGTTAATCAGGTAGTTTTTACCGTCAATATCCACACGCTGCATACCGGGTTTCAGCTGAGCACCGGGTAGATACTCGGTAAATTTCTTACCATTATATTCCCGATTGGGGTGTGCAATCGTTTCCCCTTTCTCCGTCACGATAAACAGGTGGCCGGCATCAAAAAGGTTCACAGAGTTCACGACGTTCGAGAGGCCCGAGAGATCCAGATCATAATACATCCCTCCGACCCACTGACCATTTTTATAAACAGGTGTCGCGATAGAGATAATGATTTTCTTCGACGTAAAGTCTATATAAGGTTCGGTGACGATCATTTTCCCTTGGTTTTTAACATCAATGTACCAAGGTCGTTTCCTCGGATCATAATCCGATGTTGGCTCCCAGTTATCATCATTTTCGATCACTGCACCATCATCTGTATACCCTAGCCCGACAGCCACAAAATTTGATTTGAGCGTGGGTGTTTCTAACACATTCTTGACATAATCCCGATTGTTGGGATCCAATTGAATAATTTCAGTCATCGAATGAGCCATCCCTTCTTTCGCTTGCATATCAGTCGTGATACTGTTCTTCACACCTGAGACTAACTCTTGCAAACTACTGTAAACCAAGGACTCAAAACTACTTTTAACCGTTCTTAATTGTTGCAAGGACAACAACAAGATCGTCACGATCAAAAGTAGCGATGACGCTGCTACTATCTTTTGGCTAAACCTCATAGCAAACCTCTCTGACACCACAATAAAAACCACACTTATCAACGCGACAAATGTGAAAACAAATATTAAACATACAAGAAAATAATCTCTTCCATTATGAATGATTATCTGTGTAAATGCCGAATTTTATGATGCAGTTTGCGAAGGTTCATCATCAACCTCACCAGCGGGTAAAGCATGCCAAACTGCTTTTACTAAAGTCGCCAGAGGGATGGCAAAAAATACGCCCCAGAATCCCCACATTCCGCCAAAAACCAGCACAGCAACAATAATGGCAACCGGATGAAGATTAACTGCCTCAGAAAACAGAACGGGGACAAGCACATTACCGTCAAGCGTTTGAATAATGCCGTAGACGACTAAGAGCCAATAAAACGGTGGCGTAAATCCCCATTGAAAAACACCGACAATCGCAACCGGAATCGTCACGGCTGCCGCACCGATATAGGGGATAAGAACAGAAAAACCGACAGCCACAGCAAGTAGCACTGAATATCGTAAATCCAGAATAGCGAACGCAATGTAACTCACCCCCCCGACAATCAGTATTTCCAACACTTTACCACGGATATAGTTTGAAATTTGTTCATTCATTTCGAGCCAGACTTTGGTCACCAGTTTCCGGTTTCTGGGCATGATATTACTGGCCGTTTTGAGCATCTCTCCTTTATCTTTCAGGAGAAAGAAAATCAGCAACGGGACCAATATCAGGTACACTGCCAATGTAGCAATACTCACCAGAGAAGCCAGCGACCCTTTGACAACACTTTCACCAAAATGCAGAGCCTGATTCTTAATGTTGTCCATCATCGGTTCAACAATCGCCAGATCAGCCAACTCTGGGTATTTCTCAGGCACAGTATTGATCAGATGTTGTAACTGACTATACATACCCGGAATATCATTAATCAGATTGCCGACTTGATTCCAAATCGTTGGAATCAACACGAATACGGCAACCAACATCAAACTGACGAACACAGCAATGACCAGAATCACACACAATGTTCTTGGTATACCCAACCGGACCATTTGAATGATTGGCCACTCCAGTAGATAAGCCAAAACAATTGCAACCAGAAGCGGAGCAATTAAATGCCCCATAAAATAAATAATCAGAAACCCGAAGAGTAACATCGCAAAAAGACTAACGGCATGAGGGTCAGAAAAGCGCCGTTTGTACCACCGATTCAACATATCGAACATGTAATTGACGTCCTTTTATCACTTTAAGTTGAGCGTAATCATCGAATTACTTACATTCCGTGGATATATGCACACAGACCGATGTGGTCTGAAAATATTCTAAGCTGTTTTTTTACAGATATTGTCAGGCATGAGAAAGCCTGCCTCATCTCTGAAATATTGTTTTCTGGCATTGATATTACCCCATAAAACAAAGAAGATAAGGCCGCACTATGTGTGTTAATCGGGGGGAAATAGCGTTTCATGCTTTCACTTGATGCTTACTACAGGACTGTTATTGTATAGTGTTTTACAACGTATGCCACCGTTAATGATACCGTAAAATAGGAAAACAGATCGCAAAAATCAGTCTGCTGCCTATGTCGGTAAGTCGGGGAAACCAATAACGGAAGAAAAGGTCTTATAGTCAGGACTGCAAAGGAAAAATAGTATTAATATGATGAGTCTACCCATCCGAAGTTTACTCTGTTCATGCCTGTCTGTATCGATGTTGTTGTCTGCATCTGTATCAGCTGATACCAATGACCTTCCTGATATCGGCACGGTCGCTGGCGCAACACTGAGTATTGATCAGGAAGAACAATATGGCGACGCTTACATGCGTATCCTCCGTAGCAAACAACCAATTATCAATGACCCGGTATTAAATGAATATATTAATACACTGGGACACCGCTTGGTTTCACATGCCAATGATGTGAAAACACCATTTACTTTCTTTTTGATCCGCAATCGAGAAATCAATGCGTTTGCCTTCTTCGGCGGTCACGTTGCGCTGCATTCAGGGTTATTTTTACACACCCGGACAGAAAGTGAGCTCGCATCTGTCATGGCTCATGAAATTGCCCATATTACCCAACGCCATCTCGCCAGAAGCATGGAGGCAGAAGCAAAACGCTCTCCGGCAACCATCGCGGCACTTGCGGGATCGCTCCTGTTAGCAATTGCTGCCCCTGAAGCGGGTATCGCGGCAGTCACAGCGACAACTGCAGGCTCCGTTCAGAGTCAGATCAACTATACTCGGGCGAATGAAAAAGAAGCGGATCGTTTTGGCATTGAAACATTGGCAAAATCGGGATTTGATCCCTACGCAATGCCACGATTTTTTGGCAAATTATCTGAAGAGTATCAATACTCCAGCCACCCGCCGGCAATGCTGCTGACTCACCCATTACCGGATAGCCGGATCACCGATAGCCGGGCCAGAGCGCAACACTACAAGCATGTGAATCTCCCTTACACCAAAGACTATCAATTAGCCCGGGCCAGAGTTGTCGTGCGCTATGCGGATATCGACGACAAAGCGGCACTGGACTGGTTACAACGCCAACGGAAAAAGAACGACCCGATTATTCAAGCAGCCTGTGATTACGGCACCGCACTGGTCTATCTAGACAATAAACAGTACGATAAAGCAGCGCCTATTCTGGAACGTCTGCTCAAAGCAGATCCGCAAAATAATTTCTACCTTGATGCGGCATCCGATATCTATATTGGGCAAGATAAACCCAAGCAAGCTATTCAATTACTCGCACAGGCGCTGAAACAGTCACCTCATAATTCAGTCCTGATGATTAACTATGCCAATGCTTTAATGGCGGCCAAGCAATATCAGCATGCTGTACAGACGCTGCAACGCTATACCCACAATCACCCAGATGATTCGAATGGCTGGTCTCTACTCTCACAAGCCAATAATCATATAGGAAATCAACAAGAAGAATATGCAGCACGCGCTGAACTATTTGCGCTGAAAGCAGACTGGGATCAGGCGATCCAGTATTATACCCGTGCCAGCCAGCTCGCCAAGTTAGGCAGTTTAGAACAAGCCCGCTACGATGCAAGAATCGACCAGCTCATCACTCAGCGGGAACAATTCCTCGCTTTACAAAAATAATCAGTTGAAGGAGTCACTATGTCAGTCGTCATTTATCACAACCCCAAATGCTCAAAAAGCAGAGAAACACTTGCCCTTTTGGAAAGTAAAGGGATCCAGCCTCAGGTGATCAAATATCTGGAAACCGAGCTCACGCCGTCGCTCCTAAAAACGCTCTACTCACAACTCGGTGTTCACAGTGTCAGGGATATGATGAGAACCAAAGAAAGTATTTATAAAGAATTAGATTTAGCCCGCGAATCACTCAGTGACGATGATTTGTTTCAAGCAATGGCCGAACACCCGAAACTCATCGAACGCCCGATCGTCGTTGCCAATGGCAAAGCCCGTCACGGTCGCCCTCCCGAGCAGATACTCGATATTCTATGAGCCATCGGATTATTGTGCTCTATTACAGCCGCCACGGTTCTACTCTGACTCTGGCGAGACAAATCGCACGAGGTATCAACGCGATTGCTGGCTGTGAAGCATTACTGAGAACCGTCCCGGACATTCCACCTTCAGCAGAACCGCCATCGGATCCTTATCTGACATGTGATGAATTAAAAGATTGTGATGGTTTGGCAATGGGAAGTCCGGTCTGGTTCGGTAATATGGCAGCGCCACTCAAGCACTTTTGGGACGCAACCACACCACTATGGATCAGTGGTGCGCTGATAGATAAGCCAGCATGTGTCTTTACGTCGTCTTCATCGTTACACGGTGGTCAGGAATCGACATTGCAAAGTATGCAATTGCCCTTACTTCATCATGGAATGCTCATTGTCGGCATCCCCTACAGTGAACCGGCACTGCATACGACTCAAAGCGGAGGCACACCGTACGGTGCCAGTCACCTTGCCACGGTATCCGGTCAATTGAGCGCAGATGAAAAAACACTGGCGCAACGACTTGGTCAACGCCTTGCCTCACTGTCAATGAGGCTCAATCCTCCCGCTCAGAATCCATAAAAAAGGGCCTGAATATGGCCCTTATTTTGTTATGGCGTATCTTGGGAGTCCTGACTCTGGGGCAAATTATCTTGTGAAGCGCCGGTTTGAGAATCATCGTCGTTTGATCGCTCAGAAACCGGGGGCTCACGCCACTGATATAGCAATGTAGATTGACCAGTCTCTGCTGGCGGACTGGTCATCGCCTGAGAATCAACATCATTCACGGACTTCTTTTCTGTCGCATCCTTAGGCGAATGCTCTTCGGACAACGGTTGGTCGGTCGGTGTTCCGTCAACGGTTGTCTCTTCGGATGACGTGGATTGCTCTGCTTGCATATGCTCAACGGGTTGCTCTTCTAAATCTGCAGCCTCATCAGCTTCAGGCAGTCGTTCAATCAAATTGAGTGAGGCAAGCTCCTGTTCAAACGCTTCTTGAGTGGTTAACAAATGAACCCGGAATGTCACCTCATCCCCTTGAATTTGAATGGTGTCGACACTTGCCACAGAACTTAACTGATTGAGCGCTTGTTCCAGTTTGAAAAAGTGGACAGCGCGGCTTAAATGTTTCACATTGAGAATCATGGAATGAGACGATTGTCCGGCAACAATTACGCGATTTTTCTTGGCATAGTACTGCGTCAATTCATCAACCAACTGTGCGAGTTCATCATTACCACTCAGGCTCCCGCCCATTGGTGGCACAGAAATATCTAACAACTTTTCTGGTGTTTGATCGTAGAGCTTCCAGTTAAGCGTGTCTGACTGAGCCCGAATAATCAAAATTGCATCAGGATGATAACGCTCACTCGCATCGCGAATCGGCTGAAGAAACTCCCCCCAGATATCCGATGCTTCAATACTGGTAATATCGTCAAAATCACCGACTGGGACGATAAGAGGCAATCCCCGTTTTTCAGCCAGTTGTTTCAATTGCTGAACATTAGCATTCGCGACATTTTCCCATGCGATATTGCGCTGGAAGTTCTGATCTTCAACGTACCAGACTAGAATCGTCGCCCGTTTTACCGGCCAAAAAGGGAGTTGAGCCTGAGTCAGCAGTGTCCGTATCTGCTTGGCACTAAACTGCATTTTGACTATCTTCTGGTCATCTTTCTGACCATAGCTAATCTGAGACAGATAAAGACGATTCTGAGACAGTGCTTTCTTAATCACTGGATTATCGACAGCATCTTGCTCCCCGGTCGCCCGAATAATCACATTCTCCATGCCCTGAATTCGAGCTTGATCTTCACCTTGTTCCTGATCAAGCTCAACTTCCGAGCGATAAATATTGACCTGAGTTGCCGCATAACCGGAAAAAGTCAGGCATAACAAAATCAGACAAGCGAAATTTCGCATAGTAATCCAAAATACATCAACAATCGTGCCCCGATCATAAGCAACTATTGGTTTCCCGGCAAGAAAACCCTGCCACAATGACAAATATTCCTGATCTCCCCCCTTACAAAAAATAGCTTCCTTGAAGCATGGCAAACGTTTCAATAAGTGATAGAATCCTCAAAATTTGTCTTAATCAGGGAAAAAACATGAAAAATGCCATATTAGGCGTGCAGATGCTCTTTGTTGCATTTGGCGCGCTGGTACTGGTTCCGCTGCTAACGGGACTCGATCCAAACGTCGCTCTCTTTGGCGCCGGTGTCGGAACCCTTCTTTTTCAAATTGTCACCCGCCGCTCCGTCCCTATTTTCCTCGCCTCTTCTTTCGCTTTCATTGCACCCATCCTCTACGGCGTTCAAGCATGGGGTATCCCTGCCACAATGGGTGGCCTGATTGCTGCCGGAGCCGTCTATGTCGTGCTAGGCGGATTAATCAAAATTAATGGCGCTGATTTTATCCATAAACTTCTGCCACCGGTTGTTATCGGCCCGATCATTATGGTGATTGGCCTAGGTCTCGCTCCGACAGCCGTCAATATGGCTCTGGGAAAAACCGGTGACGGTTCCGTCCAGTTAATCGAAGGGCAGGTTGCACTCTGGATTTCATGTATTTCTTTGTTTACGACAATTCTCATCAGTGTCTTTGCTCGCGGAATATTTAAACTGCTGCCGATTTTCGGTGGCATTATTGCCGGTTATACACTGAGCCTGATTTTTGATGTGGTTAGTTTTGAAGCGGTTGAGAATGCAGCTTGGCTTTCGCTTCCTCACTTCACCATGCCTGAATTTAACATAAATGCCATTCTATTTATGATCCCGGTTGCTATAGCACCGGCCGTCGAACATGTGGGAGATATTCTTTCTATCTCAAATGTTACTGGAAAAAATTACCTGAAAAAACCGGGCCTGCACCGCACGATTGCCGGAGACGGCATTGCAACCATCGCAGCAGCAATGGTTGGGGCGCCACCGAATACCACTTATAGTGAAGTCACTGGCGCGGTCATGCTCACCAAAGCATTCAATCCGGTGATTATGACTTGGGCGGCTGTGACTGCCATTATTTTAGCACTGGTCGGCAAACTCGGAGCCTTACTCCAAACCATCCCTGTGCCGGTGATGGGCGGGATTATGATTTTGTTATTCGGCTCAATTGCTTCGGTCGGTTTGAATACCCTGATCAAGAATCATGTTGATCTGCACAAATCGAGAAACCTGGTGATTGTTGCGGTGACTTTGGTATTTGGCATTGGTGGTATGGCCTTCGGTATCGGTGAATTCAGCTTGCAGGGAATTAGTCTCTGTGGTGTCGTCGCTATCTTATTAAATCTAATCTTGCCAGACGATTTGGGCGAAAACCATGTCGTTGACAATGCTCAGATTGAAGACTAATCCACTGCACCATTGATAAAAAATCCTGGGAGTTTGACATTCCCGGGATTTTTTTATCTGCTGTGAAAATGTTTGGAGTTTATTGATGTTCCGGCCCAATCCGATTCACAACCTAAACACATTCACTGTCTAAACATAATGGTAAAAATGTTGCCCGTGTCAGTGCCGCCAGATCCCGGGGGGCTAATTCAATTTCCAGACCTCTCTTGCCCGCACTGACGCAAATTGTTTCTTGGTTCTCAGCGCTGGCGTGAATAAATGTCGGCAACATTTTCTTCTGTCCGAGAGGACTAATGCCACCGACCACATAACCGGTAATTTTCTGTGCAATGTCAGGATTGGCCATTTCCGCTTTTTTTACTCCGGCCGCTTTTGCCGCCAGTTTTAAATTCAGCTTTTGATCAACCGGAATAATCGCGACGGCCAGCGCTTTAGGTTCTCCGTTCAGCGCGAACAGTAATGTTTTAAATACCTTCTTCGGATCCTGCCCGAGCACTTCAGCCGCTTCCAGCCCGAAGCTGGTATGATTCGGGTCATGTTCATACTGATGGATAGTATGAGAAATTTTCTTTTTTTTTGCCAAACGAATCGCAGGAGTCATACGTCAGTCCTTTTTATCAATCAAGCAATGAACCACCTTCTGCAATGAAAAAGGCGGCAATTTTGCCGCCTCAAGTAAAAATCACTCGGGAGTCCGAGTCAAATGCTTTTTATTGATAGGTAATTTCACCTTGAGGTTGATATAGAGAAGCATCAACAGGGCTATGAGCCTGTAAATACTCTTTTAAAACATCAGCATCAACAAATCCAGTATTCACAAAGCCAGCATGCTCCGTGAGTTTTGGATAACCATCACCACCGGCAGCATTAAAACTTGGAATAGTAAACCGATAGGTTTGTGTCATCTGAATCGGTTTTCCACCAATTTTTACGTCAGAAACTCCGGCAGCACTGACCGTCATGGAAAGACCGGCAAACTGTGCGTAGGCACCCGAATCAACTGGTTTTGTCGCCACCTGATTTAGGTATTCGATCACTTCAGCTCCTGACATATCGACATAGGTGAGAATATTGGCAAAAGGCTGCACTTTCAGGACATCTTTATACGTGACATCCCCTGATTCAATTGAATCCCGAACCCCACCGGAATTCATCACAGCAAAGTCAGCCTTAACTTTATCCTTATGTGCCATTGCAATTAAACGTCCCAGATTGGTTTGCCGGAAACGCACCACATTTCTGTCACCTTCCAGACGTCCTTTTACCGTCGCAATTTTTTGCTCTAATTTAGCCTTGCCTTTCTCTTCATAAGGTGTCAAAAACTTCAGTAACGCAGGATCTTCCGGTATCTGTTCATCGACCAATACGCGCTGCTTTTTGCCTTTGAGCGTCACTGTTTTCTTGAGATTGACCGGTATCAGTTGATAACTGATCATCTTCAACTGCCCATTGCGGAACTCATAGTCTGCCCGCCCCACATATTTGCCCCACTCATGAGCCTGAACAATATACGTTCCGTTCTGCATATCCGGCTGACAATCATCCCCCGGTTGAAAATGCGTATCCGCAACGTTCGGTGCTTCCATACAAACCGGCTCCTGAGAATGACCACCAACTATCATATCCAGTGATCCCGGCTCCAGATAACGAGCGAGAGCCACGTCGCCCGGTGCATTAATACCGTGTTGACCGTTGACGTAATGCCCCATATGCGTCACAGCAAAAATCAAATCCGGCTGTTCTGTTTTTTTCAGTTCCGCAATCAATTTCTTCGCTTCAACCTTCGGGTCTCTGAATTCAACATTGCCGATATATTCCGGATTACCGATTTTCGCAGTATCTTCTGTAGTCAAACCAATCACCGCGATACGAATCCCCTGCTCATCAAAAATTTTGTACGGGCGGAACAGTCGTTTGCCGGTGGTTTTGTCATAGATATTAGCCGAGAGCATCGGGAAATTCGCCCATTGGCGCTGTTTGAATAACACAGTCAATGGATTATCAAATTCGTGGTTCCCCACCGCCATTGCATCGTATCCGATGATATTCATCCCTTTAAAATCCGGTTCGGCATCCTGCAAATCTGATTCCGGTACACCTGTGTTGATATCCCCGCCAGAAAATAGCAGTACGCTCCCGCCTTCAGCGGCGACTTCCTGACGAATGTGATCAACCAGCGTTTTGCGGGCAGACATGCCATATTCATCATATTTGTTCTTCCAGAACCGCCCATGATGATCATTGGTGTGAAGTACCGTCAGATGGTAAGTTTGATCCGGATGCCACTGTTTTTCAGGGGTTGTGGTACATCCCCATAAAAACACCAGTAGCAACGCGGTGAGAACGGTTTTCGAGTAACGCCACTGATTTGAAAACCATTGCGTTGAAATAAGTGATAATCGCATAATATTCCTGCCAATCTTGGTCCCTGACATGATTGTCCGTTGCTATTCAAGCCACCTCAAGAGACCTGAATATAAGTTAACCCTATACATTAACCGACTAACAATACTATAAAATTATGAACTTAAGGTCACAAATATTTGATGATGTGATCGCACGTCAGATAGTCGTTCACGAGAGCTCGCACCAGATTACCTGAAGGTCAGGCCTGTATTCAGGAACCCGGCAGACATAAAAAAACCATCGCACAATACGATGGTTTTGATGCATTCTGTCTCATTGGTGAAACAGTTTACTGAATATCTATATCCGCAAAACTCTTGATCAAGTCATCCAGCGCTTTCATTTGTGCCAAAAACGGCTCCAGTTTATTCAAAGGCAATGCTGAAGGGCCATCACATTTCGCCTGTGCCGGGTTCGGATGTGCTTCGATAAACAGTCCGGCAATCCCGGTTGCCAAACCGGCTTTTGCCAGTTCTACAGTCTGCTCACGACGACCACCGGAAGCAGCACCAGTCGGATCACGCATTTGCAGTGAGTGAGTCACATCAAAAATAATCGGGCTGCCATGAGAGACTTTTTTCATCACACCGAAACCCAGCATATCGACAACAAGGTTGTCATAACCATGGCAGGAACCGCGTTCACAAAGAATGATCTGGTCATTGCCACACTCGGCAAATTTTTCGACGATGTTTCCGACCTGCCCCGGACTCATAAACTGTGGCTTCTTGACATTAATCACCGCCCCGGTTTTTGCCATCGCTTCCACCAAATCAGTCTGACGGGCAAGAAATGCCGGTAACTGAATCACATCAACCACATCCGCGACCGGCTGTGCCTGTGCTTCCGTATGAATATCCGTAATAATTTTCACACCGAAAGTCTGTTTCAGTTCCTGAAAGATTTTCATCCCTTCATCAAGACCGGGACCACGATATGAATGAACAGAACTACGGTTCGCCTTATCAAATGAGGCCTTGAATACGTAAGGAATCCCTAACTTTTCCGTCACTTTGACATAATGCTCGCAAACTTGCATCGCAAGATCACGGGATTCCAAGACATTCATACCGGCAAACAAAGTAAACGGGCGGTCATTGGCAACCTCAATATCACCAACTTTTACAACTTTCTGTTCCATCGTATTCTCTCTATAAACCCAATATTAGTGGATTGTTACGGCAGTACTACGCAACAAATTCACCTGATTTTTCAATAATTCAGCAGCGGGATCGTCCGGGCAATGCTCAATAAAATACTGATAATCCGAAAGCGCAATCTGATGACATTCCAGTTGCTGATAAATGAATCCACGGTCACGAATTTCATAAGGATCATCGGGGACAAACGTCAACGCCAGATTGGTACACTTCAACGCCAGAGTATAACGTTCTTCACGCATCAACGCACTTTTCAACAAAGCCAGCCAGCGTCCGATGATTGTCGGGTGATCGCTGACCCGAAGGTGTTTCGGTTTTAATTTGGCAAGAGGTCCTTTACTACCGATCAACCAAGCTTGTAACGTATGCTTCGAAACATATTCGCCAGAAAATGGATTCAAATAAACAAGCTCTTCATCGGACCAGGCTATCTGGATCAAAAACTGGGTCGGAAACATCACCGGTTGCAACGGGAATCCCAGCCGACTACTGAAGTACAATAATAAAGCGCCCAGGCTGACAGGAATCCCTTTGCGATGTTCAAGCACCTGATCGATAAATGCATTACGAGACTCAAAATAAGCCTCGTGATCACCGGAGAATCCCCACTCTTGATAAAATAACCGTAAAAAAGCGGCCAATCGAGCTTTTGGATCTGCATCGTCATCCAGATACGCTTCAGCTTCACGGGTCATCTTCACTAACGTCTGTTCTGCCCATGCCACTCGGGTTTCAGGATTAATGGCCTGATTCAGTACAAGCGCACCTTCCACCAGCTCCATCGCATCAAAATCTTCGTCAAATAATTCAATCATAGACATATCGGCCCAGTATTAATGCATTAATATCGGTAACTTGGTCAAAGAAATTTTTGCGGCCATGGCAACCCAGCCTAGCGCGCCAAGAAATGCCAAACTCCGCAGCAACTTACCCCGGCCTAGTTTCAAGGTAAAAATGCCTAATGCGATATAAGCCAGCATACACATGAGTTTTTCAGTCAGCCAAGCGGCTTCAGGCGTGAAAGGAATAAAGCCAGTCATCACACACAATGCGACACCGGATAACAACAGGAATGTATCCATTACATGCGGTGCGACTTTCAAAAAACGATGATGAAGCGCTTGAGAATTGATCATCATCAGACCATAGCGGAGACAAAATAAAGCGACACTGCCCGCAATTGTGAATAGGTGGAAATATTTTAATCCCAGATACATAAACGTCCTCTTATGGGCACTTTCTTATGACATAACAAGCTATGGCAGAAAGCAACCGACTGTCACGCGATCATTTCCAGAATCATCTTGCTCAGTGTGAATAGACCGATACCCCAGAGATTGCAGTAATTCTCTGACTGACTCAGCTTGATCATAACCGTGTTCAAACAGCAGCCATCCCTGGAGTTGCAGGTATTGCCTTGCTGCGACTGCAATGGTTCTGATATCCGCTAATCCCTGCTCTTCTGCAACTAAGGCAGAAAGCGGTTCAAAACGAACATCTCCACGTTGTAAGTGCGGGTCGTCCGCATCGATATAAGGTGGATTTGAAACGATCAAAGCAAATTTCGTACCTTCATCAATGCCATCAAACCAATTTCCCTGATGAAAACTCACATTGGTGATCCCCAACTGAGCCGCATTCACCTTCGCTAACTCACAGGCTTCTGGCTGAATATCAACTCCCGTCACATTGATATCGGGTAACTCAGAAGCCAGAGCCAAAGCAATTGCCCCTGTCCCGGTACCCAAATCCAAGATAGGCCCGGCAATTTCCCGTGCTTTTTCCAAAGCAACCATCACCAGACATTCAGTATCCGGACGTGGAATCAACGTGGCCGAGGAGACTTGCAGCGGCAAAGACCAGAACTCCCGTTGCCCAAGAATATATGCAATCGGCTCACCGTTCTGACGGCGGGTCAGTAATTCAGCAAACCAATTAAGCTGGGGCTCGGTAAGCGTTTTTTCCGGCCATGTCAACAAATATGAACGGGGTTTTTCAAGAACGTGGCAAAGTAATACCGCAGCATCAATCGCAGGCGAAGGGCTGCCGCTTTCTGATAAAACGGCAGTGCTGTAACGGGTTAATTCATCAATTCGGGCAGGAAGAGACATCATCAGTTAGCTTTGCTCAGCCAATGCCGCCAAGAGATCAGCCTGATGTTCTTGAATAATCGGCCCGATCAGGCCATCCAACTCCCCTTCCATCACTTCGGAAAGACGGTACAGAGTCAAATTGATCCGGTGATCAGATACCCGTCCTTGCGGATAGTTATAAGTTCGGATACGGTCACTGCGATCACCACTGCCTAGCAGATTACGCCGCGTATCTGACACTTCGGCCGCCCGTTTCGCTTGTTCAGCCTGAGCTAGCCGAGCCGCCAGTACAGACATCGCTTTGGCTTTGTTTTTGTGTTGAGAACGTTCATCCTGACACTCAACAACCACGCCGGTCGGCAAGTGAGTAATCCGAATGGCAGAATCGGTCGTGTTGACGTGCTGCCCCCCCGCACCGGAAGAACGGAAGGTATCAATTTTCAGGTCACTGGCTTTAATCTCCGGCAATTCTGCTTCCGGAACTTCCGGCATAATTGCAACCGTACAGGCGGAAGTATGAACCCTTCCCTGAGATTCCGTTGCCGGGACACGCTGAACCCGATGACCGCCAGATTCGAATTTTAAAGTCCCATAGACACCGTCACCATTGACTTTAGCAATCATCTCTTTATAACCGCCGTGTTCAGCTTCACTGAATGACATGACTTCGATACGCCACCCTTTTCTTTCGGCAAAACGGCTATACATACGGAACAGATCGCCCGCGAAGATCCCCGCTTCATCACCACCGGCTCCGGCACGAATCTCAAGAAAGCAATTCCGCTCATCATTCGGATCTTTTGGTAGCAATAATATTTGTAGCGTATCAGTTAATTGCTCAATCGATGCGCGTGCTGCCTCAATCTCTTCCTGAGCCATTTCTCGCATCTCTGCGTCATCTTCTTTCGCCATCTCTTCGGCAGCAACTAAATCTTCTTGCGCCTGCTGATAAGCTTGAAAACACTGAGTCACTTCTTCAAGTTGAGAAAACTCTTTTGATAACGCACGGAATCGGTTTTGATCCCCAATAATATCAGGATCACCAAGCAGGTGCTGAACTTCCTCATAGCGCTCAGCGAGCGTTTCAAGCTTTTGTAAAATTGACGCTTTCATAGTTTCTTCTTAATACGGAAATAATATCGAAATTAAAGATTATCAAGCCCCAGACTCTGTCTGATTATAGCCAACTTCGCAGGTTCCCCTTGCTCGGCTGCTTGCTGTAGTGCACGGGTCGGCGCATGAATTAATTTATTGGTTAACTTATAACTGAGTTCACGGAGGATTCTTTCCGGATCGCCCCCCAACGCGAGCGCCTGGAGACTTTTATTCACAAGCTCTTCACGGATATGATTCGCACTGTCACGATAATCACGGATACTATCAACGGCCTGTAATGACCGCATCCAGCTCATGAAGACCGCGCTTTCTTCACTGACAATCGCTTCGGCCTGAATCGCTTCGACCTTTCTCTGTTCAATATTGCTGTCTACAATTGACTGCAAATCATCGACACTATACAAATAAGCGTCCCCAATCTCGCTGACTTCTGCTTCAACGTCTCTAGGAACAGCAATATCAACCAGCAACATGGGTTGATAACGCCGCGCTTTGAGGGCTTTTTCCACCATCCCTTTGCCGATAATCGGTAAAGGACTGGCTGTCGAACTAATCACAATATCAGCTTTGGCAAGATGATCAGGAATCTCTTGTAAGCGAATCACTTGTGCATCAAACTGCTCCGCTAATCCCATCGCCCTTTCTCGGGTGCGATTCGCCACAATCATGTTCTGACAACCATTGGCAGCGAGATGCTTCGCGACTAATTCGATGGTTTCGCCAGCACCGACAAGCAACACAGTTGCATTGGTCAACGATTCGAAAATATGTTTTGCCAGAGTGCAGGCCGCATAGGCGACAGAGACGGCATTACCACCGATATCCGTTTCAGTCCGGACCCTTTTGGCAACTGAGAATGCTTTCTGAAAGAGTTTCTCTATCGCGGCATCAACGGATGCAAGATCTTTCGACTCTGAATACGCCTGTTTGACCTGCCCAAGAATTTGAGGTTCCCCTAAAACCAAAGAATCGAGCCCACAACAGACCCGCATTAAATGGCGGATTGCGGCTTGCTCTTCATGAATATAAATGCTCGGTTTTAACTCTTGAGGATTAACACGATGAAATTCAGATAACCAATCGATCAAACGTCCTTTACTCGTTGGTTTTATCTCACAGTACACTTCTGTTCGGTTACAGGTCGAAAGTATGACACTCCCTTTAACATCCGCATATTCCCGTAGCTGACTCAGTGCTTCGGGAAGCTTATCCGGACCAAACGCGACTTTTTCACGCAGTTCCAGAGGCGCTGTTTGATGATTAATTCCAATGGCAAGTAAGGACATCGACTGGAGGTACTCTGATCACATCTTCTAAGGGGTAAGAAAGGAATTTTACTGTATGCCCTTATTGAAGAAAAGACTTTAACGGATTTGTTTTTATAACTTCGTGATATCAATGCTATAGTGTTGCTGTTTTAAAGAACCCGTTTTCGACCAACAAAAGCCGTATTTATGACTTATCGCATCCTCCGAGTATTTCTGACTATCATCATTTTGGCTGGCTGTAGCACTGTTCAGACACCACTCCACCCCGTGGAATGGCAATCACACCAGCAGCGTCTCCAACAGATCAGTACTTATCAAATTGCGGGTAAACTGGGCTACATTTCGCCACAAGAGCGCCGCTCGCTCAATTTTCAATGGAAGAAATCTGCCCACCATAGTCAACTGCGACTAACCACCTTTTTGGGACAAACCGTCTTGAAAATGGATATTTATCCCCAGCGAGCGGAAGCCGATACCTATGAAGGACAGCACTACACGGCTCAAACTCCGGAATTATTACTACATCAACTGACCGGGCTCGATATTCCCCTGAGTTCGCTCAGTCAGTGGATTCTGGGGCGCCCGGCCCTTGCGGATACTTTTTCGCTCAAACCGGATAACACGCTGGATAGTCTAGAGAAAAAACTGGCAAATCAGCAATGGCGAGTACAGTACAAAACATACACTGCCGTGACCTTTAAAGAGCAGCAACTACCTCTTCCTGAGCGTTTGTTCCTGCAACAAGGACCAACCAAAATCAATATCCATATCTCGCAATGGAAAGTCACACCATGAATATATCAGATGTTATCAATACCGCCCAAACCGTCTGGCCATCACCAGCCAAACTGAATTTGTTTCTTTATATCACGGGTCTACGGGATGATGGTTATCATGAGCTGCAAACACTTTTCCAGTTTCTCGATTACGGGGATGAACTGACGATCCGGGTCAATACTAGCGGGAACATCTCTGTCTCGCCGGAAATTGATGGCGTTCCATTGCATGATAACCTGATCTGGAAAGCCGCCCGAAAACTTCAACTCAACACACAAACATCGTTAGGCGCTGATATTCACTTGCATAAAGTGTTACCGATGGGCGGCGGGATCGGAGGTGGTTCATCCAATGCGGCGACAGCCTTAGTGGCCCTGAATCATCTCTGGCAATGTGGGTTATCCCAAAGTCAACTGGCTGAAATCGGATTGCAACTCGGTGCTGATGTTCCCGTTTTCGTACAAGGCCATGCGGCTTATGCGGAAGGTGTCGGAGAAAAGCTGACTTTCGTCACACCACAAGAGAGATGGTATCTGGTTGTCAGACCCAATGTCAGTATTTCAACTGCTGCCATTTTTTCGCATCCCAAATTAACTAGAAACACGCTCAAGCGAGATCTGACAATGCTTTTACAAACTCCGTACGAAAACGATTGCGAAAAAATTGTCCGAAAGCTTTACCCAGAGGTTGATAAGCAACTTTCATGGCTGCTACAATACGCGCCGTCGAGATTGACCGGGACTGGGTCATGTGTTTTTGCTGAATTTTCTAGCAAAGATGAAGCACAACAGGTTCTTTCCCGTTTGCCGGATGGAGTTTCTGCTTTTGTAGCAAAAGGATGTAATATTTCGCCGCTAAAAGAAACTTTGACAGGCTATACTCACAGTTGTGAAAACAACAATTGTTAAGATGGATAGTGATATATCAGTTAGTAAATCATCATAACAAGAGTATGATCAATCGGCCCACACCCAACCTATTTTAAATACTGGACGCAACCCTGAGGTTTCCACCGTGCCTGATATGAAGCTATTTGCCGGTAACGCTACCCCTGAACTAGCTCAACGTATTGCTGATCGCTTGTATATTTCTCTTGGAGATGCCACTGTTTCCCGTTTTTCAGACGGTGAAGTTGCAGTACAAATCAACGAGAATGTGCGAGGAAGCGACGTATTTCTCATTCAATCAACCTGTGCACCAACTAACGACAACCTGATGGAACTCGTGGTAATGATTGATGCGATGCGCCGTGCTTCAGCAGGCCGTATTACCGCTGTTATCCCTTATTTTGGATATGCTCGCCAAGACCGTCGTGTCCGTTCTGCCCGTGTGCCAATTACCGCGAAAGTCGTCGCTGACTTTCTTTCGAACGTTGGTGTTGACCGCGTACTGACGATCGATCTACATGCTGAACAGATTCAAGGTTTCTTTGATGTTCCTGTTGATAACATCTTTGGAACGCCCGTCTTGCTTGAAGATATGAAAGCACGAAGTCTGGAAGATCCAGTCGTCGTATCACCTGATCTGGGTGGTGTTGTCCGTGCACGCGCGACAGCCAAAGCACTCGGTGACATCGATATTGCGATTGTTGATAAACGCCGTCCTCGCGCGAACGTTTCTGAAGTCATGAACCTGATTGGTGATGTTGAAGGCCGTGACTGTGTCATTGTCGATGACATGATCGATACCGGTGGCACACTATGTAAAGCGGCTGAGGCTTTAAAAGCACGCGGAGCGAAGCGGGTTTTTGCTTACGCAACTCATGCAGTATTCTCAGGCAATGCAGCTAAGAATATTAAGAACTCAGTTCTCGATCAGGTTGTCATCACTGACTCGATTACGCTTTCGAAAGAAATGCAAGCAACAGGCCGTGTGACTCAGTTGACACTCTCAACGATGCTTGCTGAAGCAATTCGCCGCATCAGTAACGAAGAGTCAATCTCAGCGATGTTCAATTAATCGCTCATCTCTGTTTTTGAAAGCATCTCCTCGGAGATGCTTTTTTATTTCCTAAAGTTTCACCATCAACTCAGATTCCCTGAAAAATGGTTACCACACAAAAATTGCCTCGGTTTATGCCGTGGTTCAGGAAGTTTGGGGATAAAAAATTCTGTGCTATCATACCGCGCTTTTCATTGTAGACATCAGGAGAGCCTGACTGTGAGTCAACCCATAAAACTACTTGTTGGGCTAGCCAACCCGGGCCCAGAGTACGCAAGAACAAGGCATAACGCAGGGGCATGGGTCATCGAAGAATTAGCCCGTGCTCACCATACAGTGTTAAAAAATGAGCCCAAATTTTTTGGTCTGACTGGTCGAATTAGCATTCAAGGTCAGGAGTTACGTTTACTGATTCCGACAACGTATATGAACTTATCAGGGAAAGCGATATCCGCTCTGGCAAAGTTTTATCAGATCCAGCCGGAAGAAATTATGGTGGCTCACGACGAGCTAGACTTACCACCCGGTGTTGCTAAATTTAAACAAGGCGGCAGTCACGGGGGACATAACGGTTTAAAAGATACCATCAGTAAGCTGGGTAATAATAGAGAATTCTACCGTCTCCGGATCGGCATTGGTCATCCGGGACATAAAGATAAAGTTACAGGTTATGTGTTAGGTAAGGCGCCTGAAAAAGAACAGGAATGCCTCGATGCCGCTGTAGACGAGTCTGTCCGCTGTTTGGACATACTGCTCAAAGAAGGTCTTACGAAAGCACAAAATCGTTTACACACATTCAAAGCTGAATAAGGTTATAGTCATGGGGTTTAAATGTGGCATTGTTGGTTTACCAAATGTTGGCAAATCAACACTTTTTAACGCTTTAACCAAAGCAGGAATTGAAGCGGCAAATTTTCCGTTTTGTACCATCGAACCGAATACAGGCATCGTCCCGGTTCCGGATTTGCGCCTTGAGGCGCTCGCTAAAATTGTCAATCCTCAACGGATATTGCCGACCACAATGGAGTTTGTTGATATTGCTGGTTTAGTTGCCGGAGCATCGAAAGGTGAAGGGCTAGGCAATAAGTTCTTGGCCAACATCCGTGAAACTGACGCAATTGGTCATGTGGTTCGTTGTTTCGAAAACGAAAACATCGTACACGTCGCTGGCAAAGTTTCTCCTATCGAAGATATCGAGGTCATTAACTTAGAATTGGCTTTGGCCGATTTAGACACTTGTGAACGAGCGATTCAACGCCAAGCCAAACGTGCTAAAGGCGGTGATAAAGCGGCAAAATTTGAAATTTCCGTTCTGGAAAAACTGCTTCCCGTCCTCACTGAGGGTGGAATGGCCCGCAGTGTGACACTGGCAAAAGAGGAATTGGCGGCAGTTGGTTATCTCAATTTCCTGACCCTCAAACCGACTATGTATATCGCGAACGTGAATGAAGACGGTTTTGAAAATAACCCTTATCTGGATGCCGTTCGAGAATTTGCAGCACAAGAAAATAATGTCGTCGTTGCAGTATGTGCAGCCATTGAGTCAGAACTATCTGAGTTAGATGATGAAGAACGAGATGAGTTCCTTGCCGATCTGGGGATTGAAGAACCGGGATTGAACCGTGTGATTCGTTCAGGTTATGAACTCCTCGAACTGCATACTTATTTTACCGCAGGTGTGAAAGAAGTCAGAGCTTGGACGATTCCGATTGGTTCAACAGCTCCCCAAGCTGCCGGAAAAATTCATACGGACTTCGAACGAGGCTTCATCCGCGCTGAAGTTGTCGGTTATGATGATTTCATCCAGTATAATGGTGAGAGTGGTGCAAAAGAAGCCGGCAAATGGCGTTTGGAAGGGAAAGACTATATTGTCAAAGACGGCGATGTGATCCATTTCCGCTTCAATGTCTAATCTGATTGCCAATATCCTCTGAACATAAAGCCCTCAATAGAGGGCCTTATGTCTCTAATCAGCCACATCTCGTTTTTCTGAAACACCGAACCCAAATCCCCCATACCTGCTCTCAGCCAATTGATTTGCGAGTTATTTTGTCTATAAACAGTTCTGTTTGACTAAAAAAAAAACGAACAGTTGTTTTTCCTCGATTTATTCAAAAAAACTATTGACGCTCTCAAGCCATATCCGCATAATGCGCTCCGTTCGCAGGATTATGGTTCTCCTGCACCGGGGTTTGTGGCTACGTAGCTCAGCTGGTTAGAGCACATCACTCATAATGATGGGGTCACAGGTTCGAATCCCGTCGTAGCCACCATTTCCTAAAGATTTTTAATATGAAAAGTCTTTAGGAAATAGATGCGGAAGTGGCGAAATTGGTAGACGCACCAGATTTAGGTTCTGGCGCCGCAAGGTGTGAGAGTTCAAGTCTCTCCTTCCGCACCATAGTTTTAGGGTAACTTCTCAAGTTACGACGACAGGTCTATCGCCAAGTGGTAAGGCAACGGGTTTTGATCCCGTCATCCCCTGGTTCGAATCCAGGTAGACCTGCCATATTTAATTTGTCTCAATCTGGGAAAAAGAGATTGAAACAAACTGCGGGATTGATTATATTGTCTCGCTCTAAAATGAGGCTACGTAGCTCAGCTGGTTAGAGCACATCACTCATAATGATGGGGTCACAGGTTCAAATCCCGTCGTAGCCACCATATTTAATTCTTTTGCTACTCTTATGCGGTGGTGGCGGAATTGGTAGACGCGCTAGCTTCAGGTGCTAGTGTCCGTTAGGACGTGAGGGTTCAAGTCCCTCCCTCCGCACCAGCAAAAGAATATTACAGGTCTATCGCCAAGTGGTAAGGCAACGGGTTTTGATCCCGTCATTCCCTGGTTCGAATCCAGGTAGACCTGCCATATCAAATGACTTTGAACAGCAGTTGAAAGTCAGAGCGAAAAGCTCAGTACAGTAAAACAATGCGGAAGTGGCGAAATTGGTAGACGCACCAGATTTAGGTTCTGGCGCCGCAAGGTGTGAGAGTTCAAGTCTCTCCTTCCGCACCATATTTAAGATAATTTCTTAAATGAAGTTATGACGACAGGTCTATAGCCAAGTGGTAAGGCAACGGGTTTTGATCCCGTCATTCCCTGGTTCGAATCCAGGTAGACCTGCCATATCAAATGACTTTGAGCAACAGTTGAAAGTCAGAGCGAAAAGCTCAGTGCAGTAAAACAGTGCGGAAGTGGCGAAATTGGTAGACGCACCAGATTTAGGTTCTGGCGCCGCAAGGTGTGAGAGTTCAAGTCTCTCCTTCCGCACCATGATTTTGTTATCAACTAGATAACTAATTATGGCTACGTAGCTCAGTTGGTTAGAGCACATCACTCATAATGATGGGGTCACAGGTTCGAATCCCGTCGTAGCCACCATATTTAATTCTTTTGCTACTGACATGCGGTGGTGGCGGAATTGGTAGACGCGCTAGCTTCAGGTGCTAGTGTCCGTTAGGACGTGAGGGTTCAAGTCCCTCCCTCCGCACCAGCAAAAGAATATTACAGGTCTATCGCCAAGTGGTAAGGCAACGGGTTTTGATCCCGTCATCCCCTGGTTCGAATCCAGGTAGACCTGCCATATCAAATGACTTTGAACATTGATTGTTTGAAACATAACTGTTTAAAAGCGTTGAAAGTCAGAGCGAAAGCTCAAAACGAAACAATGCGGAAGTGGCGAAATTGGTAGACGCACCAGATTTAGGTTCTGGCGCCGCAAGGTGTGAGAGTTCAAGTCTCTCCTTCCGCACCATGATTTTAACCCAGACATCTGTCTGGGTTTTCTTTTATCTGAACTGCGAAAATTACACCTGATGGCCACCGGTTTTCGTGCGTATTCCATTTGGATTAAAGTCTCTTATCCCGTTTGCTAACCATAAAAAAATCCAGCCGAAGCTGGATTTTTCTCGTCAGGATAAAGCAGATTATCCAAGTAGTCCTAATGCAGCACTTGGTGCCTGTTTCGCCTGTGCCAAAACAGAACTTGATGCCTGAGAAAGGATCTGAGACTTCGTCAATGCTGTAGTTTCTTTCGCAAAGTCGGTATCTTTGATTCGGCTCTTCGAAGCATTCACATTCTCATTGATGTTATCCAAGTTACTGATCGCATGTCCGAAACGGTTTTGGAATGCACCAAGCTCAGCACGATGACTATCCACATACTTCAGTGCAGCGTCAACGACTGCAACTGACTGTTGAGCACCGCCAACCGAAGTTACATCAATGTTACTGACTGTTGTCGCTTTACCTTCACCGATTCCAAGTTCACCAGCAAGGCTGCCACCAAAGCTCACTGAACCATCCACTTTATTACTATCTGTGAATAATTGCAGTTTACCTTCATCATCAACAGACGCTTTCACCATGTCAGTCTGACCATTGATATAGGTTGCCAGCTCTTCGATATCATCACCCGCTTTCGCATTGATGTTGATGGTTTGCTCGCCATTGAATTTGTCATTGACTGTGATGGTCAGATCGTTGGCACCATTTTGAACTTGCCAGTCTTTCCCCTTACCATTCTCAGCAATATAAGACATACCGCCCATCATGTTATTGTCGCTACGCATATCTTTCAGATGGAGCATCACAGCTTCACCGCTATCAGAACCGATCTGGAAAGATTTGGTATCGAAAGTACCGTTTAGAAGCTTATTACCACCAAATGATGTTGTTTCCGCAACACGGTTTAATTCATCATTCAATGCTGTAATTTCTTCTTGGATCGCAACACGATCCGATTTCGAGTTAGAACCATTCGCAGATTGAAGAGACAAGTCTCTCATCCGTTGCAGAATGCTGGTTGTTTCATTCATTGCCCCTTCCGCAGTCTGAGCAATTGAAATTCCGTCATTCGCATTACGAACAGCAACACCCAATCCCCGGCTTTGAACACTCAAACGGTTTGAGATTTGAAGGCCAGCCGAATCATCCTTAGCACTGTTGATTCGATATCCTGAGGATAAGCGTTCCATTGATGAGTTCATCGACTTCGTTGCACTGTTAAGATAGCGCTGGGCCGTCATCGCAGAAACGTTTGTGTTAACATTAACCGCCATAGTGGTTTCTCCTATTGATTTTCCGACGTCGCGGAAATTCTTGACTGTTTTCCGACGTCTCGGAAAACTATAGTTCTCTCAAAGTTCGACCTTTTAGCGACTCAGAATGAATTTCCTTTAGAAAAAAGGTGTTTTTTTCATAGCGAAGTGATGGTCCGGAGGGGAAAGTGAGAGAGGTAACACAAATCTCACATAAAACTAAGAAAAGACTCAAGTTTTTCCTCGTTGTGCCGAGGGGCCGGAATTTATGACGCAGATGAGTCAGTCACAATAGCGCTTGCTATCATCTGATTTGGGGATAACGAATTGATATGATGAGAAAAGAAAAAGCCCCTTATCTTTGAGAGAACCGGGGCTATTGGTGGTAAGTCAATCATGTGGAGATCAAGAGAAATGAACACATCATGACTAACCGGGCGCATGATGAGGAATGAATATAAAGCAGGTATTAAACTTGAGAGAGCTTTATACCATCCACAAATCACACTTTACCAAGGAAGCTTTATCACATACCCACGTCTGAGCTGAATGATAAAGCTCCGCAGCTACTGCAATAGTGACATTGCAGAGTTTGGTAACTGTTTTGCCTGAGCAAGTATTGAAGTACCTGCCTGTTGCAATATTTGAGCTTTTGTCATCTGCGTCGTTTCTTTCGCAAAGTCGGTATCTTTAATCCGGCTCTTCGACGCTTCAACATTTTCCTGGATGTTCGACAAATTATTGATACTGTGACTTAAACGGTTCTGTTTTGCCCCTAAATCGGCACGTTGTGCATCAACATAATGAAGGGCAGCATCAAGAACACCGACAGAGTTCTGCGAATTACCAACATTCATGATATCGGTTGTCTGAACCGTCGTATTCCGTCCCGGACCACCATCCAGACCTAACTCGGTGGCTAACCCGCCGGATATGGAGAGGTTCCCCTGAAGATTAGATTCCGGCATGAAGAGCTGCAGGTGTCCATCATCATTCACAGACGCGGTAACATCATCGACCTGACCATTGATATAAGTTGCCAACTCTTCGATGTCATCACCTGGTTTTGCCATGACATCTACGGAAACTTGTTCCCCGTTTTTCTTGGTAAACTCCAGCTTTAGGTCGCGGGCATTCGCAGGAACGCCCCAATTCATGTCTTTCCCTTGTTCGGACACAAATGTCTGGCCGCCCATACGAAAATCATCGGCTCGAATGCTGGTGAGGCCAACAATGATCGCTTCACCGGAGCTGGCACCAATCTGGAAAGCAGACTCTCCAAAAGTACCGTTCAACAGTTTACGGCCACCAAACGAGGTTGTTTCTGCAATTCGGTTCAATTCATCCTGAAGGGCCGTATACTCTTCATTCAGCGCCTTACGCTCAGATGAGGAGTTGGTACCGTTTGCAGACTGGAGTGCCAGATCTCGCATCCGCTGCAATATACTGGTTGACTCATTCATTGCCCCTTCAGCAGTCTGTGCAATCGAAATACCGTCATTGGCATTTCGCATCGCGACATCCAACCCTCGGGACTGAGCAGTCAACCGGTTCGAAATCTGAAGACCTGCCGCATCATCTTTTGCGCTGTTAATCCGGTTTCCCGAAGACAGACGCTCCATGGAGGTGTTCAACTCACCCGTTGCCTTATTCAGGTAACGCTGAGCGGTCATCGCTGACACATTGGTATTGACTGTGATGGTCATAGTTTGCTCTCCTATTGAGTCCGCAAGCTTTCTGCGAAGCGGTCAGCTTTAACTCTTATTTGGAAGCACTGACCGTAAATAACTTGCCACATCTGCAACATTGCCGGTTCCAAACCGATAACTTGCGCTCTGATAGATTTAATTCAATTACTGTGCCAACTTTTAGATAATTTTATTATTAAGTAAAATCAATAAGTTAAAAACAAATAAACCATACAATAACGTATCTGGTTCTCTCTGCAATCCTGTTTCATTTCCGCTTTGCCGCTTCGTTGCCGCTTGATTGCCTCAGCAATAACGACTTTGGCACCTGCAACTGGCAAAGCTTTACTTTCGTAAAACGAGCCTTACATCAAAATGCTCGTCTCAACGAAAAACAATATTCAACACAACTCCTTTCGCGACTTATGGCATGGCACATAAGGCAAATGAAAGTTAGATATAATTGAATAGTGTTAAGTCCTTCGTTTTACTGAAAGCCTGCTGAGATGCCTGAAGTGCACGAGTATTTTCGTTAAACTCGATCACAGCATCCGCATAATCAAGATCCTCAAAACTACTTTTGGATTTTGCCAATGTCAGTTTGAAGTCTTCATGTTCTTGTTCCTGAATATCCAATGTATTCAGTCGCGCACCGATATCCGTTCTCACTTTGGTTAAGTGGATAAAGGCGGCATGAAACTCTCTGGTCACTTGATGGAGCTTAGCGGTCGCTGATCCATCGGCAACGGAGTCGCGTGAATATTCCATTGCCTTTTTGAAACTATCAAAAATGTTGAATGTCTTTCTGGGAGACAGTTCGATGACATCTCCCGGCGAAATTTGTCCTTTCAGTTCAATATTTACGCCTTCGTAATTAATACCGGTTTTGGGATCAAATTCTCCGGCCTGAACGGCACTTCCGTCCTGTTCTAACTGATAGCCATATTTGCCGTTGCCCATATCAACAAAAGTCACCCGATATTGTGATTGATCTTGAGGATCAGTATTGGTGGCTTTTTCCAGCAACAGCTCAGAGCCTTCCTGCAGCCGATAATCGGGTTCATAGTCACCAAAAGGATTGTCGATTTGCATAAATACTTTACTGCCGGGGCTGTTGAACGGCATTTCCAGACTATTGGAGATTCGCATCTTGCGTTGATAATCATCACCGGCATAAGTCACATTGCCTTCTTTATCACGAAAGAAGGGCTGCTTATCCGGTTTGGTACCGGCAAAAATGTAGTTTCCTAGTTCATCTTGAACATTCGACAGATTGAGAAAGTTATCGGCCAACTCTTCCAACTCGCGCTCTTTCGCCTGGCGATCTTCAGGTGATAATGAACCGTTGATCATCTCCATAACGGTACGCTTTGCCTCATCGGCATAATCTTCCGCATTGGAAATAATGACTTCTTGATGTCCCAATCGGTTACGAACCAGAACAATCGAATCAAGATATTGACGCAGTTGCTCTTCTTGTTGACCCACATTTTGAATGTAATGCGTTGCCAGTGGATTATCACTGGGAGACATCAGTTTTTTACCCGACGCTAATTGAGCCTGATTGTGATAAACCTTGGCTTCTTGACGGCGAATGTCATTCTGAACAGCCTGATAGTTATGGAAGCTTGAAATACGACCAACCATAAGATCCTCCTCCCTATCTCAACTGTAAAATGGTATTAAAAGTGTCATTGGCCGCCTGCATAATCCGCGAAGATGCCATATATGCCTGTTGGAATTTCATCATATTGGCAGCTTCTTCATCCAGGTTCACACCTGACACGGAGGCAATCCGTTCTTGGGCGGCCTCTTTCTCGAGGCGGGCCACATCAGTCAACCGAGACGCGGTAGACATTCTCAGACCGACATTGGTATTCAGATTGTGGTAAACATCCAGAATCGTGGACTCATTGTTGTCCAGCTTCTTCTCGGTCTGGATATTCTGCATTTTTCTCAGGTTGCCGTTATCCCCTTCAGAGGGCACCAAGTTCGCGGTAAACTTATCTTTTGGCAAAGCCCCGACAGACAGTTCAAATGTCGTGCCCATTACAGTCACAGGGCCAGACGGCGGATAAGCTTGATTCTCTGCCACAATATTGCCGTCTTTATCTTTAACCGTGAAAGTATCTCCCAGCTCAGAGACATCAATTTCAAATTCTCGCAACTCACCGGCTTGTATAATTTTAAAAGTGGCACTTCCCTGAGCAAAAGTGGTTGAAGCTTCATAACTCTGAGCGGCAATTTTTGCCGGATCGTTCATTTCCATTTTGATAGTTGCCGCACCGGAACGAGTTGGCCGGACGAGCACTCGCTCACCCTCTTTCGGTTCATTGAGAATTTCAATTCTCATCCCATCAATATAGATTTGCCCACTACTGGGAGAAAGCACCCGCTGCTCACCATTCGGTAAAATCGCAATGTATTCACTACCGTCATAAAGTAGTGAATACTCACCACCTTTCAATTGTGAAACATCTTCGATATAGGCCGCCATATCCGCTTCAGAGTCACTACTGGTGATCACCCGTTCTTTGGCAATCCGTTCATCGTTCACATCGGTGAACATCAAGTCACCGATGTCACCATTCAGATCAAGCCCCTGCCGCTGCAACTTATTCACATCATAAGAGAAACTGGTCGCAAGCCGGCCAATCTCATCAAGTACGTTGGGAATTTCGTTATCGCGCATATTAAATAACGCCCCGATCTTGCCCCCCATATCTTTAGACGTAATCGCTTTAATCCCCTTCCCTTCAACCATCGCCAGACGCCATTGATGCGTATCGGGATAACCATCAATCATCTTCAACTGGCTGGCTTCAGTGCCAGAAACTAAGGTGTGTCCATTACCGATATGAATATTGAACCCTTCAGCATTTTTCCGTGGCGTTACAGTCACCTTGGTGTACTCAGAGAGTTCTTTCACTAACTTTTCATGTTGGTCCATCAGATCATTGTGTGGCCCGGGAGTACGCATCATTAAACGCTGTAAATCTCTAATTTCTAAAGCAAGTTGGTTGATTCTCTTGATACCGAGATCCAATCCTTTATTGACCGTCTCATACTGGCGACGAATCGTTTCATGAAAATCATTCAGGTTCTGAGTCATTAACTGAGATTTTTCCAGCACCACTTTCCGTGCGCCCATATCATTGGGGCTATCAGCCAGCGTTTTCAGTGCGTCAAACCACTCGTTCATGTTTTCCGGGATTTTCTTGGAAGCAACAGAAGAGAGCATCTTGGATAACATATCCAGATTTTGCTCGGTATCATGTTTGTAGGAGTAATCCGTTGTGGCAATGTTTAGCTCTTTGACGGCAAACTGATCCCATGAGCGGCGAACATTTTCCACATGGACACCCATGCCATAGGTCTGACCGCCGTACATACGCGGAGCATTCACGCCCTGAATCACAGATTGACGACTGTAACCTTCTGTATTTACGTTAGATATATTGTGACCGGTCGTGTTGAGCTGTCTTTGAGATGTTAAGACACTCTGAGTCCCAATATTCAATAAATCAGACGCCATATCGCCCCCACAAGATAAAAATCATCAGTAAAAACTGAACCTTCTATCAACATGAAGCAATATGTATGCCATTAAATTAATCAGATAAAATACAATGAGTTATTAAGATGCCGGAAGGATATTTCCGCCCGGCAGGAGAAGAGAGGAAGTATACTAATCCATTTGCTGAATTTGAGAACGAACACGCAGAACTTTGTCAGCGTAGTCAGGGTCGGTTGCATATCCTGCTTGATGAATCCCTTCAATGAAAAAAGTAGGATTCCCCTGATGACTATTCAGCGCAGTCATGTAACGAGGATTCTTTTTCAGGAAGTTGACATAATCATCGAAACTGTCTTGATACGAGTCATAAGATCGGAATGAGGCTTTTTCAACAACGGGTGTCTGGTCATAATATTCCAGGGTCTGAGTCGCCATTTTGTCGCCCTGCCAACTCCGATCCGCTTTGATATTAAACAAGTTATGGCTGCTTCCACGGGCGTTCGCGACTACTTTAGTCCCCCAGCCTGTTTCCAGTGCGGCCTGAGCCAACAATACCGAGGCATCAACCCCCAGCACGCGAGCCGCTTTTTCGGCATAAGGCTTCAATGTCTGGATAAAGGATTCAGGTGAATCAAATCGGCGTGGCTCCGTCACAGCAGCAGACTGGTGAACACCGTTCATACTTTCTTGCTCGGAAGTTTGCTGTTGATGAGCCCGAACACGAGCCAATGCCTGCAACAAAGGATCAGGTTGAGATGACTCTTGATCGGGTTGAGAGCTCTTCCCATCTATATTGGCAGAGAGCTGAGCGACAATCATATCTGCAAGCCCTAACCGACCTGAAGAACTCAGTTGGCTCGCCATTTGTTCATCCAGCATTTCGCGGTAAAAATCTTCCGTTTTACTATGCAGCAGATCGGATTCAAAGCCGGAGTTCGCTTTGCGCATCGACTTGAAAAGCATTGATGTAAACACTGCCTCAAATTGTTTGGCTGCAGCGGTTAATGCTGATTTTTCACTCGCTTTATCACCACTGACCGCTTGCTTACGCAATTGGTCCAGTTGGGTAATATCCTGTACAAAGCCGATATCTTTTACGTCATTGACCATCGTGCTTCCCCTTAAATGATAATTAGCTGGCCTTCAATTGCACCGGCCTGTTTCAGAGCTTGCAAGATAGCCATTAAATCCGATGGCGCAGCGCCAACTTCATTGACGGCTCGCACGAGATCGTCAAGTGTGACGCCCGGCTGGAAATTAAACATTTTTCCTTTTTTCTCTTTTACAGAGATATCGGAATCCGGTACCACAGCCGTTTGACCATTTGAGAATGGTTCAGGCTGGCTCACGCTCAGTTTTTCTTTGATAGCAACAGTCATACCACCATGAGTGACGGCAGCCGGTTTCAACCGTACGTATTGACCAACCACAATCGTGCCTGTCCGTGAATTGACAATAATTTTCGCGGCACCCACAGCGGTATTAAACTCAAGGTTTTCAACCGCAGAGAGAAACGCGACTCGTTGCCCCGCATCTCTTGGTGCCCGCACTTGCACGGATGTTGCGTCAATTGCTGTCGCCATTTGAGGGCCAAGAAACTGATTGACGGTATCCGCCATACGCTGGGCTGTGGTGAAGTCAGAGTCGATCAGATTAAAGGTGATATAATCTCCCCGGGCAAATGGGTTGGGGACTTCACGTTCAACACTGGCACCATTAGAAATGATACCGACGGTAGGGTTATTGCCAACGATTTTTGAACCGTCAGCACCATCAGCACTGAATCCACTGACGACTAGATTGCCCTGTGCAATCGCATAAACCTGACCATCCAGACCTTTGAGAAAAGTCTGCATCAGTGTGCCACCACGTAAACTTTTTGCCGAACCAATCGAGGAGACAGTGACATCAATAGTCTGCCCCTGCTTGGAGAATGGCGGCAACTCGGCTGTGACAATCACAGCGGCAATATTTTTAGTCTGCGGTTTTGTTCCCCGCGGCAATTGAATGCCGAAATTTTGCAACATCGCATTGAAACTTTGATCGGTAAATGGCGTTGACTCTCCGGTTCCCGGCAAGCCGGTGACTAAACCATAGCCCACTAACTGGTTACTACGCACTCCGGCCACTTGTGCAACATCTTTAATTCTCGCCGCCTGTACCTGCAAGGAAACAAACAGTGTCACCAGTAAAAAAAGTGTTAACTTTTTCATTCAATTTACCTTGTGCTTCATGCTTCTCTAGCATGCACGTCATCTTCTATGCCAAAAAAACGACGTTTAAACTTAACTTATAAAGCAATATTGAAAAATCGTGCCAAAAAGCCAGGTTCTTGCATATCTTGATTGGTTCCGGTCCCTGAATACTGAATTCGGGCATTCGAAATCCGATTCGATGAAATGGTATTATCAAAGTCAATATCATCCGGACGAACCGTACCGCTCAAACGAATGTACTCATCGCCGGTGTTTAATGTCAGCCATTTTTCACCACGAATCACAAGATTCCCATTGGCAAGAACATCAATGACTTCAACGGTGATTGAACCGGAAATACTGTTACTCTGATTGGCTGCCGCACTGCCGGAAAATTTATTATCATTGCCTAATTTGTATGAAAAGTTGTAATCACCGATTTTCATTTCCTGACCGCCCACTTCCAACGGATCCATCGAAGCATCATTCTTTTTCGATAAATCTGCATCAGCACTTTTTGCCGCTTTAGTGCTTTCATTCAGTGTCACGGTGATGATATCGCCGACTTGTCTGGGCTTTGAATCATTATATAAGCTAGTTGCAGCGCTCAGATTAAACAAAGATCCGGTCTCCGCAGCATAATGCTTCGGACGATGATTGGGATGAATCGGCGCCCAGGCAGGATCATCGGCAACCGGATCAGCTCGCCGGGTCAATCCATCCAACAATCCCTGACCACCCGTATCTCCGGATTTATCGCCTTCGACGGCATCAACCAACGTTGTGCCACTCTCGTTCTGATCTTCCGTGGTCCCCTGTGGCATTAGCGAGCATCCCGATAAGAAACAGATGAATCCCAAAGTGAATAAGCGTTTCATCAAATACCTCTCATATAATCCCGATTAGAGCTGTTGGTTCACGTAGCTCATCATCTTATCTACCGCAGAAATGACTTTGGAGTTCATCTCATACACTCGCTGCGCTTCGATCAGATTGACTAATTCTTCGGTGACATTCACATTGGAGCTTTCCAACATCGACTGACGAATATTGCCCAAGCCATCTAATCCGGGAACCCCTTCTTGCGGATCACCACTGGCACCGGTGGGTAAATATAAGTTCTGGCCGACCGGCTCCAAACCACCGGGGTTAATAAAATCAACCGTCGTAATCTGGCCGATAACCTGATTATTTTGCTGTCCACGGATCCGGACGGAGACCTGACCATCGTTACCGACCGTTACAGAAACTGCATCTTGCGGCACTACGATCTCAGGTTGTAATGGATACCCGGCTCCGGATGTCACAATGGTTCCTTCAGCATTTAAGGTAAACTGCCCGTTACGGGAGTAACCAATATTGCCGTCAGGCATCATGATCTGAAAGAAGCCATCGCCTTCAATCATCATATCCATACTGTTATTGGTCGTTTGCACATTACCGTTAGTATGAACTTTCTGCGTCGCGACGACTTTGGAACCGGCACCGAGCATCAACCCACTTGGCAGTTCGGTATTCTGTGAAGATTGACCACCGGGTTGGTTGATATTTTGATAAAAAAGATCTTCAAACACAGCCCGGCTTTTTTTAAAGCCAACTGTGGAGGCGTTCGCAAGGTTGTTCGAAATCGTCGCAATATTCGTCTGCTGCGCATCTAAACCTGTTTTACTTACCCATAGAGCTGGATGCATGTTCTTCTCCTCTCACTCATTAACCGGTGCGCAACAGAGAATTGGACGCTTTATCCATTTCTTCTGCTGTACTCATCATTTTGACTTGCATTTCAAACTGACGCTGTAGATCAATGAGATTGGTCATTTCTCCGACAGCATTGACATTACTTCCTTCTAAAGCACCGGTCAGTAATGTCACACTCGCGTCCTCATTAAATACAGTATTCGGTGCTTTGGCCCGAAACAGTCCCACCGAGTCTTTGTATAACGTGCGATTATCAGGACGAACCAATTTAATTCGTCCGACGACTTCCAGCGCATCAGCCGGTGCACCTTGGGGAATGACGGACACGGTGCCATCTTTGCCGATCTCAATTTTACTCAGTGGAATTGGCAAGGTAATCGGTGCATCATTGTCACCCAGAACCAGATGCCCACTGCCACTGGTCAGTAAACCATTTGGGTCGATCTGGAAGTTCCCGTTGCGGGTCAGGCCTTCAGTGCCGGTATCATCCAGTACTGAAATCCATCCATCCCCCTGAATGGTGACATCCAAATCTCTGCCTGTCGTCATAACGCTGCCTTGAGCAAAATTATTTCCCGGACGTTCCGTCATATTGAAGACTCGGGTTGGTAGCCCATCACCGTAGCTCTGCATAGAGCGAGCCTGAGCCAGATCAGCCCGAAAGCCAGTCGTGCTCACATTGGCTAAGTTGTTCGCTCTGAGCTGCATTTCCTGCATATTCTGCTTTGCGCCACTCATTGCCAGAAACAATGCACGGTCCATAATTTACTCCTATCATCGTCATACGATAGAGATAAAGCAATTGGTGTGCCAAGTATGAATAACGATATAATTCATATAATTAGCGACAGAAATAAAAACAGAGAGGCTGTTTTTGCCGCAAGATTGCCGGAGGGAGGAAAAAATCAGACCGACTTTGCCGTCGGTCTGAATAAAACGTGATCATTAGCGGATTTGTAGAATCGTCTGTTGGGTCTGATTATGCACTTCCAATGCACGAGAGTTCGCCTGGAAGTTCCGTTGTGCAGAAATCAAATCAACCAACTCTTGGGTCATATCGATATTGGATTGCTCCAACGTCCCACTATTAATCGTACCAAATGAGCCTTTATTGGATTCACCCCAGATCTTATCGCCAGAAGCATTGGTCGAATCCCACTGAGTCCCGCCTTTTCTATCCAGCCCTTGTTCATTCGGAACCCGGACTAAAGCAACACGACCCAAGGTCACATTCTCACCGTTTGAGTATGTCCCAAGAATACTACCTTCTTCATTCACATCGACTTTGGTCAAAAACCCTGTTGTCGCACCATCTTCATCAAACTTCGTCAGCTCAAATGGTGCGGCAAACTGAGTTGAAGAATCCAGACCGAATGAAAGCACTTGGTTAACATCCGCACCATTGAGGTTAATTGGGTTTGTCCCGGTACCTAACGGTTCAGAAACGACATTTTGTCCGTTGTTGATGCTCGCCAAAGTCCCGTCATTATTAAATTTCAAGGTATGGCCAACATGCCCTGTCGGTGTTGTCGCATCACCTCCGACGATGTTGATCGGTTTTTCCCCCTCAGAATCGGTCATCGTATAGTAGACTTGCCAAGTATTCGACTGAGTCTGATCCTTGAGGTAATACGTTGTCATTTTATAAGCTTGCCCCATCGAGTCATAGATGGTCGATGAAGTCGAACGGTTATAGGTTTCCGGATCCTCAAAATCGAACAGCGTCGGATCTTTCAAGTCACCGTTTGCCGGCAGGTTAACACCGACATCAATGTTAGAGGTCTGCTTCGGTTTACCGAACTCAGCAGGAATATTGATTGGGGACGACTCATAAGATAATACATCACCTGTTTCCGGATTGACGTTATATCCGAGCAGGTATTCGTCATTCGAGGTAACCAGATAATTATCATGGTTAATATGAAAAGCACCGTTACGGGTCAACTCATTCTGTTGCGGTACCAGGCGATCTTTTGCGACGGCAAAAAAACCGGTTCCGGAAATCCGCAAATCCATAGGGTTGTTGGTATAAATACTCGACCCTTCATGAAATTGCTGAGCAACCTTATTTATCTGCACCCCTTTCCCCGGCGTTGTTTTCGCATTGGTAAACAATGAATTTGAATAGACATCACCAAATTCTGCACGCGATTCTTTAAAACCATAGGTATTCGCGTTGGCAATATTGTTACTGGTGGTATTGAGGTCAAGTTGAGCGGCCGATAAACCACTTAATGATACATATGACATCCTGAATTCTCCTATCTAGCTAGCGTCTTACGCTTTGCCTACTTCCAGTACCTCAGCAAGTCGAACTGGCGAATCAAAGCCAGCCAGATTGAGTAGTACGTTACCATCACCTTTGCCAAGAAGAACGCTGTTGACGTTTGCATAAGTTGAAACATCAAATTCTTTGCTCTTTCCGTCTACGAGACCTGAAGCTTTAACTTTATATTTGCCTCCCGGTAAAGGGTTGCCGTTTTGGTCTTTGCCGTCCCATTCAATCCGGTTATCACCCGCAGGCTTTGCACCGACATCAAATGTTCTTACCAACTGTCCGGCAGTATCTTCAATCCGGACAAGTAAATTATCAACAGACGCAGGAAGTTTCACCATTGCCGCCATGTCGCCTTGATCTTTCTTCACCCCGCTGGCTCCGGGAACAAGGACGTCCCGACCAACTAATGAAGAGGCCTGTAGTGCTTGATTCGACGTCATCGAAGAGTTAAGACTTTCAAACTGAGAGTTCATCTTTCCGATACCATCAACCGTCGCAAACGATGCCATCTGAGCAATCATCTGGTCATTACTGACCGGCTTAAATGGATCTTGCTGTGCCAGCTGTTTGGTGAGCAGCGACAAAAAGTCTTCCTGTTTCAGATCCTGTTTACCAGTGACCTCATCAGGCTTTTTCTGCTCTTGAAGTTTCTTGAGTTGATCGATATAGGACAAACTGCCATTTTGACCAACATTATCTATTCCGGCCATATGTTATCTCCTATACCTCACTGACCCATCTGCAATGTTCTGAGCAACATCTGCTTACTCGCTTCAGCCAGTTGAACATTGGTTTCATATGCTCGTGAAGCTGAAATCATATTTGCCATTTCTTCCATCACATTCACATTCGGCTTATAAATATAACCATCTTCATTTGCCAGAGGATGGTCAGGATTATATTCCGCAACTAATGGTTTGTTACTTTCCAAGACCCCTAAGACCTTCACCGGTACAGTATAGTCATCTTTCGATTTTGCCCGATTTAACTCAGCGGCAAATATCGGATGACGCGCCTTATAAGTATCTTTTGCAGAACTACTCACACTATCAGCATTCGCCAAATTACTTGAGGTTGTATTTAGACGAACAGACTCAGCACTCATGGCAGAACCTGTAACATTGAATACGTTAAATAGACTCATCTAATTTACTCCCCTTTAATTGCTTTGGTCATTCCTTTGAACTTTCCACCCAGAAAGTCAAGGGAAGCCTGATGACGAAGCTGATTTTGCATAAAAAGATTTCGCTCTAAATCGACATCAACCGTATTGCCGTCACCGGTATCGGGTTGCGTCGGGATGCGGTAAAGCTCTTCCCCTATTACCGACATGGAGGCAGGAATGTGCCGTCCATTGGTACGGGCCAGACTAATACTTGCCCCCGAACTTGCCGCTTGTAATGCTTTGTCAAAATCTAAAGCTTTGGCCTTATATCCTGGCGTATTCGCTTGCGCGATGTTGCTGGAAATCATCTCTGCATTACGCTCACGGACACCGACAGTGTACTGGTGAATGCCTAACGCTTTATCAAATGAGATTGCCATATACGCCTCTTCATGGATATATTGATTTGCCACACCATAACTTTAGCAATTTATGTACCAACATTAACTCTTATCGCTCATCCTGAGATAATCATAGTGAACATATCATCACTTTACTTCATCATGAATATAGGCAAATTTCAGACCAAAGTTGTGACGGTAGAAAAGAAAAACCCGGCAATGCCGGGTCTAAAAAGAGAATAAAAATGTTTATTTAAGTTTATAGATAATGCCGGGATTACAACGCACCATCTCAAAACGGTCCGTCAGGCCAGTCAACGATTCAGAAGCCCCCAGCAACAAATATCCGTTCGGATTCAAGCTATTCGCCATTTGATTGAGAACTTTCGACTTCATATCCGCTGAGAAATAAATTAAAACGTTCCGGCAGAAAATAATATCAAACTTACCCAACAAAGAATAACTTTCCATCAAATTCTGAGGCTTAAAACTCACCAAACGTTTTACATTATCTTTGATTTTCATTCTGCCGTCTCCGGCATCTTCAAAGAAAGCACGGCGGCGCTCGGGGGATAAACCTCGTCCCAGCGCCAGACTATCGTAACTACCGATACGGCAAATATCTAACATTGTTGAGGATATATCCGTCGCGGTAATCGAACAATTCGTTAACAATCCCGGCTTTTTCTGCTGTGTTTCTAGAATCGTCATTGCAATCGAATAAGGTTCCTGACCGGAAGAACTCGCTGCAGACCAAATTTTAATCGGTCGACGACTGGCTGCCAATTCAGGCAGCAATCGTTCTGACAGGACTGTAAACGGGTAACTATCACGAAACCACAAGGTTTCATTGGTTGTCATGGCATCGACAGCGGCAATTCTTAGATCTCGACTGACACCTCTCACCACTTCTTTCAGTAATGTCGATAAGGAGTCCATCTTATATTTTGTAACTAACGGACTAAGACGGCTTCGAACTAGATATTGCTTACTATCCCCAAGTACAATCCCACATTGAGACTCTAAAAAGCGGCAAAAATCTTTATATTCTTGTTCGCTGATCGTTATTGCAGTCATTCACTTCTCTTTAGCCCAGTGTCAACCAATGCAGCTTTTACCGCATTACCAAGTTCATCAGGATTAAACTTCGCGATGAATGTATTCGCGCCTACTCTTTCTACCATAGCCTGATTAAATACACCACTTAATGATGAATGGAGAATAACATAAAGATCTTTCAGCTTCGGATTACGACGAATTTCAGCTGTGAGAGTATATCCATCCATTTCAGGCATTTCGATATCTGAAATAACCAATGAAATATGGTTAAAAATATTATCAGTATCAGAAAGCTCAACCAATTTTTCATAAGCTTCCTTACCATCTTTTACGGCAATAACTTCAAAACCGATTGACTCCACTGCACGTTGAACCTGTTTACGGGCAACGGTTGAATCATCAGCAATCAAGATACGGCGAACAAATTCCTGTTCCGTATTTTCGCCGGCATGAGCAATCTCTTCTACGATGGCTGAATCCATTGTTTCATCAATCGGAGCAATTTCCGCTAAGATTTTCTCAACGTCAATAATTTCAACCAGTTCGTTCTCAATGTTGGTCACAGCCGTCAGATAGTTTGCTTTCCCGGCGCCTTCAGGCGGTGGTAAAATCTCTTCCCAACGCATATTGACGATGCGTTCGACCGAGGCGACGAGAAACGCTTGAATTGTTCGGTTAAACTCAGCGATGACGACAAAACTTTTCTCGACATCAGTCGTTGCCCGTCCGCCAATCGCTAAGCTTAAATCAATGACAGAAACGGTTTGTCCACGAATGTGAGCAACACCTTTTACTAAACGATGTAGATTTGGCATCGCAGTCAACTTCGGGCACTGCAACACCTCTTTTACTTTAAATACATTAATGCCGTAACGCTGGCGCCCATTCAACCGAAATGTCAACAATTCTAAGCGGTTCTGCCCAACGAGTTGTGTACGCTGATTCACAGAATCAAGAATACCCGTCATAACCCCATCTCCATCTCTCAAACTTTTTCCGTAAAAAAGTGATAGTCTACAACAAGCGATGAATAAATTAAGGGAACCAGAATCATGTTCAAGAAACTGTGCCTATCCCCTCTGCCTTTTACTAAGTGTAGAGCTTTCTTTAAACTTTTTTATAGCATTATCGTCATTTTATCTGTTTTCTTTAATATTTCGACTCAGGCAGCAACTCAAGAACAACTTGATCATATTAGAGAAACCGCAGAGAAATACGCTACCACTGTTATCGAGCATCCATCAGGCGGGAAAATTGTTGCCACAGCGGCACCTCTTGATAATCGGATACAAGCATCCGATTGTCCAACTGGATTAAAGGCTTTTTCCTCATCAAGAAATGGTTCTGCAAGCCATATCACTGTTCTTGTTGAATGTCCGACAGATAATTGGCGGATTTATGTTCCCGTTAAATTGGATATCACAGTCCCCGCCGTGCTCGCTGCCACCCCGCTCAATCGAGGACAAATCATTAGTCAACAAGACGTTACTTTGGGTATGGTAGATCTGCTTCGCTTCCGACAGCAAGGTTTTTCGACAATTGATCAAGTGATCGGAGCAAAAGTTAAAAGAAACATTCCACTAAACGATATCATTAGTGACCGGGATATCTGTATTGTCTGCCGTAATGAAACCGTGACAATTAAAGCAGTTAAAAATGGTTTATCCATTATTACGCAAGGCACAGCATTGTCAGACGGTGACTTAGGTGAACAAATTCGGGTTAAAAACGATAAATCCAACCGAATCATTGATGCACAGGTCTCAGGAATTGGTGAAGTGACCGTCCGGTTTTAACATTTCTAGCCATAGCGCATAAAAAAACATCATTTTTGGCAAAGAAAATGCTAAAGTAAGGTGTAGGTCTGTCGATATTGACGGTACAGATGTTTAACTTTGATAAAAAGGCTCAATTATGGCAAGCATTGATAATGTGCGTTCTGGCCAGTCTCTGACAAATACGAGTCGGAAATCGACCCGTACAGAGCACAATACATCAAACTCAGAGAAAATAAATCACCCTTCATCATCGGATAAAAAAGATGCTGTGTCTCTGAGTTCACAAAGTAAAGCAATGGGTGAAATTCATAGCAAACTTGCATCAAGCCCCGCTTTTGATAGCGCGAAAGTCGAGGCAATTAAAGAAGCAATCGCGAATGGTTCTTATCGTGTTGACGCAGAAAAACTAGCAGACAACATGATCAAATTCGAAAAAGAGCTGGATGGCCTGCAATAGTCGATCGATTGTTATCGGTCGATACAACAGACATCTGTGCCAAGAAATCAGGTAATTAAGTCATGGCAGCACTACAAGACCTACTTGAGTTTCAGTTGAAAAACGCTCAGTCTCTCTCCGAACTTCTAGAGCAGGAGAAGGTAGTCATTACCCAACGTAATTCATCGCAAATTGAAGCCATTGCCAAACAAAAAATTACTTTGATTAACCAGCTCAACGAGACTGACCGACGGATTGAATCACATTCTCATGTATCGAGCCTGCAAGAGGATGAGACATTGAAAAGTCTGGTCGAACAGATAAAGGCCGTCATCTGGGATTGCCAACAGGCAAACAGTATTAACGGTGAAGCTCTCAATCGAGCTCAGATGAGTTTCCATAAACTGAATAATTTGATGCAACAGAGTCAGGGAAAAATGGGCATGACTTACACTGCTGAAGGGCAAACGCGTTCCATTTCTACTTTGGGCACGAATATCAAAGCTTGATAGAACTGCTTCCCATGATTCTGTTCTCTCCGTACTCTCGTAGAATTCATTCAATGTAAAAAAGCGGCAATCATTGCCGCTTTTTTATGCTCTGGAGAGAAAGGACTTGCCGCTAATGTGGCAATAAAATTGTCAATCATGACAGATTAAAATAAGGTCTGCTGCCGCTTTTCAGGAACCTGCTGAACTTCACCATAATCTCTCAGCTTTTCCATCTTATCCACGTTCAAACGCAGCTCTGTAACATAACTATCTCCGACTTTATAACTTCTGACAACCTCGGCCCCCCGAATCACTCCATCAACAGCACCAGATGTCGCTTCCGTTCCAAGTCTTTGATCCATGAGTTCCGCTCGCCCGCTAACCCGCATACCATAAACCTGCTCAGCCAGCTCACGATAAGCATCGATTTTAGATGCTCGCATAGCACGAACTTGCTTCTCTTCTACATTGCGACCTTTTTGTTCACTAATCGAAGCATAACCGACAGCCGTCAGCCACTCCTGTTTATTCATGGTCTGCAACGGCTGGCATCCGACCAACAATAAGAACATCGCGCTCATTAACCAAACTTTCATCAGCAACTCCTAAGGACGCAGAATAACAGTGTAAGGCTGAGTCATTGTCGGATCAGAACGAATCAATACTCCATCTTCAGTCCGGACTGCATTCAAGGTATCCAAATCCCGGCCAATCCGATCCGCAGGCAAGAATCCCTGAGCGGTCGCGACAACCACACGGGATTGCATCCCAACCACCCGGGCATTAACTAGCACGCCACCTTCCTGACGCAGCATTGTTCCGGTCAGCACATATTGAATTTCCTGCTGCTGGGCCAGATCTTTCCAATCACGACTAAACGCAAAATCCCCTTGATGGGTCACCTGAATAGAACCTGTCGTTTTAAAATCAACAACTTGGAACCCTCGTTGTTGCAACTGGTGAATGAACCCTTCCGTGACTGAATTCCCCAACCAGTTGGTGGTATCCATATTTTGCAAGTCAACGAACGAAGTGACTGCAATTGGTGTTCTTGCCGTGACACTGGTATTCGACTTCATTAAATCTTCAGTCATACTCTCAACAAAAAAATCTAAAGTGTGACGAGGACTTTCTAATAACATAAACTGGGAGCCTTTATAGGGCTCTTTACCATTATATATCGGGGCATAGGCGCACGCTGTTAAAAATAATGCGGGCACTAACGATAGCCATTTTTTCATTTTCCGCTCTCCAGATAGCTCGGTCATTCAAGCGTCCAGTTTTTGACGCAAAAGTGGAACACTCTTTGCTTTTCTCTTGTTATTCATCATCAAGAAAAGCTTTGCCGATAACTGCTCTTATCACCGTTATCAGAATAACAAGCAAATTTTATACCTGATTGGTAGGTAAATATGAAAAATGTAGGAACCATCCTCTTATCACTTTCTTTGTTCATATGCGGTACAGTGCCGGCAACGGCCTCATGGTATGAAGTCACCGGCAGCGCGGCAGTCGTTTCATCGGAATCTCAGGCAAAGCTATACGCACTTGAAGATGCCGTATATAAAGCGATCAGTTTTTCCGGAGCGGATATCGGTAGCATCAGTAACCTCTACCCATTACTGGATGCTCAACGTACTGAGTTTCAGTTTACCAATCATGAAGTCCGTTACATTCTGGTCGAAGACCAAGCGATCAAAAACAACGTTGCCTATGTCAAAGTCCGGATCGATATTTATCCATCCTCATCAGGTTGTCAGGTGGAACAATATAAGAAAACCGTGTTGGTGAGTAATATCACACTGTCTTCACCACAACAGGCTGTGATGGGGCAAATCTACCAGATTGGCGATGACTTTTCCCAAGTGTTAAATAAACAGTTGGATAAGGAATCTCATAGTTTTATCTCGGTCGGTACAACAGATTATGAGATTGATAAAAACTTTCCGGCTCGACTCAAAATGATCGCTGAAGATAATAATGCCCAATACATTATTGCCGGCAATATCACCGACCTCACGGCAACAGTCGCTGCTGACCCATCAGGAGATGAAGTGATTAATCGTCAGTTTGCAATGGATTTGAGTGTCTTCGATGGCGAAACAGGCAACGCAATCATCAATCGTAATTATCGTGAAATCGCCCGTTGGCCGTTTCCGAGAACCAGCCAGGTTGATACTCAAAGCGCTCGTTTCTGGTCTTCAACCTATGGTGAAATGTTACTCCGTCTCAGCCGCCATGTGATGTTGGATCTTGAATCGGAACTGTCGTGTAAAATCACCTTGCCGGAAGTTATTTCTAAATCAGGCCGTATCGTGATGATGAATTTAGGCAGAGTCCATGGCGTTCAGAAAAAGGATAAACTTCAGTTATGGCATACAGGTTCCTTTATTGATCAAAGAGGATTAGCCCGGAATAAGGTTACTCAAAGCGATATCACACTGACAGTCGAACGCGTTTATGAAACGGAAGCGGAACTGTCGGTTGATCAGCCTGAATTAGCTGATAGCATCCAAATTGGCGACGTAATGAACAAACAGCTCATGAAATAAAATCAAGACTTAACTTATCTCAGTTAAATCAGTACTATATGAACACATTGCTGTACAGTCTTTCCGGGCGTGCAGCAAATACCGATGTCCCCTTAGTTCAGTTGGATAGAACAAGGACCTCCTAAGTCTTAGACGTGAGTTCAAATCTCGCAGGGGACGCCACATCGGCCTATGGCATATTCTTCTTCATTATCGCCTGAACGACATGGCTCCTGCCGCGGTGCATGACACCTTCATAGATCTCCCTTTCTTTCTCTTCAATATACCAAGGGGACAACGTCGGAAGTTCATGAATCAAAACCTGCCGTGATAACATCATATCAGTCTCAGAAGGACCACCAGTTTTATATTTCAACTGCTCTGGCGTATACCCTTCAACCAGATAAACCCCATTCGTTTTGAGACTTCTCGGTAATGACTGGTGTAATTTTTGCCGCACCACGGGCGGAAGATGGCAAAAGACCGCCACAACCGCTTGCCACTGTGCAAGCCCTAAATCGAACTCATTCAGGTCAGCCTGAATAAAACTCACAGACACATGATTCTCGGCGGCAAACCGACGGGCTTTTTCGATCGCTACTGCAGATAAATCCACAGCCGTCACGTCATAGCCACATTTCGCCAGATAGACAGAGTTTCGCCCTTCACCATCAGCCAGACACAAAACCGTTCCTAACGGCAGGTATTGATTTTGCACGCTTTCACGCAGAAAATCATTTGGCTCTTTGCCATAGATATATGTATCGGCCTGATATCGGTCATCCCACATAATATTGCCCCTTTAAATTAGAATATTCTAATTTAAATAAAACGGGATGTCATTTCAAGAACAAGCCAATTCTCTTTCCCATTCAGCTGCTCAACAAAACCGCCATCAGGAGTGAAACCTTGAATCGTACAAACGAAAAAGGCAGCTTACTAAGCTGCCTTAATATTGCTATATGGAAAGTGGGAATATCTAAAATTTATAGCCTCCGGAAATCATCACGATAATCGGATCAATATGAACTTCAGTAGATTGTTCAACGCCGTTGTACTTATAGGTTGCCGTAGAATCAATATCAGCATACCAAATTGAAGCGTTTGCAAACCAGCTGTCATTGATCTTGTAGTCAACACCAGCATTCACCGCCAATCCCCAAGAATCATCCAACTTCAGATCACTTAAACCGGCAGAAGCACCAGTACCATTGATTTTTTCATCAAAGAACGTGGTGTAGTTGATACCAGCGCCCACATAAGGACGAAATTCTGAATTTGACTGACCGAAGTAGTATTCAAACATAAATGTTGGTGGCAGATGTTTGGTCTCACCAATCTCACCTAAATTAGCAAGTTGTGTGGAGATTTCATGAGAAAACGGTGTCGCAGCCAAAACTTCAAAACTGACTTTATCCGTAATCATGTAACCGAAGGTTAAACCCAGCTGAGTATTGGTATTGACTTCCAACTCTTCCTGACTGCCTAAGATTTTATCACTGCTATCATTCGGGATAACCGACGTGATTCCGGCACGCACAATAAAATCACCTTCTTGGTGGGCAAAAGCGCCTGCAGAAACGAAAGCAGTCATGATGGCTAATCCACAAAGTGTTTTTTTCATTATATTTTTCCTTGTCATTGAGCAAAAAGACTTTACTGGCGCACACGGTAGCACATAAAAACCACACTATTTTGATGGAAATCAATTTGTAAAATTTATACACAAAAATCGCATCATTATGATAAAAAAATCACATTTCTCATGAAACATAAAGTTACATAACTAAGAAAAACCATTCATAGCTATAATAAAAAATACCGCTCGAAATTGATTCAAATCAATTTATGTACATATTTTTATTTAATTATCGGAACGAGTTCTACACTAATAAAGAGTTCGAAGATGGCAAACAGGAGGATTATGATGAGCTTAATTCCACGTGACTCATGGTCTGATTTCTATCATTTGTTTGATCATGCTTTTCCGTCAATTCGGCCAAGTTTCAATATCGAATCTTTTTCTCCGCGGGTTGATGTATTGGATAAAGAAACTGCATTTGAAATTATCGCAGATTTACCCGGGGTCGAAAAAGATGATATTTCGGTGAGCTGTCAACATGGCACTCTGACGATCGAAGCATCGACCTTAAAAAATGAGCAGAAAACCGATGGGGATAAAGTCATTCATAGAGAGCGCTATCAAGGTAAAATGGTACGCAGCTTTACTTTAGGTGACAATATCAACGCGAAAGAAATTTATGCGGAGTATCAAGATGGTGTACTGGTTGTTGTCGTGCCGAAAATAGAAATGAAGCCGGACGAAGCAGCCCAGCACATTAAAATCAACTGATGTCTGAAAGCTCCAACGACAAAAAGCGGTGTCTATCACCGCTTTTTCTGTTTGATTCCTAAAGAAATTTTCATTATTTTTCAGAGAGTGGCTGAAGAACGTGCTTCAATGAGCTTCGGTACTTGTGATAACTTTTAACGAACTGAGGGAATAAAGACATCACAATCATACCTATCATAAGGCTGTACTGTATCAGGGTATAAGATTCGCCCACCAACATCAGACCACACAGAATTCCAGCAACAGGATTGGCAACTCCGGCAAAAGTAAATTCAACAACAGAAAGCTGTTTTAGCGTCCAAACACAGAGAGAGTATGCTACCGCAGTATTCAAAATACAGAGCCAAAGCAGTCCTAACAGGTTCTTTCCTGACAGGTGCTGCCACGCATTGATATAGAGAGTCGGTTCATAGCTCAAGTGCACCAATGTAATCAATAACAATGCAAGACCACCAAGAATCAGTTGCCAAGTCAGTACACACCACCATGCTAATTTCTGGCTCAACATTTGAGTCAATGTGCTGCCGCAAATCAGACATAAGATACCAATTAACATCGCGGAAAGCCCGAGCAAACTCAGATTCAGACGGCCAGGATCAAATAGCAGCGCAGCAAATCCTAACAGAGCCAAACCAGAAATGATTTGAATGGCAGAAGGACGCTGTTTCATCACTATCCATTGGATCAGCATTGCAAAAACCGGTACCGACATCATCCCGACACTGGATATTGCTGAAGGTAAGGTAAGCGCCATCACAAATATACAGCAGAAAAATATAGCGATATTCACCAAACCAGTGGTGAGCAATACTTTCCAGGTCCCTTTATCAGGAAAAGTTGGCTTAATTGCAAAAAGGACTAAACCTGCCGGTAAAGCTCGCAATACACCAAGCAACAACGGAGGCCAGCCCGATAATGTTGCCTGAGTGACTGCATAAGTCGTTCCCCACAAAAATGTAGCAACCATCGCTAATATTATATTCATATAAAGTATCTTTACGTTGAGATTTTATTAATCATAAAAAAGTAATTTATCTTTGTAAAGAATCTTTATGTTAAGATATTATTTTAATCTTTTAACGAGATACATGTGGCTATGGATACTATCGACAGGATCGTCAATCAGTGGGCGGCAGAAAAACCAGAACTGAATACACTGCCAATGAGTATTTTTGGCCGGATAATTCATTTGACCAAACATTTAGAACAGGAAATAGCCAGTATTCATAAACGCTATGATCTCAAAATGGGAGAGTTTGACGTACTGGCGACATTACTCCGATCTGGCGCACCTTATCAGTTAACCCCTTCAGCATTAATCAGTACCGTGATGCTGACCTCCGGAGCGATGACAAATCGGCTCGATAAACTGGAACAGAAACATTTAATTACCCGAATTCATAGCGACGTTGATCGTCGGAGTATCTCTGTGCTACTAACCGAACAAGGTTATCAACTCATCAATCAAGCACTAGCGGAACATGTTCAGGCTCAGGAAAGACTGATCAGCGTCTTAAACCCAACGGAGCAATCGCAACTCTCTGCTCTGCTTAAGTCTTGGCTATCGTCATTTACCCAGAATCCCCCCCCGGACAAATAATATTGAGTCAAAAGGCGTATGGGTGTTACTTTTCTTGCAATAAAAATTGAATGGATTTCTCGAATATTGTCACAATTGTTGTGTGTTATCTCAAACTAGATCAGAATACCAGAGGCGTTAGTCGTATGACTTGGATCAGTCTGAATTGAATCCTTATCTGAATTAAGGGATGAATTGGGATTGAGACGCGCTGATCATAACAGCCATGATCTGTATTCTCTGTCTCCTTACTCATGACTGAACTGAAGTGAACGGAACCACTTCACCTTAGTGGTGATTTGATCTACTATTGTTAATAATAAAAATATAGATAACAAACGGATGAAGAAGAGTAATCTTGAAACCAATACTGGCCATCGCTTTATTTCTAAAGCGAAAACAGCTTACAAAATTCACATACATACGCCAGATGATAAAGTTTTACATCGCTCTGTTGGTTTCATTCGTATTGGTGAAAAGAAAGGTCTGAAAAAGGCGATCTTGCTTCGTAATGAACTTGGTCGTCAAATGTGGGGAAAGCACTGGCGAATGCTGCTCAAAGACCCTTATCTGATGACTCGGTTACCTCACAGCCTTGAACCTAAGATTATCTATAAACCTCGCCCCACAAAAGAGAACCCAAGCTATCGGGATGCTTGCTACATTGCAGCCTGGCGGACTTATGACAATCAGGGGAAATGCCACTTCAAGAGCGTTGTCTGTTCAATCAACAAGCATGGTAAACTGGCCGCATATACAAGAACCAAAAAGGCGCTTCTCGACGCTCATAAAGATTATCTCGACATTCTTATTTTTATGGGCAGATTAAATAGCATCGACCTGAAGTAATCACGATCTTACCGTCTTCACCGATTCATTCCATTGGTATCGTGCACATTTCCTATCATGATCTTTTTTACTGACAAATAAGAACGCTGCGATATGCGTGCTTTAAGCTCTCATGTCACAGCGCTCAACAAAGTTGAATCCGATAGTAGCAACTTGTTTATTCTTTAATGACAACCTGATAAGTAAATGTCGGTACTTCAACTTCAACCCGACGGTTTTTCGCCCGGCCTTCTTTGGTGTCGTTGGATGCTACGGGATCTGATTCCCCCATGCCGCGAACGGTGATTCGATCAGCATCAATCCCCTGAGAAACGAGCTGCTCGGCAACAGCCTGAGCTCTTTTCAATGAAAGTGATTGGTTGTATTCCTTTGAACCTGTTGAATCGGTATAACCAGTCACCGTCGCCGTTGCTTGAGAATGACGAGACATCAATTCAACGGCTTCCTGAAGATCAGCAACGCCCTGTTTGTTTAGTACAGCACTGTTTAACGCAAAACTACTTTCACTACTCAGGCTCTTTTTCACCGTTTTAATCACTGGCGTGTCAGCCGGCTCTGCCGGAACAGGTTCAGGTGCTTCTTCAACAACGGCCGGTTCAACAACAGCAGGCCGAGGCTTACTCGTCGTAACGGGTGTAGACTCCGAGTGGCCAAAACGATATGTCACACCTAGTGTTGCCATATTACCTTCAGCTCGAACAATATCATTATTCATATCAGTGAGCGTCTGATATTCCAGACGGACAGCAACATTGTCAGTCGCATTCAGTTCAAGACCAGCCGCCGCCAGATAAGACCAATCATCTTTAGAGCCATAGTCAACGTAAGCACCTCCGAGTTTTGCATACAGGTCGAGGTTTTTATAGAGAGGAAAGTCAAACTTAGGCGCAATGGTCACCGCGTTGACATGTTCATTGACCATACCAGCCCCGGTAAATTTTCCCAGATAATCATATCCGGCCTCAAGTGCCACATGATCCCAAACCTGATATCCAAGAAAAGCACCGACTGCCGATGAATCGTCATCGCAGACATCTGTCGGACGACATCCATCATCCAACCAAGACTGACCCACTTTACCACCGACATAAACCTCGGCATGAATCATTGCGGAAACCATCCATGATGTTACCGATACCACTATTAACATTTTATTCATGCTTCTATTCCTTTTTTATTGTGAATGCTCGAATTTGCCTCAGCACCGAACACATAGAATCAGTGTTACTCTATTGCATCACTGTAAAAAATGAGAGAAGAGGGTGTTAAATTACTGTCACCTTTTATCGAGTCTGAAACACGACAATGGATCAGTTGCATCAATCCAGCTCAATGCAACATATATTATATACGATCGGAATAGAAAAAGCCGCGACATACGTTGCGGCTTCTCAACTATATTCAAATTATCTTGTGGCGTTAGCCTTTAGCCTGCATTCGCTTCTCGCTGCTCAATAAATTCGAGTGCCATCTGAATCCGCTTCATGACACGCGCTTTACCAATGAGTTGCATGGTTGCATCGACAGACGGAGACTGCCCCCCGCCAGTGACTGCAACACGCAACGGCATCCCCACTTTGCCCATCCCGAGTTCAAGGCTCTCACATACATCAGCAATGACCTGATGAAGACTCTCAGTGGTCCACGTCTCCAGCGCTGTTATTTTTTCCAAAGCCAGTGCGAGAGGCTCTTTGGCAACCGGACGTAAATGTTTTTTCGCGGCAGCATCATCAAACGCATCAAAATCTTCATAGAAATAACGCGCCTGCTGCGCCAGCTCAACCAGTGTCTGCACGCGGTCAGCCAGCAGTTGAATCACTTCCGTTACCGCCGGGCCATTTTCAGGGTTGATTCCCTGATGGTCCAGATGCCATTGCAGATGTCCGGCAACATATTCAGGATCCGAGTGTTTGATATAGTGATGGTTTAACCATAACAATTTATCCGTATTAAACGCAGATGCCGATTTGCTAATCGCATTCAGACTAAAATGTTCAATCATTTCATCACGAGAGAAGATTTCCTGATCACCATGAGACCAACCCAGCCGTACTAAATAGTTATTTAATGCTTCTGGCAGGTAGCCTTCATCACGATATTGCATCACCGAAACAGCGCCATGACGTTTCGAGAGTTTGGCACCATCATCCCCTAAGATCATGGCACAATGCGCAAACGTCGGAACCGTTGCTCCCAGCGCTTCATAGATATTGATTTGACGCACGGTGTTGTTGATGTGGTCTTCCCCCCGGACAACATGGGTGATGCCCATATCCCAGTCATCGACAACCACACAGAAATTATAAGTCGGGGAACCGTCGGTCCGGCGGATAATCAAATCATCGAGTTGATCATTACGGATTTCTATCCGTCCGCGAATTTGATCGTCAAATACGACACTTCCCTCTTTCGGATTACGGAAGCGCACCACAAAAGCATCACCATCTTTTGCCGCGTCATTCACAGCTTTGATTTTCGGATGATTGGCATCATAACGAGGATTCTCTTTGTTCGCTTCCTGCTCGGCACGGACTTCATCCAACAGCGCTTTAGATGCATAACACTTATATGCTTTTCCGGCAGCAAGTAACTGCTCCACAACTTCATCATAACGATCAAAACGTTTCGTCTGATAATAAGGGCCTTCATCCCAATCCAACCCTAACCAGCTCATGCCTTCCAGAATTGCATCGACCGCTTCCTGCGTTGAACGCTCTAAATCGGTATCTTCAATTCTTAAAACAAACTCCCCGCCCTGATTTTTTGCATAGAGCCAGGAATACAGTGCCGTACGGGCACCACCGACATGAAGAAACCCTGTAGGGCTTGGAGCAAAACGCGTTTTAACCGTCATGAGATTTACCTTTATTCTGATCGAGTTTATTAACTTCAGATCTAGATGTATCAGCCAAAATTTGGCCAGTATTCTAGCACCTGAGTATCAATCTCGACAATGACCCTTTATCCTGATTTTTCAGACATGTCAGTGGATAGCTCGTCATCGCTTCAGCAACAAGAACCGACAATAGCGAAATGCCTTGACCTTCCCCTTGCGTCAAGGTTTATTTTTAAGCAACATGGGATTGAGGAAGAGGCAAACATGCATCATTTAAAACTACCGTTATCAGGCTTGCATTGTATGGGCTGCGCTCGAAAAGTAGAACGTCAGCTAAAAGCGAATTTGAATGTCGAAATCTGCAATCTATCCCCGTCTCTCATTGAGATGGATACCGATGCATCCATCGATGAGATCGTCGGAAATATCGAATCTCTCGGATATCAGGTTGGTAAAAAACAACACTACACATTGCAGGGGTTGCACTGTGGCAAATGTGTCCAAAAACTCACCGACCTCCTGAGTGAAAGTGAACAGATTCAAGATTTGGATGTGACCAAGGAGTCGCTCTCACTAGTCACAACCTTACCGCAACAGACCATTCTCGATAAAGTTGCATCACTTGGTTATGAAGCTTTTACAGAAACACCTCCTTCAAGCAGAAATCCTGCGCCCCAAGCCACAGAAACAGAAAAACAGACGGAATCAACTCCGGATGCAACAAAACCCCTTCAACAGCATCGTGCGGACATCACGACAAATTTACTCGTCAAAGGGATGACTTGTGCCAGTTGTGTTTCTTCCGTAGAAAAGGCCCTGTTATCCGTTTCTGGTATTGAAGGCGCTCAGGTCAATTTATCAGAACAGAGTGCCGCAGCATTTTCAGCACAACAGCCGAATCAAGAACAGTTGATTGCTGCGATACGCTCTGCCGGATACGACGCTGAAATCGTTGATGACCCGGCACTGCAACAGGAAAAACAGCAAGCCCATTTAATGACGACGCTTAAATATCATCGCCGCCACGCTATCATGGGACTATCACTGGGTGTTCCGATTATGGCATGGGGTATCTTCGGCGGCAGTATGCTGATCCAAACCCAACAACAGCAACTGGGCTGGGGTATCGTCGGCCTGTTATGTTTAGGGCTACTGTGTACCGCAGGCCAAGGCTTCTATCAAAGTGCATGGCAGGCACTGCGGCACAAAAGAGCTACCATGGATACACTGGTCGCTTTAGGTACGGGTGTCGCATGGCTTTACTCAATCATGGTCGTCATCGCTCCAGACTGGTTTCCAATCCAAGCGCGTCATGTCTATTTTGAAGCCAGTGCCATGATTATCGGTCTTATCTCTTTGGGACATGCCATTGAATCAAAAGCCAAAGCAAAAACGACCCAGTCGTTACAGGCATTGATCCAACTCCAACCCCAACAAGCAACACTCATTACCGAAAGTGACGATCAAAGCATTCCTGTATCACAGATTGAGAAAGGCATGCACCTGAGGATTAAACCCGGAGATAAACTCCCGGTTGACGGGGTCGTCATAGACGGAGAATCCTATCTGGATGAATCCATGCTGACCGGAGAACCCATTCCCACACTGAAACGTGCCGGAGATACAGTCTCCGCAGGGACCATCAATCACGATGGCGGTCTGGTGATTGAAGCGACCGGTGTCGGCAGTGACACGATGCTTTCCCGTATTATTCAGATGGTCAGAAGAGCACAAAGTAGTAAACCGCCAATCGCAAAACTCGCCGATCAAATTTCTGCGGTGTTTGTCCCCGTTGTCGTGGCTATCGCTATCGTAGCCGCATTGGTCTGGTTTTGGTTCGGCCCCGAACCCAAAGTAAGCTATATGCTTGTCGTTGCTACAACTGTTCTGATTATCGCTTGCCCCTGCGCATTGGGACTCGCAACCCCGCTATCGGTGACAGTGGGTGTCGGCAAGGCCGCAGAAATGGGTATCCTGATCCGCGATGCCGAGGTACTCCAAACCACCAGCCACATCGATACGGTAGTCTTTGACAAGACAGGTACATTAACTGAAGGAAAACCAAAGGTTCAAGCGGTTGAAAGCTTCCAGCGGGAACAACACGAGTTGTTGTCCATCGCCTACGCACTGGAACAACAATCAGAACACCCGTTAGCTAAAGCGGTGTGTGAGTATGCACGTTCAAAACAAATCTCAGCGGCTCAGATTTCATCATTTCAAAATCTGCGAGGACGTGGTGTCAAAGCCTCTTACAACAGTCATGCTGTTCATATTGGTTCGGTACATTACATGACATCTTTAGGGTTCTCATTCAGCCAGATACAAACCACACTTGATAATGTTCTGGCTCAAGCATGGACACCGATTCTGATTGCCATTGATCAAGATATTCAAGGTGTGATTGCCGTGGCAGACCCAATTAAAGCTGATGCGGCAGAAGCGATTCAAGCACTCAATGCGCTGGGGATCAAAACAGTGATGTTGACGGGTGATCACCACACTGTCGCACAAGGTATTGCCAATCAATTAGGCATTCAGGAGGTTATTGCACAGGTCCTCCCCGATCAAAAAGCAGCACACATCATCGAATGCCAGCAGGCCGGACATAAAGTCGCGATGGTCGGTGATGGCATTAATGATGCTCCAGCGTTAGCACAAGCTGATCTCGGTATTGCAATGGGGAGTGGCAGTGATGTGGCCATCGAAAGTGCCCAGATGACATTTCTCAACAGCTCACCCCTGTCGATTCTTAATGCCATTTCACTATCAAAAGCAACCGTTAAAAACATCAGGCAGAACCTGCTCGGTGCTTTTATTTACAATACCCTCGGTATTCCGGTCGCAGCCGGTGTATTGTATCCATGGTTCGGCTTCCTGCTCAGCCCTGTGATTGCCGGTGCTGCGATGGCTTTATCGTCGATTACCGTGGTCACAAACGCTAACCGGTTACGGCTATTCCAGAATCAGCATCAGCCACATGACTCAGGACAAAAAGCTAAATGATTTTGGGTCATAAACAGTTGCTTATCAGTCACGACGCAATCTATGCTAGCGTTCAGACGAATGCCAGAAGATAGGAAATCAGCTTATGCAACTCCCCCGCCTGCTTTCAGTCGGAGCCATTATTCTCAGCTTCTATACCCACGCTGAGCCATTGTACTGGCTTGCCAGTAAAAATCAGATGCAACTGATGCTATTGGGCTCGATTCATGTCGGGCACCCGGATATGTACCCTTTACCGAAACCGGTGATGGATTTTCTTCGTGACAGTGATGGGTTAATTGTCGAAGCCGATATCCGTCAGGCAAACAATTTGCAGTATCCGCCCGTCAAGTGGACATCACAGCAAGTGCTCTCCGCTTCAGAGCTTGAAAAATTAGAGAGTATCGCTGAACAGTTAAACCTCAATGCTCAGCGTCTGAAAACATCGCCCCCATGGCAAACGGCTATCGGTTTACAAATGCAGGCAATCACTCGGTTAGGGTATCGCGCTGATCTCGGCATTGATCAATATATGATTCAACAGGCAGCGTCAGAATCCGTTCCGATTATCGGCTTCGAATCACTCCAGTCTCAAATCGATCTGCTGGCTGGTATGAAGCAGAATGGTAAAGAGCTACTGACGGCAACGCTGAAAGACTGGGGAGAGAACACACGTGAAACCGAGTGTTTGGTGGCGAGCTGGCATCAGGGCGATCCAGAACAATTGAAACAACTGATTGACCATCATGACATGTCTCAGGAAATGTCTGAACAGCTTGAGATCCAAAGAAATCATCGCTGGTTAAACCAACTGACGTCCCCGCCGATCTTTTCTGGACATCCCTCAAAATACCTCGTCGTCGTTGGCGCCTTACACTTAATCGGTCAGGAAAACTTAATTCAATTACTGACCAAGCAAGGATTCACCGTCACCCGACAAAATACCATTCAGAAAGGGACGATTCAGATGAATGAATGTCACTAAACGAAAAAAGCCTCAGCATGTGCTGAGGCTTCTCAATATGGTCGGTGAAGAGGGATTCGAACCCCCGACCCTCTGGTCCCAAACCAGATGCGCTACCAAACTGCGCTATTCACCGAGTCTTGGTTGGACAGCTGTCAACAGCGTCTCAACGGATGGGTATAATACGGATTCTTGTTATAGACGCAACTCATTTTCGCTAATTTTTCAAAAAAAATAATCAAGTGTTCAAAAGACATCCATCTCTGGCTATAAATGTGACAATGAACACATGAATTTCAACAAATAAGCAACTTCATCAATACACTTGATCCAGATCATCACTTTATTCATTGACTCACTTTATGTTTAGTACGTCTTCGCAACTTTGCAGAAACATCGCTTGAAGCTGAACGTCAGGGTTTTGTTTTGACAGACAGTTTGTTTGGGCAGCTTGTTTTGATAAACAGTTTGTCACTGCGTAAACACAGTTTGGTCACAGTGTGTCGTTTCTTATCAACAAAGTCATGAATGACAAATCTCCTCACTAGATCGCTTAGCTCCTGTAAAAACAGTTATAAGCTATGCACCGGAGCGGACTCTTTTCCACTCCGGTTTTTTATTTTTTATCTGCCGCAAATCTTTCCCATAAATCAAATACCTCCAGCGTAATTCTTTCATCAATACACCGATTTAGCCGGAACCTCATTGCTGATGCTACACAGCTTTGGTAAACGAATGTTACGAGAATCTTGCATCTGAAAGTCACTTCGGTATATATACCAAATGACCTCAAGGTGCGTGATTGACAACAATTCGGAGGAATACGAATGTCTCAGGAAGATTTCGAGTTATTTCAGCAAATGATGGAAGACGTCAAACCTCTGAAGCACGATACTGCCGAACTCAAAAAAGATTTACAGATTACCGATACGCATCTTGCCCGGCAAGATGCGGCGATGAAGCTAGAACAGCATGAATCTGATTACTTGTCTCTGGAACATGCGCCACAAATCAAACCTCATGATCTGATCGAATTTAAGAGAAGCGGGGTTCAAGACGGTGTTTACAGAAAACTCAGACTGGGCAAATATCCGATTCAGGCGCGTTTGGATCTACATCGTAAAACACTGGAACAAGCGCGTGATGAGATTGTAAAATTTTTACGTCAATGTATGCGAATGGATATCCGGACCGTGCTCATTATTCACGGCAAAGGCGAACATTCAAACCCACCGGCACTGATGAAAAGCTACGTATCATACTGGCTTCCCCAGATCGAAGAAGTCCAGTGTATCCACAGTGCACAGCGATTCCACGGTGGAAGTGGTGCACTTTATGTTCTCCTGCGTAAAAGTCAGGTACAAAAACTGGAAAACCGCGAGCGACATCAGAAAAAACGGCCTCACTAAGCAAGACGCCAACAACCGATATACTTTCTTTATCCACGCACGTACTTTGGATGACAAATCCGAAAATAAAAAAACAGTCAGACTTCGCGAGGCTGACTGTTTTTTTATCTGATGAACCAAACTTACTTGGTACCGAAGATTTTATCTCCGGCATCCCCAAGTCCGGGCACAATATAACCCTGTTGATTCAGATGATCATCGATTGCAGCGGTGTACAATTCAACATCCGGGTGGGCTTTTTCTAAAGCCTCAATCCCTTCTGGCGCGGCCACCAAAACCAAGACTTTAAACTGTGTGCATCCCTGCGCTTTTAGCAGATCGATCGTTGCGATCATCGACCCACCAGTTGCCAGCATCGGGTCAACCACCAAAGCAATTCGCTCCTCGATATTTGAAGCAATCTTATTAAAATAAGGCACCGGTTCGAGTGTTTCTTCATCCCGATAGATACCCACCACGCTAATGCGGGCACTCGGAATATGCTCAAGTACCCCATCCATCATTCCCAACCCGGCACGAAGGATTGGCACAACGGTGACTTTTTTACCTTTGAGTTGATCCACTTCAACCGAGCCATTCCACCCCTCAATAGTCACTTTTTCTGTTTCAAAGTCTGCAGTTGCTTCATAAGTGAGTAAGCTGCCGACTTCAGAGGCTAACTCGCGAAAACGCTTGGTGCTAATATCTATCTCTCTCATCAAACCCAATTTGTGTTTGACAAGCGGGTGCTTCACTTCAACAACTTTCATCTGCATCTCCGACATTCAATCAAATAAACTTTCCAATTATACATACTTTCTATCGTTAATTTTATCCTTAACCTCAAGGGATATCATGATTTAGCGCATCGAGAAGCCATGATTGCCAAGTATTTTCAGTCTATCCCGCCAGATAAAAAAATCAGCGCAAACGTTTTCCTTTTACTTTGTTCCCCTGTAGAATAGCGCCGTTTTCATATCCAACCAAAGAACGAGGATGACCCCGTGAGTGGCAAAAACACATCTCTGAGCTATAAAGATGCAGGCGTTGATATTGATGCAGGCAACGCGCTTGTAGAGCGAATTAAAGGTGCAGTAAAGAAAACGCGTCGCCCGGAAGTGATGGGTGGTATCGGTGGTTTCGGTGCCCTGTGTGAATTACCAACCAAATATAAGCATCCTGTGCTTGTATCAGGAACGGACGGTGTCGGCACTAAATTACGTCTGGCACTGGATATGAAAAAGCATGACACAATTGGGATCGATTTAGTCGCAATGTGTGTCAACGACTTGATTGTACAAGGTGCAGAGCCACTGTTTTTCCTTGACTACTATGCCACCGGAAAACTGGATGTCGATACCGCAGCAGACGTCGTTTCAGGGATTGCCGAAGGCTGTCTTCAGGCCGGTTGTGCGCTGATCGGCGGAGAGACCGCAGAGATGCCCGGCATGTATGAAGGCGAAGATTACGATGTCGCTGGATTCTGTGTCGGTGTCGTCGAAAAAGAAGCGATTATCGACGGTTCTAAAGTTGAGTCCGGTAACAGTTTAATTGCCGTCGGTTCGAGTGGCCCTCACTCAAATGGTTATTCACTGATCCGTAAAATTCTGGAAGTATCAAATGCTGATAAATCTGAATTGCTGGAAGGAAAAGCCGTCGGTGAACATTTACTCGAACCCACTAAAATCTACATAAAATCAGCACTCAAGCTCGTTGCTGAACACGATATCCACGCCATTTCTCATATTACTGGTGGCGGATTCTGGGAAAATATTCCGCGTGTGTTACCGCAAGGAACCAAAGCCGTCATCGATGGTAGCAGTTGGGAATGGCCGGCTATTTTCAAATGGCTGCAAGAAAAAGGGAACGTCGAGACTTACGAAATGTACCGTACTTTCAACTGTGGCGTCGGTTTGATTATCGCGTTGCCGGAAGCGCAAGCGCAAGCGGCGGTCGAACTTCTCCAGTCAGAAGGAGAAAACGCTTGGATCATCGGACATATTGCCGAAGCACAGGCTAATGAAGCGCAAGTAGAGATTAAATAGTTCATGAAAAGTATTGTCGTTTTAGTTTCGGGCAACGGGACCAACTTACAAGCAATCATTGATGCTTGTGACTCTAAAATGCCTAATGGCAGGGTTACTGCTGTTTTTTCAAACAAAGCAGATGCTTATGCGCTGGAAAGAGCCAAAAAAGCAAATGCAGCGGCAATCTTTGTCGATCCCAAAGCCTTTGACACGCGGGATGCATTTGACCGTTCACTGATGGAGCAGATTGATGAATACGCGCCAGACCTGATAATTCTGGCGGGTTATATGCGTATTCTGAGCGCAGAGTTTGTTCGTCATTACATGGGAAAAATGATTAACATTCACCCTTCACTGCTGCCGAAATATCCCGGGCTGAATACTTATCAGAGAGCCATTCTTGCCGGCGATGAAGAGCACGGTACCAGCGTTCACTTCGTGACAGAACAACTTGATGGCGGCCCGGTCATTCTACAAGCCCGGGTTCCTATCGATGACGGGGATACTATTGAATCCCTGACTCGTAAAGTTCAAGAGCAGGAGCACCGGATCTACCCTCTGGTTGCCCAATGGTTTGTTGAAGATCGTGTCGAAATGCGTGACGGCAAAGCCTATCTTGACGGCGAGCAACTGGGGATTTACGGCTATAAAGGCCATTCAGCGCGTTAATCACTGATTTTTTCTCAATCTTGAATAGGCGTCTCTTCGGAGCCGCCTTTTTTATTTCATCTTCGATTATATTCACGCCAGTATTCAACTGGCCTTGTACTGATACTTTTATTCACCATTCTGTTCACAACCGTGTCACATCGCTTACGCCTTACGCAAACCTAACAAATGCATCTATTTGCACCATATCAATATAAAGACTATGGTTATTCAAATACACATAGACTGGATCACTAAATATGTTAGATATCAATACATTATTATTAGATTTCCGCATTACATCCTACTGTAATCTCGACTGTGATTTATGCTTCAGAAACCCGGGAATTGAAGATCAATCAACCGAAAGTGCATTAAAGATATTAGACAAAATGTATCAAGTCGGATTTCGCCGAGTGGGGTTTACCGGAGGAGAACCAACCACACGGAAAGATTTTCTAGTTTTAATCGAACACGCTAAAAAACTTGGCTTTATGACTTATCTGTCAACCGTTGGTCACCGCTTTATTATGGACCACGAGCGGTTAAATGGTGTGCTGGACTGGGTTGGCATTCCTATTGATGGTATAGAAAAACAAACCAACAGTGACATCAGAAGTGAGAAAATGGGAAACCAACATCGCGTGATCAAAGATATCCTCACCTGGTTATCACAGACAAATAACACCATCAATATCAAACTCACCACCGTTGTTTCTCAGACCAATGCCCATCAAATCTCCGATATTGTTCGTTGGGTAAATAGTTTCCCCTATAAGATTCAATCGTGGCGATTTTATCAATTCTGTCCGCTCGGTGTGGGTAAGGAAAAACGGGATAAATTGGAAATTGATACTGATTTATTTCTCAGCACAATGACACAGACAAAAAATGAATTCCCGGATTTGCCATTGAGTTGGGCCACATTTGAAGAACGGGACAAAGCCAATATCGTTATGGAACCCAACTTTGATGTCATTATTCCCGACGGAGAAAACTATACCTATCTGTGTAATATGGAAAAAGATTCGCCAGAACAGATCATTCACCATATTTTTGGTCAACCTGAAATTATGGAAAAATGTGAAAACAATCGCTTCTGGCTTGATGAAATGGAGTTTGTCTCATGAATCAACATCATCTCTATACTCCCCCTTGGACAGTCGATGAACTGCCGGATGCACCCAATGCCAACCCATTATATATTGTTCTGTCCGGTAACTCCGGTGTTGGTAAAAGCACGCTACTCCGTGCGATCTCAACCCATATTTATGAAAACAATCCTCAGACAATTGCGATTGATGAAAAGTCACTTCATCATCCATTACTACAAAACCTTTTTGATAAAACAGCAACGTACGGTTACCCATTACAGCTTAATTTTATGATCCAGCGAGTGCTTCTGGTTAAATCTTGGCTAGATAAAGGCGTTAATGTTATTATGGAGCGTTCTCATATCGAGGATTATATATTTGCAAATTTTATGTATAAGCAAGGATATATATCTGGAGAACAACATAAAGTGTATATGTCTTTATGGCATGAACTTATGGATATCATTCCCGAACCTGATGTGATTATTTACATGAATTTTCCGCCCGACTTTTCATTAAAAAATTTATTCAATGACGAGTTAAAAGGAATTCGTCCCCGGGAGTTTCCTGATGAGGCCACTAAACAACAGTGGATTCATGGCTGGGGAGAAGAATATCAATCATTGCTTGATAACTTACCGGCACATTTGAAAGATCGGGTCATTGAATATAATCAGCAGATGACGATTGAAGCCATTACCAATCTAGTTATCAATAAAATTCAGAATAAACAGGAGCCTTTATGCGACAGCGAACCATTGTTTGTCCCTTGATTACCAATAACGGGGATTACTTACTTTGTAAAATGGCGAATGATCGCGGTGTATTCCCCGGTCAATGGGCGCTTCCCGGGGGAGGAATGGAACCGGGAGAAACAATGGAAGAAGCATTAAGGCGTGAAATCAGAGAAGAGTTAGGCCCTGATTTAGAACTCACGCGAATTTCCCCTTGGACATTCAGAGACGATACTCGGGTCAAAACTTATCCCGATGGGACTCAAGAAGAAATCTATATGATTTATCTGATATTCGACTGTGAAAGTGCCAATCGGCATATTGCAATTAATGATGAGTTCCAAGAATTTAAATGGGCAAGTCCCGAAGAACTCCTAACGCTGGATCTCAATGACGCGACAAAGGTGACCTTCGCACAGAAAGGGCTGTTGAAATAATGCCGGAGGCTTGCACATTTGCAAGCCTCTGCTGTTGCTTTATTCGAGTGGCTCCGTCGGTGCCTGAGAGCCGGGTTTTGCTTCCGCGAACGGTACATCGGCTAACTGACACTGGTTGGTATCAATCAACTCTCCTTGATGAAAGACATTGTATTCTCCGGGCTTCATTCGATGCCACTGCTCGTTCAACGTCAGTGGCTGAGTCGCAATCACCGTAACCACATCATTGGGTGTCGTTTCTTCCTGAAAATTGACTTCGACTTCCTCGTCAATCAACGTCGCCTGACCAAAAGGTGAGCGGCGTGTAATTGAGTATAGATGGTTAGTGCAGTAGGTCATCACATGCTCACCATCTGTCAGGAGCATATTAAACACGCCCATCTGTCGAAGTTGATCACACTGCGTGGCAATAAAGCGACAAACTTCTATCGCATCATCGGGTGGTGTCGGATATTGATCATCCAGACGCTTTAACAGCCAACAGAATGCCAACTCACTGTCTGTTTCTCCCACCGGCCGATGATTGGCAGTATCGAGATCCTGATAACCACTCAGTTGTCCATTATGAGCAAATGTCCAGAAACGCCCCCAAAGTTCGCGTGTAAACGGATGGGTATTCTCTAAACTGACCCCACCACGATTGGCCTGACGAATATGGCTAATCACCGCACGACTTTTGATTGGATATTTCCGAACTAACTCTGCAATAGTGGACTGATAGCCCGGCTTCGGGTCCTTGAATGTGCGAAACCCCTTCCCTTCATAAAACGTAATCCCCCAGCCGTCACGATGCGGGCCTGTTTTACCACTGCGTTGAATCCAGCCAGTAAAACTAAAACAGATATCGGTCGGAACATTAGCGCTCATGCCGAGCAATTCACACATAACCAGTATTCTCCCTATTGAATGGATACTTTAAGCCATTTCTTTCTCGATCAACATGATCAAGATATGGATGATTTTAATATGGATTTCCTGAATGCGATCAGCATAACCGAAATGAGGGACTCGAATCTCAACATCAGCGATGCCAGCCATTTTGCCGCCATCTTTACCAGTTAACGCAATTGTTTTCATCCCTTTGGCTTGTGCCGCTTCAATCGCTTTCAGAATATTACCGGAATTCCCCGAGGTCGAAAGCCCGAACAATACGTCACCTTTGGCACCGACAGCCTCAACATAACGAGAAAAAACAAATTCATAGCCAAAATCATTACTGACGCACGACAGATGGCTAGGATCTGAAATCGCAATTCCCGGATAACCCGGCCGATTATCACGGTAACGTCCCGTCAACTCTTCAGCAAAATGCATCGCATCACAATGGGATCCACCGTTCCCACAAGAAAGCACTTTACCACCCAGTTTAAAAGAATCTGCAATCAGCTTGGCAGCCGCCTCAATCTGAGCAATATTGTGCTCATCACTTAAAAACTTGTTTAGTACGTCGGCAGCTTCGTTCAGCTCGTTCTTAATTAAATCGTGGTACATAACTCAATTCTCTTTGATGTATGCTGAAATGGCACTCTTACGACAAGAGCGATACATGTTTACCCGGCTCACTCAGGATATCGTGGTAAAACCTTCCGGGGATAATCATGAGTTTACCCCAACAATTCATTCTGTCGAGCCTTGCCCTGCAAGAATACTGTTTCTTCCCTCAGATCCAGCGCATCATCTCACCAAATCATCAGAAAGTGACTCACAATTCGATCTCCTTAACACTTTTGCAACATTGCAACTGGTAAGACCTCTTTGATAGTTCTACGATAAAAACATCTGAATCTCCCGATTAAGGAAAAGAATATGAGTATTTTGCTCTCGATCGTCGTATTACTCGCGGTATGGGGAATTTGCGCCTATCATCGTCTCTCAATGGCATTGGGAACAGGAATGCTTACTGCGTCACTGATTGTGTTAACGCTACTTGGCCATGTCGGTTTCACATTCTGGGTCATTTACGCACTGATCATTGCCTGCATCACTGTTCCATCGATTCGGCAAAACCTGGCGACATCCCAAATTTTTACGCTCTTTAAACGTCAACTCCCAACGATGTCTAAAACCGAAAAAGAGGCCTTAGATGCAGGAACTGTGTGGTGGGAAGCCGAGCTATTCCGAGGCAAACCAGACTGGCAACAACTGCACCGCTATCAGGCACCTCATTTGACCGAAGAAGAGCGTGCATTTTTAGACGGACCGGTCAATCAAGTCTGTGAAATGGTTAACGACTATCAGGTCTCTCATGAACTGGCAGACTTACCACCTGAAATCTGGGAATACCTCAAAGAACAGAAATTCTTTGCCATGATTATCAAAAAACAATATGGCGGCCTGGAATTTTCAGCCTACGCACAATCTCTGGTGCTACAAAAACTTGCCGGTGTATCCGGTATTCTGGCTATCACGGTTGGTGTCCCAAACTCTTTAGGTCCCGGAGAATTATTGCAACATTACGGTACCGAGGATCAAAAAGACTATTATCTACCCCGGCTAGCAACCGGTCAGGAAATTCCCTGTTTTGCCCTCACCAGCCCTGAAGCGGGTTCCGATGCCGGTTCAATCCCTGACTTTGGCGTGGTTTGTAAAGGAACATGGGAAGGAAAAGAAGTCGTCGGAATGCGTCTGACCTGGAATAAACGCTATATCACGCTTGCCCCCGTGGCAACCGTATTAGGGTTAGCATTTAAGTTACAAGACCCGGAACATTTACTTGGTGAAGAAGAAAATATCGGCATTACCTGTGCGTTGATTCCAACCGATATGGCTGGTGTGGAGATTGGTCGTCGTCACTTCCCACTGAATATTCCATTCCAAAACGGTCCGACTCAGGGAAAAGATGTGTTTGTTCCGCTCGATTTCATTATCGGTGGCCCGAATATGGCCGGTAACGGCTGGCGCATGCTGGTTGAATGTCTGTCGGTTGGCCGCGGCATCACCCTGCCATCCAACTCAACCGGTGTCACCAAAACGGCGGCAGTCACAACCGGAGCTTATGCAAGAATCCGTCGTCAGTTCAAGCAACCGATTGGAAAAATGGAAGGGATTGAGGAACCGCTGGCACGCTTAGGCGGAAATGCTTACCTCATGGACGCTGCCTGTCAACTCACCGTAACTGGCATTATGAAAGGTGAAAAGCCCTCAGTTATTTCAGCAATCGTCAAATATCACTGTACCCATCGGGCTCAACAGTGCCTCAAAGATGCAATGGATATAACCGGCGGGAAAGGAATTTGCCTTGGCCCATCGAATTTCCTTGCCAAGAACTATCAAGGAGCCCCAATCGCAATTACGGTTGAAGGCGCAAATATTCTGACCCGTTCAATGATTATCTTTGGTCAAGGCGCAATTCGCTGTCATCCCTATATACTCAAAGAAATGGAACTGGCCCATTCTCAAAGTGATAATGCGATGGCGCAGTTCGACCAGACACTCAGTGCGCATATCGCTTACACCGTGAGTAATGCCGCTCGCAGTTTCTGGCTGGGTCTCACCAATGGGCTCGGGTCCGCAGCACCACATCAGGATGAAACCAAACGTTACTATCAGAGACTTAACCGTTACAGCGCCAATCTCGCACTCATGGCAGATCTGACAATGCTGACACTCGGGGGTAGTCTGAAACGTAAAGAACGCATATCTGCCCGTCTGGGAGATTTGCTGAGCCAATTGTATTTGTCTTCAGCGACACTGAAACGTTATGACGATGATGGCCGTCATACTGAAGATTTAGCCTTAGTTCGTTGGGCTCTGGAAGATAGTCTGAAACAGATGGAAGTAGCGCTGTCTGAATTGCTGGACAACTACCCGTCTCCTATCTTGGGTTATCTGCTCAAACGGGTACTGATGCCCTTTGGACGTGTTTGCCACGGTCCCAGTGACAAACTGGACCATCAGGTTGCGAAACTATTGCAATCCAACACTGCACCAAGAAACCGTCTGGGTCGTTATCAATACTGGTATGCAAGCGAACATAACCCAGCGGGTCGGATTCATCAGGCGCTGGACACAATCATTCAGGCAGAACCGATTTTTGATAAAATCTGTCAGTTGAAAAATAAACATTATCCATTCACTAATTTGGACCAACTGGCGAAAACAGCGCTGGATGAACAACTGATTTCAAGCGACGAGTCCGATTTACTGATCAAGGCAGAACAGGAACGACTCTATGTGATTAATGTCGATGACTTTGCCCCGGAAACGTTAGCAGCAGGATCACCGGATCATCCGAAACAGGAAAAAACCAAACGTACTAGCCGCAAAGCAGCCAGTCCGGTACAAGAATCATAACCGGCAGGTGTCGTAGAAAGTAGAAAAGGCAGTGTTATCCCCATAAGCAAGAATGCCAGTCAGTGATGCTGACTGGCATTCTTTTATACGAATAGCGTTCCCAAAATCACTCAGGATACCACCATTACTTTTTCGGCATATCGAGCTGTAGTGACACTTCAGATTTTTTCGCTTTCATCTTACGGACAACCATCCAGATCACTAATCCCAGAATCAAAGCGCCGATATTCCCTAATGCGATATAAATCAGCTTCCACTTCCTCGCTGACTCCCGCTGTTGCAGTATCTCTTCCTGCTGTTCCTGCTTAATTTTTTCAGCGAGGGCTTTCTCTTGCATAAGACGCGTCTGCTCGATATTCAGATCTTCCACCACACTATACGTATGCTCAGGGATAGGGAAAATAAGCGGCCGCTGAGAGTTGACCTCAGTCGCATAGACTTGGCCATTCCATTTAAAGTTACCCACTTCGCCATTGTTAGGAATCGCCAGTTTAACGGTCAGGGATTCACGGCCGGACTGACCTTCGGCAACAAAGTGATTGTCATATCGATCCCAGTGATCGATATGTGCAATCACCGACCCCGGTTCGATGGTTCCTTCTAATCCGGTAAACACCACTTGATGGGGTTGATCATCAACTCGGGACTGAATAAAAGACGTGGTAATCGGTGACGGATAAACCAGCACTTCCTGTTCCTGAGCGCGTAAAAAAACACCATTCCCTGAGGTAATCCGGGCCCGGTATCTTCCCGGTTCAGAGAAAATGTTCAATTTGACGGTGAAGACACCATCTCCGGGTTTCTCATCGAGTCCTCGGCCATCATCGGAAAACTCCCCGATCACATCCGGAGTCGGGCGTGCTTCTTTGACCAATTGGGCTTCATTCTCGATATATTTAGTAAAGGTCACTTTTAATTTTACGCGATCCAAAAAATCACGAATCGTTAACGGCTTATCATCTGAAGTCAGTCTGGCGGTAAATTTAATCTCTTCGCCCTGATATAACCGTAACGGGAGCTGGTCGGTGGTCAACGCCAGATTTGAGATCAATCTGATATTATTTTTGGGTGTCACTTTCCCCACCGCTTGCCAAGGGCCGGGCATAGGCTTATCAATTGAGATAATATCCATTGATGGTTCCTGATACCAACGCACATTATCCGGATGCCGCCATGAATAGTATTTGGTACCATCGGGGCGAACTAATACGACAGGTTTCGAGGGCTTTTCTCGGTAAACGACGAAAGTAATCTGACTGATCGTCGGGTCCACCCGAACACGATTATCCAACAAAGACACCGGAGAATTTGTTGCAGCATAACTTCCCAGCGATACCCATAGCCCGATAAAGATCGTTAACACCCGCAACATATATATTCACTCTCCTACTGACGCCAAAGACAGCTGCCATTTTTTTCAACTAAATCTAAACGATCTTGATGTGCTTGTATTTCATCGGCAGTTGCGCTTAAAACCTTTAGTGATTTTCGGCCGGCAGCCACTCTGCGAATCGCTTCTCCGCCATCTCCGGAGCTTTGTCCTGCCGAAAACTGCAGGGAGGTTTGCCCACCGGTCATGAACAGATAAACGTCAGCAAGAATCTCCGCATCGAGCAAAGCCCCGTGCAATGTCCGATGTGAGTTATCGATGCCATACCGTTCACATAACACATCCAGATTGTTCCGCTTACCGGGGAAAATCCGTTTGGCCATTGCCAGTGTATCCGTCACCTTGCAATACTGCTCGGTTTTACCAATATTGGCATTCAGCTTGGCAAATTCATAATCCATGAAGCCGACGTCGAACGGTGCGTTGTGGGCGATCAGCTCAGCCCCGCGAATAAATTCCAGAAAAGCCGCATGGACATCTTTATATTCCGGTTTATCGACGAGAAATTCATCGGTAATACCGTGAACTTCAATCGCTTCGGGCTGAATTTGACGATCCGGCTTGAGATAGACATGAAAATGTCTGCCGGTCAGTTTACGATTGATGATTTCAACCGCTCCGATCTCGACGATCCGATGTCCCTCATAGTGCGGACCACCATCTTGGTTCATACCTGTGGTTTCCGTATCAAGAACCACGATGCGATGTATTTCAGAATTGTTGCTAGTATTCATTGGGATAACTGTGTCAGACTATATTGATTCAATCACTGTGGCTTATAGTATCAAATCATGGCGAAACAGGTGGAAATTTTCACAGATGGTTCTTGTCTCGGCAATCCGGGACCGGGTGGGTATGGCATTGTTCTGCGTTATAAAAGCACTGAAAAAAATCTTTCTCAAGGCTTTCGGTTAACCACGAACAACCGAATGGAAATGATGGCAGCCGTTGTCGCACTGAAAAGCCTCAAAGAGTCCTGTCATGTCATTCTGACAACGGACAGCCAGTACGTCCGACAGGGAATTACTCAATGGATTCATAACTGGAAAAAGAAAGGCTGGAAAACCGCAGATAAGAAGCCCGTCAAAAATGCAGACTTATGGCAAGCACTGGATCAAGAAACCCAGCGCCATAAAATTGAGTGGCGCTGGGTCAAAGGCCATGCCGGTCACCGGGAAAATGAAATTTGCGATGAGCTGGCTCGCACAGCGGCCGAATCCCCCACCGCTGATGATGAGGGATATCAACCGTAACCTATTGCTCAGAATGGACGCTGTAGTTGACTCGAACCGGGCTCAGCGAACGTTTTAACCGCCAGTGCGGTTTAATCGGAATCAGCGGATAGGTTCTTTTTCTGGCAACGATAAAGTACAGACTGCCGAAAGTACGACAGCAATCACTGATATTGTTTTCCAGCCAAGTCCAGAGCGGGCGATAATTCTGAACCGGAAACAATGCATACCGTTCACATTCAAGCACTTGATAGTTCAAAACGCCTAGCCAATCACTAATACGGCTGGGCGTGAACATGCGCCCACTCCACGGCAAATATTTCTTGCGCCACGGTAAGATACTCGCACATCCGGTCAGACTCATCGGATTAAATCCAGTCACAATCAGATAACCATCATCAACCATCACCCGATCAACTTCTCTGAGCATTCGGTGCGGATCGTTACAATAATCGAGCTGGTGCGCCAAAATGACCACATCAATACTTTTTTCCAGAAAGGGTAAATCATAACCATCGGCAATGAGCGTATGCAACGGGTTTTCCAGATCCAAATGGACTTGATGTTGAATATTTGAAAGACTACTGGCAAGCTCACAACTTAAGCCACCCAATTTCAGCATATGATAACCAAATAATCTCGGCCACCACTCATCTAACCGGGTTTGTATCGACTCACTGACCCATTGACCATTTTTCAACTGGTCCCAAGAGTGTGGCTTATCGATTTTTTTTTCACTGCGTGCCGGTTCCATGACTGCCCCGCTACATAAGCTCAATAAAAAGAAGGTGAATGGAGATAACTCATGTTAAACATCAAAAGCATACCTGCATTTCGCGATAATTACATCTGGCTCATCCAAAATCGAGATCAACACTGCGTCGTTGTCGATCCCGGTGATGCTGGCGTTGTCATCGACTACCTTACATCCAATCACCTGACTTTAGATGCCATCCTCATTACACATCATCATGCCGATCATATCGGTGGCATCAGTGAACTCGTGCGACACTTTCCTCATATTCATGTCGTCGGCCCGGCCAATGAAGCAATACCGGGCATCACTCATGCCGTCTCCGGTGGTGATCAAATTGAAGTTTTCGACCATATATTCCATATTCTCGATTTAAAAGGTCATACAATGGGACATATTGGCTATTTGGGTGAATCTGAAGTTTTCTGTGGTGACACGCTATTTTCTGCCGGATGTGGCCGCCTATTTGAAGGGACTGCGGAGGAAATGTGGCAGTCATTACAAAAATTGAGTGCCTTGCCGGAAGATACCAAGGTCTACTGTGCTCATGAATATACGGCCAGTAATATTGCTTTTGCATTAGCCGTTGAGCCGGAAAACCAAGCATTACAAGCTTATCGCGATACAGTTAACCGCTTGCGTGCCCATCATCAATCCACTGTACCAACAACCATCGGGCTAGAGAAACAAATTAATCCTTTTTTGCGCCCGGATCAGGCCGAAATTATTAAATCCGTCTCAGATAGGACCTCTGACCTTGACCCCCTTTCAGTTTTTACGGTATTACGTGAATGGAAAAATGAATTTTAACACTTCCTCTCTTGTCATCGTTATCCTGAGACAAGTATTATCACGGGCTGTGTAAAAAGGGCTGTTATTAATCTATGAAAATACATATCAGTTGGGTGCTAATGCTGTTAGTCGCCGGATGTCAAACCACCCAACCGTTTGAACAAGCGAGTGTTTCCGAACCGACACATACACAGTCTCCGGAGCATTCAGAAAAAGCAGCCGCAAAGCCGCCTGCAATGTTCCAGACGGCTGTCGAAAAACAGAAAAAAATCCCCTCCCCACAGGAACAGGCCGACTTGTGGCAACGCATTATTATGCAGTTTCGTCTGTCGGTGCCGGATGAAGCATCGGTGAACCGCTATCGGGCTTGGTATCTCAAACACCCCATACATTTAGAAACGGTCGCCCAAAGAGCAACACCATTTCTCTATCTGATCACTGAAAAAATTGAACAACGTCATCTACCGCTGGAACTCGCACTACTCCCCGTCGTTGAGAGCTCGTTCGATGCTTTTGCCTACTCTTATGGCAGAGCCGCCGGTTTATGGCAGTTTGTACCTTCAACCGGAAAAATATATGGTCTGAAACAAAATTTTTGGTATGACGGGCGCAGAGACGTTGATGCGGCAACCGACGCTGCGTTAGATTATCTTTCGTATTTGAACAAGAAATTCGATGGCAATTGGTACCATGCCATTGCAGCTTATAATAGCGGCAGTGGCCGAGTCTCATCTGCGATTCGAAGAAATAAAAGAAAAGGGCTGCCAACCGACTTCTTCTCATTAGATTTACCCAAAGAGACCAGTAGTTATGTGCCTAAACTGCTGGCACTGGTCGATGTGATTGCCCATCATCAGCAATACGGAATTAAACTGCCACCGATTACCAACCAACAAGTATTGGCTCGCGTCGATCCCCAAAAGCAGCTCGATCTTGCCGTTGCCGCAAAGTATGCCGGTATCAGTGTCAAAGAGCTTCAGAGCTATAATCCAGCTTTCAATCAATGGGCAACATCACCGAACGGTCCATATCAGTTACTGATTCCTGTAGATAAAGTCAGCACTTTTGAACAGGCCATCGAGGCCGATGACGGACAAGGCATGAAACTGATCCGTTATCAGGTCCAGTCCGGGGATGCACTGAGTACCATTGCTCAAAAATACAATACGACAACGAAAGTCATCCAAACAGTCAATCATCTCGATGGGATGCTGATTCGGGTCGGACAGTATCTGATGATTCCAACCTCAGTCAAAGATGAAAAAGCTTATGCACTCAGTATGAGTAATCGACTGGCGAAGATTCAGTCCAAAGTCAGAGGGCAATATAAGATGACTCATCGAGTGCGCTCAGGGGAAAGTTTATGGACGATTGCCAAACACTACCATGTCTCTCATCAGTCTCTGGCAAAATGGAATGGGATGAGCCCGAAAGATCCGCTCAAGATTGGCAAATCACTGGTTATCTGGAAAAAAGCCAGTGACGGAGCGATCATTCGAACCTTATTTTACAAGGTTCGCAATGGTGATACTCTCAGTGGCATTGCCAGTAAATTCAGAATCAGCACGTCAGATATTATCAAATGGAATAGCCTGATGGAAGAACAGTACCTCCAACCCGGCCAGCAATTGAAATTATATGTCGATGTAACCAAAGTCAGTGTTTAAGCACAGCAATCGCTTTACCGGTACAGTCATAACGTACCGGTAAAGCCCTTCCGATTGCGTAATAGAACTCACTTCTGAATAAAATACCTACTTCGGTAGAGAGAAAGAGACCAGAATCGGATTATGATCCGATGCAGTGGTCTGAACCACACTAGCCTGCTTGAGAATCAACCCTCGGTAAAAGACATGATCAAGCGGATGAGAAAGAAACTGCTTACGCTGATCATGAGTAAAGTGCACTTCCTGCATTGATAATGATGCCATCATCTGATTGACCAATTGAATCCTCACATCACTCCAGCTATTAAAATCACCGGCAAACAAGATCGGTCCCTGATGAGACGCCAATTGTTGTGTCAGCTGTTGTAGCTGCCCCTGAAATGCTTCTATCCCAAGAGAAAAATTAATAGCATGGACATTCACCACAGCCAGCGTCTGCGCCTGAGATTGACTTAACGGGTAATAGGCGACCAAAGCCGATTTCGGCAGACGAATCAGCGGCTCGTCAGCAGTATACGCACAAGCTGAGATGGGCAGTTGCCGCGCAATATTCATCACACCGGCAGACTGATTAAAAACCGAAAAGGCGCGGACCTGTAACGCAGACAGATTCTGTTGCATCAACCATTGATACAGCGGCGAACCAAAACTTGATTCCTGAAGCAAGATCAACTGTTTGTGGCGACTATATTCGGTCAGTGCCGGCTCCCAATCGGAGCGATTTTCTTTATAGATATTCCAAACCAAAACATTCAAAACCCCTTGGTTATCAATCGCAGCAGGAGTATGACCATTTTGATAACATTGCTCAGCAAATGAAGGCGCGGATGACTTGGCAGGTATCAACGTCATCAATTGCGGTGAATCCGGTACTTGAAAAACAATCGTCGCACCTAATCCAGAAAGGAGTAACAAGACAGCAAGAATGATCGCCAATCTTTTTTTCATGGTGTGTTTTCCGGGAAATAATCAAAGAATAAAACGGCAGGATAAATCAATCGTTCATGACAAAGAAGGAGCCAACGGCTCCTTCCGTTAATTAGCTTCCGTTAGTTAAATAGCGTCTTCGTCTTCTTCACCCGTGCGGATCCGAATCACTCGCTCAACATCTGTAATAAATATTTTGCCGTCGCCAATTTTTCCTGTTTGTGCCGTCTCAATAATGGCATCAACACACTTGTCAACAACATCGCTGGATACAACGATTTCCAGTTTCACTTTCGGCAAAAAATCCACCATATATTCAGCGCCGCGATATAGCTCAGTGTGACCTTTCTGACGACCAAATCCTTTGACCTCTGACACGGTCATTCCCGTAATTCCGACATCGGCAAGCGCTTCCCGAACATCATCGAGTTTGAACGGTTTAATAATAGCTTCTATCTTTTTCATGTTCATCCTTTAAACTTTATGGGTTGCTGACATTATCGATTACCAGAAGAAAACATTCAACAATCCCTCAACTGACAAGCAATCATCGCGCCAATATGAAATGAATGGATTAATAACTTTTTCTTGGCATCATCTACGACCAGCACCTTAAGATTCGATTCATCCGAATCAACCTCAAACTAGCACAACGAGAGACTTGTGCAATACCATCAAACGGCATGGCTTTCTCAATCATAGGTTGTTTCGCTTTGATATCTAGCTTCAGCTATCTATGTAGCAGTGCCCCAAATCAGCTCATAGTCTGAACCATAAAAGTGCTCATCAACAAACAAACCCGCCACGGCTATCACTTGTTGTCTGCTGATCAGAATCGGCATTCTCCGCCGTTGCCAGCTAGGAATCCGGTATTCTTGAAACAGCTTCTTCAATTTGTGTCGTCCTCTCCGTCCAACGGGAGAAGCAACCAGACCTTCAGGGTTAAAGGTCACCCGAAGGGGCATCGACAGACAACGTTTATCCAACCCAAACGCAGCTTGTTTCTCAGTCGTGCCCTCTGTCAGTAAAACACTCTCTGTCAGTAAAGCACTCTCTGTCAATAAAGTGCTCTCGGTTAATGTTAGTGTGCCCAGTCCATCAGGAAGTTCAACCGGATGATTGATTTTTATCTGGCATTGCCAGTCACTGATATCTGCATAAACAGGAATACAATAGAGATAACCGTCAAAGCGACGAACTTCATCATTACCGATACGACAGCGCGGATTAGCATCTGCTTTGGCCTGCAAAACCTGATGACTGATATTTTCCAGCTGAACCCGACTCGGCATCTGATGTCCGAGCTGCTCAAGCCACATGCGTAATATCTGTGCCTGCACCGCTTTGCCACAATCTAATAAGTAACCAGTCGACAAACCATTGTCCGGCTGCAATGCTGCCTGATAACGTTCTTGGAGTAACTCGTTGAGTAAGGCTTCTTGACTGGCACATAACTCGGCACTGCGTTGTACCGCTTGTGGAAAATGAGGCCAGCGATCCACCAGCAAAGGCATCACCTCGTGACGAATAAAATTCCGGTCAAAACGAGTATCCTGATTACTCTCATCTTCAACCCAACTTAACTGATGTGTATTGGCATACGCCTCAATCTCTGCTCTGGAGCGATGCAATAATGGACGCAATAGCCATCCCTGATGAAATGACATCGATGCCGCCATACCCGATAATCCTTTCGGACCACTTCCCCGTTTGAGAGCCAGCAGAAATGTTTCCAGTTGATCATCACGATGTTGTCCGGTCAGCAGCAGATCGCCCTTGTCGATATAGCGCTGTAACGCCTGATATCTTGCCTGACGCGCCGCAGCTTCCACACCTTTACCTTGCATCTCGAGCTGAATATATTCCACCTGAAAAGGTATCTCTTCCTCTGCACACCATTGCCGGCAACATTCAACCCATTGGTCAGCAGACGCACTCAGTCCATGATGGACGTGCACCGCCATTGCCGGACATTGATTGTCCCGCATATAGCGAGCCAATAGATGAAGCAAGACTCGCGAATCAACACCACCACTCAATGCCAGAATACATCGAGCCTGCGATGATTGAATATGGTTGGTCATAAACTGAGAAAAATCGTGATAAAGCATTGCGGTCGCATTTCAAAAAATCACAGGAGGCAGTCAGTTTACCTTGGGCTTTTGCCAGTGAAAACCGGAATTAGCCTCAATGAAGTAACGACGCATAAGTAAAAGGGAGATCCGATTCGGATCTCCCTTTTAATCGTATTCAATACGCAGGTACAACAAAACACGTTTGTACCATCAATCGCACTTAACAATAACCATAACTCATTAGTCGCTGATAGCGGCGATCTAATAAAACATCCTGATCGAATTGACGCAGTTCCTGAAGCTGTCGTTGCAACGTCGCTTTCATTCGCTGTGCCATTTGCTGATGATGGCTATGTGCCCCCCCTAAAGGCTCTTCGATAACCTCATCAATCAGTCCCAGCTCTTTCAATCGTGGCGCAGTTAGCCCCATGGCTTCTGCCGCTTGAGGTGCTTTATCAGAATCACGCCACAAAATAGAGGCACACCCTTCAGGAGAAATTACAGCGTAGGTTGAATATTGCAACATGTTGACATAATCACCGACACCGATAGCCAAAGCACCACCGGAGCCCCCTTCACCAACCACGTTACAAATGACCGGCACTTTCAAACTGGACATCACTTTCAGATTAGTGGCAATCGCTTCTGATTGGCCGCGTTCTTCAGCACCGACACCGGGATAAGCACCAGCCGTATCGATAAACGTAATAATCGGCATGTTAAAACGCTCCGCCATTTCCATCAGACGCAGGGCTTTACGATAACCTTCTGGTTTTGGCATCCCAAAGTTACGCTTCACCTTCTCCCGAGTTTCACGCCCCTTCTGATGACCAATGATCATCACAGGCTGCCCATCCAGACGCGCCATACCACCGACAATGGCTTTATCATCGGCATAAGCACGATCACCAGCCAGTTCATCAAAATCAGTAAAGACATGTTTGATGTAGTCCAAAGTATACGGACGCTGAGGGTGACGGGCTAATTGAGCGACTTGCCACGCACCTAAATCACTAAAGATTTTTTTCTTCAGTTCGATGCTTTTATTTTCTAGCTGTTCGATCTCTTTATCGAGATCGATTGAGGTACTCCCGCCATGACGGGAAACATCTCGCAACGCTTCAATTTTCGCTTCAAGTTCTGCAATTGGTTTTTCAAATTCTAGAAAATTCAGGCTCATTTACCGATCCTTTTTGACTCAGCTTTCTCTGTTTTCAGCTGAATTTAGTTAAATTCGAGTTCAACTTGGCCGGGACCAAGCAGTTGTTTCAGTTCATCCAGCAATGTATCGTTCGGCGTCACTCGCCATTCTGTACCCAAGGTCATTTTCGCTCTGGCATCAACCCGTTGATAATAAATATGTATCGGTACACTGCCGGAGCGGTGAGGTTCCAGAATACGGCTGAAACGCTCAAAAAATGGTTCATCAATCTGTGTTTGAGTGATTGATAAAGACAAACTCTTGGCATATTTTTCTCGTGCTGAATCTAAATCCATCACTTCGCGGACAGTCATTTTAAGCCCACCACTGAAGTCATCAAAGCTGACCTGTCCGTTTAGGACCAGAATTTTATCTTTTTCAAGCAATTCTGCATACTGTTCCAGCGCATCGGAGAACAACATGGCTTCTAACCGACCGGAACGGTCATCCAATGTCAATATTCCGATACGCGAGCCTCGCTTCGTCGTCATTACCCGTGCGGCAATCACCAATCCCGCTACTTTTAGTGATTGATCGCGCCGGGTTGGCGTCACATCCTTTAATCGACAATCGGTATAATAATTGAGTTCCTTCAGATACGCATTCACTGGGTGCCCAGTTAAATAAAGCCCCAGCGTATCTCTTTCACCTTCAAGCCATACCTTTTCCGGCCATGGCGGCACTTGGGTATACCGTTGTTCTACCGCTTCCGGAGCATCGGTCAACACACCGAACATATCCGTTTGACCAAATGATTCGGCCTGACGATGTTGGCTGGCAGCTTTGACAGCGTCATCCAGAGAAGCCATCATTGCTGCGCGATGTGGTCCCAGACGATCAAGCGCACCGGCATAAACCAGCTTCTCGATAACACGCTTATTCACCCGTTTTAGATCAACACGCGCACAAAAATCAAATAAGTCTTTAAAATGTCCGCCGGCATTGCGGGCTTCGAGAATAGCATCAATCGGACCTTCACCAACACCTTTTATCGCCCCGATACCGTACACGATAGCGCCCTGTTCATCGACATTAAACCGATAAAGCCCTGAATTAATATCAGGCGGTAGCACCGTCAGATTCATTCGGATACATTCATCGACCAAACCGACTACTTTTTCGGTATTGTCCATATCCGCAGTCATCACCGCGGCCATAAACTCCGCTGGATAGTGCGTTTTCAGCCATAATGTCTGATATGAGACTAGTGCATACGCTGCCGAATGCGACTTGTTAAACCCATAACCGGCGAATTTCTCCACCAAGTCAAAGATTTTCATCGCAAGTTCGCCATCAATACCGTTATTGATCGCGCCTTGTTCGAATATCGCCCGCTGCTTCGCCATTTCCTCTGGCTTCTTTTTCCCCATTGCACGACGCAACATATCAGCACCGCCCAATGTATAGCCAGCCAAGACCTGAGCGATTTGCATGACCTGTTCCTGATAAAGAATGATGCCATACGTTGGCTCAAGAATCTCTTTGAGCGACTCATGCTGCCACTTTTCATCAGGATAAGAGATCGGCTCGCGCCCATGCTTCCGGTCAATAAAGTTATCCACCATCCCTGACTGCAAAGGCCCGGGACGGAATAACGCCACCAATGCGATAATATCTTCGAAACAGTCCGGCTGAAGTCGTTTAATCAGGTCTTTCATCCCACGCGATTCAAGCTGGAACACCGCAGTTGTTTCTGAGTTTTGCAGGTTGCGGAATGATTGTGAGTCAGCAAGTGGAATCGCTTCGATACGAACCGGAGGTTCCCCTCGCTTTTCTCGTCGTGGATTAATCAGACCCAGCGCCCAGTCGATAATCGTCAGTGTCCGCAGCCCCAAAAAGTCAAACTTCACCAGCCCCGCTGTCTCGACATCATTTTTATCGAACTGAGTGACCGGATAGTGACCTTCCGGATCACAATAGATGGGGGCAAAATCGGTAATCGTCGTCGGTGAGATTACCACCCCACCGGCATGTTTACCCGCATTTCGGGTACATCCTTCCAGAATCCGACACTTGTCGATCAGCTCTCGGACTTCCTCATCGACATCATAGAGTTCTTGCAGCGCCGGCTCAGCTTTAAATGCTTTTTCCAGAGTCATGCCCGGATCGGGTGGCACCAGTTTGGAAATACGATCCACGAATCCAAACGGATGTCCCAAAACCCGTCCCACATCACGAATGACTGCTTTCGCCGCCATCGTACCGAAGGTAATGATCTGAGAAACCGCATCTCTTCCGTACATCTCGGCAACGTGTTCGATCACTCGGTCACGCTTATCCATGCAGAAATCGACATCAAAGTCAGGCATGGAAACCCGCTCAGGGTTAAGAAAACGTTCGAAAAGCAGATCGTATTCCAACGGATCCAAGTCAGTAATTTTCAGCGCGTAGGCCACCAGAGAGCCGGCACCTGAGCCTCGCCCGGGCCCCACTGGGATATCATTATCTTTGGACCACTGAATAAACTCCATGACGATCAGGAAGTAACCGGGAAATCCCATCTGGTTAATCACATCGAGTTCAATCTGCAAACGCTCATCGTATGCCGGACGTTTTTCCTGCCTGACTTGTGGATCAGGAAAGAGGAATTCAAGTCGTTCTTCTAGTCCTTCTTGCGATTTTTTGACTAAAAAGTCATCGATATTCATCCCTTCCGTGGGGAAATTCGGTAAGAAATACTCACCGAGCCGCACCGTCACATTACAGCGTTTGGCGATTTCGACTGTATTTTGCAGCGCTTCGGGAATATCTTTGAACAGCTCACACATCTCATCTTCGCTACGGAGATATTGCTGCTCACTATAGTGTTTGGGTCTGCGAGGATCCTCGAGCGTGTAACCGTCATGAATTGCCACTCGAATTTCATGCGCATCAAATAGATCCCGGCTTAAGAAGACGACTTCATTGGTGGCCACGACCGGTAAATCATATTGCTCCGCCAATTCGATGGCAAAGTGCAGATAGGTTTCTTCGTCAAGGCGGCCGGTTCGGATTAACTCAAGATAAAAACGATCAGGGAAATAGGTCTGATAAAAGTCGACATACTGCTCAACCAGTTTCTGATTACCTTTCAGTAACGCCTGACCAATATCTCCGTTTTTACCACCGGACAAGACGATTAAACCTTCCGAGTGTTCAGCCAACCATTCTTGGTCAATCACGGGCTGATGCTGGATATGTCCGCGGAGATAGGCTTGTGAGATAAGCCAAGTCAGATTTTTATAGCCGGTGTTATCAGCCGCAAGCAATGTCAGGCGAGTCAGATCATCACCGAATGCCTGCGAACGGACTGAAAAATCAGCACCGATAATCGGCTTCACACCACAGTTATGAGCTGTACTGTAAAATTTCACTAAACCGCACAGGTTAGTAAAATCAGTTAACGCCATCGCCGGCATTCCCATCTCTGCAACCTTCTTGACTAAAGGCGGCACTTTTGACAGCCCATCAATCATAGAAAAATCACTATGAACTCTGAGATGGATAAATTTAGGGTCAGACATGTTGATGAATATCCTGTTCAGAAACGGTAAAAAACCACCGTCTCCGTATGTAAAAACGCAATAACCAAATATTGTACGTGATTATCGATCTAAGTCCAAAATACGTCGTACAGGTTTGAAACTTCTGCGATGCGCGTCAATCACACCATAATGTTCAATCGCTTCCAGATGCGCTTTGGTCGGGTAGCCTTTATGCTGTGCAAATCCATATTTGGGATATTGCTGATCCAATTGCATCATTTCCTGATCTCGAGTGACTTTCGCCAAAATCGAGGCGGCACTAATTTCTGCCACGCGCAGATCGCCTTTTACGACAGCCGCCGCAGGTACAGATAATGACGGAATCCGGTTACCATCCACCAAAACAAACTCAGCCGCAACCGGCAAGGCATGAACGGCTCGCTGCATGGCCACCATGGTTGCCTGCAAGATATTGAGCCGATCGATTTCTTCCGCAGAACAACGTCCAATCGCCCATGCGATTGCCTTTTCCTGAATTTCGGGAAAGAGCGCCAATCGTTTTTTTTCGGATAATTTTTTCGAATCGGTTAAACCCGAGATCGGCCGAGTCGGATCTAAAATCACTGCAGCTGTCACGACATCGCCAACGAGAGGCCCGCGACCAACCTCATCCACCCCGGCAAAACGTTGGTAACCGAGCGGGTATTCAAAAGGAGGGAATTCAATGTTAGCCATTTACAATCGCTCTATCAGGTTTAAAACAGCGTTGGCCGCCTGTTTATCTGCATCTTTGCGGATCAACTGGTGAATTTCTGTGAACTTACTTTGCATCAGACGATTATCACCATCGAATAGAACACAGACTTCCCGGTATAAATTTTCCACCGTACATTCGTCCAGCAATAATTCCTTCACGATCTCTTCATCAGCAAGGATATTCGGTAACGAAACATATTTTGTTTTGACTAATCGCTTCGCTAAGAAATTGGTTATCGCATTAAATCGGTAGCCGACCACCATGGGACGATTTACCAGCATGCATTCTAATGCCACGGTCCCGGAAGCAAGCAGTACCGCATCCGCCGCAGTAATCACAGTTCTCGCTGTACCGTCAACGAGCACAAAATCTAATTCAGGTGCAACTTCCTGCCACACTGCTTCAAATTGAGCACGTCGTTTATTATTCACCAGTGCCACTACAAACCCTAAATCGGGATAGCGCTGACGAAGTTTCTGACAAGTTTCAATAAAAGGGCGACATAACATTTTCAGTTCGCTACCCCGGCTACCGGGAAGCACGGCTAACCAACGTTTTTCTATCTCCAGCCCTAATGCTGCCCGGGCCTCATTTTTATCCGAAGACAACGGAATCGCATCCGCCAATGTATGGCCGATAAATTCACATGGCACGTTAAACCGATCATAAAAAGCTTTCTCAAACGGCAGAAATGCCAAGACCAGATTGGTTGCCTGAGCAATCTTATAAATACGCTTTTGACGCCATGCCCAAACAGAAGGGCTCACATAATGAACAGTGATGGTACCGGCATCTTTCAAATTACGCTCCAGGCGCAAATTAAAATCCGGGGCATCAATACCAACAAATACATCCAGGTCAGCTGCTTTAAAATAGCGAACGAGCTGAGATTTGATCTTGAAAAGGCGAGGCAGTCTTCCTAAAACCTCGGCTAACCCCATGACAGCCAGTTCTTCCATATCAAATAAAGATTCACAACCCAGCGCTTTCATTTTAGGGCCAGCGATTCCGACAAAATGAGCATTAGGATACTGTTCTCGGATCGCTTTAATTAGCCCTTCACCCAGCGTATCACCGGATAACTCACCGACCACGATGCCAATATTGAGCGGCTTACTTTTATCCAACATGATTGATTTTGAATCCCTAACAGACAGCATAAATGGAGACCAACAAAAAAAGATCGCTCAATTCAAAGCGATCTTTTCTGCTGATTGTTCATAAATCAGCGGATAATACCGCGTACAGACTGCATCAGAAAGTCCAGAAAAACCTGAACAGCGGGGCTTGATTGCGCTTCTTTTGCAATTTCCGTTTTGGCTTCGTCCAGCTTAAGACCACTACGGTACAATAATTTATAGGCACGGCGAATTGCGTGAATCTCAGATTTTTCAAATCCACGTCGCTTCAGACCTTCGACATTAATACCGAATGGAGCACAATGGTTCCCCTGAGCCGTGACATAAGGCGGAACATCTTGAACGACTATCGAGCCACCACCCAACATCACATGCTCGCCAATATGGCAAAACTGATGAATCGCACACATCCCGCCCACAATTGCATAGTTTCCGACAGTTACGTGTCCGGCAAGCGTTGCGTTGTTGGCAAAAATACACCGATCACCAACGATACAATCGTGTGCAACATGCGCATTGATCATAAACAGGTTATCGCTGCCGACTTGCGTAATTCCCTGATCCTGCACTGTACCACGATGCATTGTGACACTCTCACGGATGGTGTTTCGATCACCAATCACCAGTTGTGTGTCTTCGCCTTTGTATTTTAAATCCTGACAAGCTTCACCGATTGAAGCAAACTGAAAAATACGGTTATCTTGGCCGATTTTCGTTGTGCCTTTAACAACAACATGGGACAGTAACTCGGTTCCGTCACCGATTTCCACACTGCTTTCGATATAACAAAATGGGCCGATTTTTACATTCGCACCGATCAGAGCACCGTCTTCAACGACTGCTGTAGGGTGTATCTGAGCTGTTTCATGAATCATACTAAAACTCTCTACGAGCACATTTTAGTTCCGCCGAGCAAACGACTTCACCATCAACTTTTGCCACTCCGGTGAACAACGCAATTCCCCGACGATCTTTCAGGAACTCCACTTCAACGATTAATTGATCTCCCGGAGAAACCGGTTTGCGAAACTTCGCATTGTCAATACTAGCAAAATAATAAAGCTCATTCTCTTTAGGCGCGCCAAAAGTTTTAAATGCGAGTAAACCGGTCGCCTGAGCCATCGCTTCAAGAATCATGACTCCCGGAAACACCGGTAATTGAGGAAAATGTCCGGTGAACTGAGGCTCATTGAATGAAACATTTTTCAAGCCAACTAAATACTTCCCTTCCTCATAATCCATCACGCGATCAATCAGCAAGAATGGGTAACGATGTGGAAGGAGTTTCTGAATCTCAGTGATATCCATCGTCTTATTTTCAGTAGTCAAAGTCATATTCCTATATAAATCAATAAAAACCAATATGGGCATTCCCAACAAAAAAGGCTCACACGATGCGAGCCTTTCTCTATACCCTTCCCCGTTCAATCAAATCCGGCTCAGGATACATCGCAGAATTAAGATTCCACTTGTTGCTCCAACTGTTGTTCAACGGCTTTCAACCGTTTATGCATATCTTCAATCCGAAGGACTCGGGCTGCAGTCTTACGCCACTCTTTATTCGGTTGAAGAGGAATTCCTGAAGAATAAACACCCTTCTCAGGAAGACTCCGCATCACCATCGCCATGCCAGTAATTGTAACACCATCTACAATTTCAATATGTCCATTGATAACTGAAGCACCACCGATGACACAATATTTTCCTATCGTAGTACTTCCGGCAATAATCGTACCACCAGCTATTGCCGTACCATATCCGATGTGCACGTTATGGGCGATCTGCATCTGATTATCAAGGATAACATTCCCCTCAATGACCGTATCATCGAGAGTTCCCCGATCAATCGTCGTCGATGCGCCGATTTCAACACGGTTACCGATTCTGACTGTACCCAACTGAGGAATTTTAATCCACTCTCCTTGTTCGTTGGCATAACCAAAACCATCAGAACCGATAACGCTGCCCGATTGAACCAAGCAATCAGAGCCAATCACCACCCGATGATAAATACTAACATTCGCCCATAAACGGGTATTATCACCAATCTCAGCATGTTGACCAATAAAACAGCCGGCACCAATGACAACATTATCTCCCAAAACGACGCCAGATTCGATGACAGAATTGGCGCCTATCGAGACATTGCTTCCCAGAACAGCATCTTCAGCAATGACAGCAGATGCAGCAATACCTGATGAAGGTGCCGGAGTCGTATCCAAGGCTTGAGCCACTTTTGCAAAAGCAACATACGGGTCATTCACGACCAATACATTCTTTGGACATAGCGACTGATGTGAAGCCTTGACCATGATCACCGATGCCTGACAGCTACCTAAATGCTGCGCATATTTCGGATTGGACAAGAAAGTGATATCACCTTCTTTTGCGGTATTCATCGGTGCGACAGCCCCGACCGTAACGGTCGGGTCGCCAATTATTTCACCATTGGTGATATCTGCCAGCTCGGCTAATGTCAGTTTTACCATCATATAATTATTTCAACGCTTTAATAACCTTGTCTGATAGGTCATATTCTGGTTTGCCGTATTGCATAACCTGTGTATCAATGACCATATCAAAACCTTCTTTCTGAGCAATTTTTTCTACCGCATCATGAATGACTTTCAGTAGTTTACCCTTTTCTTCCGCTTCTCTCTTAGAAGAAGCTTGTTCTAATGCCTGCGATTTAATTTTAAACTTACTATCAAGTTGTCCAATTTCGATGCGAAGTTTCTCGACTTCACTTTCACTCATCAATGAACTGTCTCTTTTCAGTTTTTCAACTTTCTCTTTTGCTTCAGTCCGAATACTTTGTAGCTCAGCGGCTTTATCCTGAAACTCCTGCTTCATTTTTTGCAGAACAACTTCTCTTTGAGGAAGCTGTTGGAACACTCTTGCAGTGTTGACATAGCCGATCTTCTGCGCAGCTTCGGCTGCCAGACTAAAACATGACATGCTCAAAACAGCTAAACCAACACAGATCGCTTTGATATGATTCCTCACAATTAATATCCTCATTATTAGAAAGTTTTACCTATCGTGAAGGAGAAAAATTCTTCATCGTCCCCTTCATATTTCTTAATCGGCTTGGCAATTGCAAACACAAGTGGACCCATAGGAGACATCCATTGCAATGAAACCCCATACGACGAACGGTAGTTCGTCGGATCAGAATAATCGTAATAGTATTCATTACCATAATCTGAACCACGATCACTATAACTAAATTCAGTATCCCAAACGCTCGCCATATCATAGAAGACACTTGTCCGAACCTGATTCTGAGCTTCTTCAGATACAAACGGAGTCGGCACAATCAACTCGGCACTGGCTTGCATCACTGCATTACCACCAGCCGATTCATCGGTCGCGGTCAATGTGCCATTGTTGCTGTCTGCGAAGCTTTTAAATACGGCTCTGGGGCCCACCGAGTTTGAACTGAATCCTCGTAACGTAGAGAATCCACCTGCATAAAAGTTCTCATAAAATGGGTAAAGGTTATCACTATCACCATTTTTCCCATAACCATTCCCGTAACCCAGCCTTCCTCTGAGCAGCAAGGTAAAATTGTGCTGCTTCGTCAGTGGGAAATATTGTTTGATGTTATATTGAACCTTGAAATACTGGGTATCAGACCCCGGAACCGTAATTTTATAAGAAGCACGTTGATAATTGCCTTCCGTCGGGAAATAGCCTTTATCGAGATTGTTACGTGTCCAGGTAAAATTGAGGTCAAAATCGTTAGTCACAAAACTAACCGTTGAACTTGTATTGGCGTCGACTCCCTGAGATAACAAAAACTTTTCAATCTGCACATAAGGAGACAGATCACCAATCATGTTATGTGTATATCCGATACCAAACGCAAAGCGGTTGAGTTCATCGTAAGGGAATCCCCACGTCAGACTAGTTCCATAACTCTCATTGGTATAGTCAACAATTCCTGCTTCAGACGCTTCAAATTCATTATAGAAGATCTTACCCCCTAAGCTAATACCATCCAAATTCCAATAAGGATCGTTATAGCTCAAAGTGACATTTTTCTGAGAATCATTGATAGTCGTCGTAATACCGACACTATTTCCGGTTCCCAAGAAGTTTTCTTGTTGTAATCCCACCTGAAAACTCATGCCTGAATCGGTACCATAACCGATACCAAAATTGACACTACCTGAGTTGGCTTCTTTGACGTTATAGACGAGATCGACCTGATCATCACTACCGGGTACCCGGACTGTCTGCACATCAACCGTTTCAAAAAATCCCAGACGATTCAAACGTGTTTTACCGGCATCAATCGATTTAGAGTTCAGCCAACTGCCTTCCATCTGACGCATTTCACGACGGAGGACTTCATCTTTAGTCACCGTGTTACCGACAAAACGAATATCTCGGACGTAAATCCGCTTTCCGGGAGACACTTGAACGACAAGAGAAACTTCTTGTTTGTCGTCATCAAATTCAGGGATGGTTCGGACTGTCGGATAAGCGTAGCCGGATTCACCAAGAATTTTCTTGATGCTGCTTTCCATTGCCGTCACGGAAGAGCCTTTGTAGATATCCCCTTTTTCAAAAGGTACCAGTGTCTCAAACTCTTTTTCTTTGCCGATTAAATCACCCCTGAAGGTCACTTTTTTAACCGTATAAGGCCGACCTTCATTTAGGTTGAGGGTAATATAAACCCCCTTCTTATCCGGAGAAATTGAGACTTGAGTCGAATCAGCCTGAAATTTCAGATACCCGCGATCAAGATAAAATGACTTGAGCTTTTCCAAATCACCGGCAAGGATTTGCTTTTGATATTTATCTGAAGATAAGAAGTTCCACCACGAGACATCGGCATTCAGATCAAAAAGTGCCAGTAATTCTTCATCACTGAACACATGGTTACCAATGAAATTGATCTGCTGAATTTTGGCAGAAACACCTTCGGTAAACACAAATTTGAGGTCGGCTCGATTACGTGGCAGCGGTGTGACAACCGCCTTTACTGTCGCATTGTATTTTCCGACACTGTAATAGAAATCTTCCAGACCTTTTTCGATATTACTCAGCGCAGTACGATCAAGCGCTTCGCTAACCCGCACACCTGAAGCTTTCAGGTTTTCAGTTAACTGCTCATCTTTAATCGCTTTGTTACCTGAAAAAGAGACACTGGAAATCGTTGGCCGCTCTTTCACTTTGACGACCAACGTTCCCTCATCCCGAAATACCTGAATATTCTCAAAGTTACCGGATGAATAGAGAGCCTTGATTAAATCGGCAATGTCCTGAGATCCAACCGTGTCTCCGACACGAATAGGCATTTTCAATAATGCAGCCCCAAGCGTGACGCGCTGCAATCCATCAACTTGAATGTCCTGAACAACAAACCGCTCGGCACCGTAAACAGACATACTGCTGACAAGCGCTGTTGTCAGGATAAGCTTTTTTATCGCCATCGTTATTCTAATTATTCCTTTGTACAACCATGCCTAATCAATGCAGATTAATCACAGGCGTGTAAAATCATTAAACATGGCGATTGCCATGAGTGAAAAAATAATTGCGCCACCGATTCGGTACCCAATCTCTTGTACCTTTTCCGGAACAGGATGTCTGGTAATTGCCTCAATCGCAAAAAACATCAGATGTCCCCCATCCAACATCGGAAGCGGCACTAAATTGATGATTCCCAGATTAATGCTAATTAATGCCAAAAATCCTAAGAAATAAACCAATCCATATTCTGCTGTTGTTCCGGCACCTTTCGCGATTGAAATCGGTCCACTTAAATTATTCAGTCCGACATCACCAACCAGCAGCTTTTTCAACATGCTGAGGGTCAGATGAATCACTTGTCCCGTTTTCTCAACAGCCTTGGGAATGGCCTCAAAAACACCGTACTGTAGATTATAACGATAATTTGCTGGCCACTCATCCACTGTTGGTGAGATTCCCGCAAAACCGATAGTTCTACCATCCGATAATGTTTTAGCATTCGGAACCAGCGTGACATCAAGATGTTGTCCATCCCTTAATACCGACAAACCCAGTGCTTCATTCGGACTATTTTGTACCGACTGAACCAACTGTTGCCAAGAAGACACCTCTTTACCGTCGATAGCAACAATCTTATCACCTTTTATTAATCCGGCGACAGCACCTGCACCTTCGTCAATCACCTGTTGCAAAACTGTTGAGACCTTCGGCGAATATGGTTTAAAACCAAGAGCCTTCATTGGAGACTCTTTTTCCGGGTCAAAGTTCCATGCTGACAGATCAAGATGCAAAATTTCCTGATGCCCGATAGCATCCGGTTCACGAACTGTGAGTGTCATTTGTGCATCGCCAATATGGGAAATAAGCGCCATATTGACCGATTCCCAGTCCCCGGTTTCCACACCTGATACCGACTGAATTTCCATACCGGAACGTAATCCGGCATCCGCAACAATCGAAGTGGGCGCGACTTCGCCAACAACCGGTTTTACTGCGGGAATCCCAATACAATACACAGCCCAATAAGCGAAAACTGCAAACAAAAAATTAAAGACTGGGCCTGCGGCAACTATTGCGGTCCGTCTCCATAAATTTTTCTGATCAAATGCCAAATGCCGCAAATGTTCAGGGACATCAGCAACGCGACTATCGAGCATCTTCACATATCCCCCCAACGGGATCACTGAGATGCTATATTCGGTTCCATCTTTTGCGATGCGACGCCAAATAGAGCGTCCGAAACCGATGGAAAACTTCTCGACCTTGACACCACAACGCCGTGCTACCCAAAAATGACCGAATTCATGCACGGCAACCAATATGCCCAATGCCAGAATGAATGAAATGAGATTCCACAGAATACTGTTCATAACGAATACTCTTTGACTAATTGCTGTGCCGATTGTCGCGCTATCTTATCGAGCTCCAGCAAATATTCCAAATTCATGACAGAAGAGGCACTCGCTGTTGCACACATTTTTGACAAGACACGCTCATTAATCACGGCAATGTCGGTAAAGCGAATCCCGCGATTTAAAAATGCTGCAACAGCAATTTCATTCGCGGCATTCAAAGATGTCGTCGCGTGCTGCCCCTCGTAACAAGCATCAATTGCCAACTGTAAACAAGGATAACGCTCCATATCGGCCTGCATGAATGTCAGTTCACTCAACTGAGAGAAATCCAGTGGTGCGACGCCCGACGAAAGTCGCTGTTTGGGATAACCCATCACATAAGCAATCGGTGTTGCCATATCAGGTTCTCCCATCTGAGCAATCACACTTCCATCACAATACTGAACCATGGAATGAATCACTGACTGAGGATGAATAAGAACCTTCAGTTGCTCGCGCGAGGTATTAAATAACCATTTCGCTTCAATATACTCAAGCCCTTTATTCATCATTGTGGCGGAATCAACAGAAATCTTAGGCCCCATAGACCAATTAGGATGAGCAATGGCCTGCTCTGGCGATACATCAGAAAGTGTATGAATCGGACTATAACGAAACGGGCCACCGGAACCGGTTAACAAGAGGTGGGAGATACCACTCTCAGCCAGATTGCACCGCCCTAAAACTTGTTGGCAATTCGGCGGAAGTGATTGAAAAATCGCATTGTGCTCACTGTCAACGGGAAGTAGCTGAGCACCATACTCTTCGACAGCATTGATAAATAACTGGCCGGACATGACTAAGGCTTCTTTATTGGCCAGTAATACCCGTTTCCCAGCTTTAATAGCAGACATTGTCGGTAGTAATCCTGCAGCACCAACAATCGCAGACATGACTGTATCGACCTCATCGAGTGCCGCAACGTCACACATGGCCTGTATGCCGGACAAGACCTCAGTCTGAACTGCGTCTGAGTGTAAACGCAGCCTCAGTTGATGAGCTGCCGATTCTGATGCCATCACAGCATATTGCGGTTGCCAGCGACAACACAGATGGTACATTTTCTCAACATCACTGCCGGCAACTAAAGCAACAATAGAAAATCGTTCGGGATTTTCTTCAATGACCCGAAGTGTACTGGCACCAATGGATCCTGTAGCACCTAAAATGGTTAATTTACGCATAAAAGAAATCGTATCGCTCTTTTGGGACATCATTGCAAAACCCGAACTACCAGCAACCTACTACACCTGAAAGTACAGGAATGCAAATACAGGAAATGCGGCAGTCAAACTATCAATGCGATCTAAAATACCACCATGCCCGGGAATAATACGACTACTGTCTTTGATTCCTGCGACACGCTTAAACATACTCTCGACCAAGTCACCGAGTACCGAGAAAATAACCGTCAATAAAATTGTCACTAACATCATGCTGGTACTCGAGAAATGCAATTCAAACCATTCAACCAATCCAAAAGCAACAAGACATGCAGCCACGACCCCACCGATTAAACCCTCGATGGTTTTATTCGGACTGACTTCTGGCGCCATTTTATGCTTTCCAAAAAATCGGCCAGAAAAATAAGCAGCACTATCTGCCACCCAAACAATCATACAGACAAAGAGAACCAACTTTGCACCGTGGTACGGATTAATTGATAATTCTTCCGTTCTTAACAGTAAAACACTCCAGAAGAATGGAATGAGTGTGAGTAACCCAAACAGATGTTTGAGTCCTTTTGAATGTTCCCAAAGCGGTCGGGATTTTGGGTAAGAAACAGCAAGATAACTTGCAACAACCCACCATAGAAAGCCACTCCATAAAAGAACTTGATAAGGAAGCGGGAGAGTGTGACTCATCGAAAAATTTTCAGGCAAACACCACAAACTCAAACCACCGATGAAGACAGCGGGCAGCAGCGAAATAAGACGAGCATCTAAACTAATAAATTGTGTCCATTCCCAAAAACCAAACAGCGCCAACAGAGCTAATACAGCGATGAAAATACTCAATGGTAATTTAAAAATCCCTAATACGACTAGGGGAGCCAACACCAAGGCGGTAATAATTCTCAGCTTCAAATCCTGAACCTTTATCTTTTATCCATCATTGCTTTAATTTGTTCACCGGTACACCCAAAACGTCGTTCACGATTCACAAACCAAGTTATTGCTTCAATTAAGCTTTCTTCATTAAAATCTGGCCAAAAAGTCGGTGTGAAATATAACTCAGCGTAAGCAAGCTGCCACAACATAAAATTACTGATCCGGCACTCACCACTCGTTCTAATTAACAAATCAACATTTGGTAAATCGGACATCGTCAGATATTGAGCCAGTATACTTTCGGTAATGTCGGCGGGGGTCAGTTCCCCTGTCGCAACTCTTTCAGCGACTTGCCTTGCGGCTTGAGTAATGTCCCATTGCCCACCGTAGTTTGCTGCAATATTCACGACCATTCCGGTATTCTGAGCCGTTAGCATTTCTGTCTGAGCAATTTTATCCTGTAAGCGAGAATTAAAGCGAGAGGTATCACCAATGACCCGTAATCGAAGATTATTTTTGTGAAGTTTCTTTGCTTCTGTAGACAAAGCTGTGATAAATAACTCCATCAGCACCCCGACTTCATCTTCAGGTCGTCGCCAATTTTCGCTACTAAAAGCAAATAGAGTTACTGCCTGAATACCAAGCTGGGCTGATGTCATTATCGTTTTTCTGACCGCTTTAACACCATTTTTATGTCCGAAAACTCTCGGTTTTCCTCTAGCTTTGGCCCATCGTCCATTACCATCCATAATAATAGCAATATGTTGGGGAAGTGCATCAGACGAGAGTTGTGATTTTTGCATAAGAAACGAATTGATTTTCAATAAAATATTTCAAACAAAAAGGCGCTGTACTGGCTTCACTCAGCGCCTCAATTAGATATGAGAAGACCAATTAAACTTCCATCAACTCTTTTTCTTTTGCGGCAAGAACTTCATCGATATTCTTCACGGCAGCATCAGTCAGTTTTTGGATGTCTTCTTGGGCTTTACGCTCTTCATCTTCTGAAATTTCTTTATCTTTCAATAAGTTTTTCAGATCATTATTTGCATCACGACGAATATTACGTACTGCAACCCGTCCGCCTTCTGCTTCTCCGCGAACAATTTTAACCAAATCACGACGACGCTCTTCCGTCAACGCTGGCAGTGGTACGCGGATGACAGTACCGGCAGACATTGGGTTTAATCCCAAGTCAGACATCATAATGGCTTTTTCTACCTTCGGTGCCAATTCTTTGTCAAAAACAGTAATCGCAAGTGTTCTTGAGTCTTCAGCAATGACATTCGCAACCTGATTCAATGGTGTCGGTGCGCCATAGTATTCTACGGAAATGCCAGAAAGCAAACTGGGATGAGCTCGCCCCGTACGAACTTTAGATAGGTTACTTTTGAGCGCATCTACGCTCTTGTCCATTCTCTCTTGAGCGTCTTTTTTGATTTCATTAATCACATTATCACCTTAATTCTTACTCAACCTATAAAGATTACAATGAAGCCTTGTTGCTAATGAGTGTCCCTTCAGCTTCACCCATCACAATACGACGCAGAGCTCCAGGTTTATTCATATTAAAGACTCGGATTGGCATTTGATGATCTCTGGCAAGCGTAAAGGCCGCCAAATCCATGACCCGTAGTTCCTTTTCAAGGACATCGTTATAAGTCAGCCTATCATACAGTTCTGCATCAGGGTTTGCTACCGGATCAGCACTATAAACACCATCAACTTTTGTTGCTTTGAGCACAACGTCAGCTTCAATCTCAATACCACGTAAACATGCAGCAGAATCAGTCGTAAAGAAAGGGTTCCCGGTTCCTGCTGAAAAGATCACCACGCGTCCCTGACGCAGCTGGCTGATTGCATTGGCCCAGTTATAATCATCACATACACCGTTCAATGGAATTGCAGACATCACTCGAGCATTGACATAAGCCCGGTGCAGCGCATCACGCATTGCCAGTCCATTCATGACGGTTGCCAGCATCCCCATATGGTCACCAACAACACGATTCATCCCTGCTTTAGCAAGTCCTTCGCCACGAAATAGATTTCCGCCACCAATCACAACACCGACCTGAACGCCTAACTCAACCAGTTCTTTCACTTCCTGAGCCATCCGATCAAGCACGGTCGGATCAATACCAAAGCCTTGCTCACCTTGCAGAGCTTCACCACTGAGTTTTAACAAAATACGTTGATATGCAGGTTTCGGATTCGTTGTCATGGTGTTTTTACCTTCTCAAGAAAGTTATTCATCGATTAATGGTCATGAATAGATGCTTGCAGATAATTATAAACACATATTCATCACAATTAATGATGGTTTCATTCGTGAAAAGACCGTAGCAATAGCCACGGTCCTTTTAATCGCTTCACGAATCAGAAATTAACCTTTCTGAGCCAGTGCAACTTCTTCAGCAAAACTTAGGCTTTCTTTCTTTTCAATGCCTTCACCGACTTCAAGACGGACAAACGCAGAAACAGAAGCACCTTTTTCTTTCAGAATTTCGCCGACAGATTTCTTAGGTTCCATCACGAAAGGCTGACCAGTCAGAGAAACTTCGCCTGTGAATTTCTTCATCCGGCCTTCAACCATTTTCTCTGCGATTTCTTTTGGCTTACCTTCATTCATCGCGATTTCGACTTGAACTTCACGCTCTTTCGCAACAACGTCAGCAGGTACATCGTCAGGCGTCACGTACTCAGGGCGAGATGCAGCGACGTGCATTGCGATGTGCTTGAGTGTTTCAGCGTCACCTTCACCAGCAACAACAACGCCAATTTTTTCACCGTGACGATAAGACGCCATCGCTGAACCTTCAATATACTGAACACGGCGGATAGTGACGTTCTCACCGATTTTTGCAACTAATGCAACGCGCGTGTCTTCAAATTTAGCCTGTAGTTCTTCTACAGATGCTTTAGAAGCGAGGGCTTCAGCAGCCACTTCATTGGCAAATGCGCTAAAGTTTTCATCTTTCGCAACAAAGTCAGTTTGGCAGTTCACTTCAAGAAGAGCGGCAATGCCTTCACCTTCTTTGATAATGATAGCGCCTTCAGCTGCCAGATTACCTGCTTTTTTAGCAGCTTTAGCAGCACCACTTTTACGCATGTTTTCGATTGCAAGTTCAATATCGCCGTCGGTTTCAACAAGCGCTTTCTTACATTCCATCATACCTGCGCCAGTACGCTCGCGCAGTTCTTTTACTAGAGCAGCAGTAACAGCCATTCTCTATTCCTCGATTGATTCTGGATATGGTAAAAATTAGGGGCCAGTTTTCGGCCCCCAATGTTAACTATAACCTAGTCGATATGTCACCGATGTTTCACATCAGACTAAGTGTGACTCAGAGCCGCAATTATTCAGCTTCTACGAAACCATCTTTTTCAGCAACAGCAACAGAAACAACATCTTTGTTACGGCCTTCGCTGATAGATGAAGCAGCAGCATTCAGATAAAGTTGAACTGCACGGATTGCATCATCGTTACCTGGGATAATATAGTCAACACCATCTGGGTTAGAGTTCGTATCAACGACTGCGAATACAGGGATACCCAGATTGTTCGCTTCTTTAACTGCGATGTGCTCGTGATCAGCATCGATGATGAACAGAGCGTCTGGTAAACCACCCATATCTTTGATACCACCAAGAGATTTCTCTAGCTTCTCCATTTCGCGAGTACGCATCAGAGCTTCTTTCTTGGTCAGCTTGTCGAAAGTACCGTCTGTTGATTGAGCTTCAAGGTCTTTCAGACGCTTGATTGACTGACGAACGGTTTTCCAGTTGGTTAGCATGCCGCCTAACCAGCGATTGTTAACATAGTATTGGTTGCTTGCTAATGCAGCTTCTTTGACAGATTCAGATGCAGCGCGCTTTGTCCCTACAAACAGAACTTTTCCTTTTTTCTCACCGATTTTTGCCAGCTCAGCCAGCGCTTCGTTGAACATAGGAACAGTTTTTTCTAGGTTAATGATATGAACACGGTTACGAGCACCGAAAATGAAAGGCTTCATTTTTGGATTCCAGTAACGAGTTTGGTGACCGAAGTGAACACCAGCTTTTAGCATATCGCGCATTGATACAGTTGCCATATTTTCATCCTCTATGGGGTTAGGCCTCCACATCTCCCATGCATCCGACCTTTGAACTTTTCAGCCAAGGCACCCCGGAACACGTGTCGAAATGTGTGTGATTTAAAGAAGTAAATGGAAGAAATGCAAATAGACTCATACCTCTTGTGTGAGATAGGAATCGAGTCTGTCATTCCGGCGCGCTTTATATCATATTTTGCTGCTTACTGGCTAGAAAAAAATATCATTCCCATAGGCATCACCGCTTAGTATTCAGGTTTATCATGTTGCATTGATGTTGCTAGCTTGCGCTCCAGCCTGCGATTGTTAAAATAAGCTATCAGCACGATACAGTGCATATCAAATAAATAGAGATTACCGATGTCTGTAAATATAAAAACCGCAGAAGAAATTGAAAAGATGCGTGTTGCCGGCCAGCTTGCGGCAGATGTACTCGAAATGATTGAACCCCACGTCAAACCCGGTGTAACGACAGAAGAGCTGGATCAGATCTGCCATCGGTACATCACAGAAACCCAACAGGCTATTCCGGCTCCGCTCAATTACCATGGCTTCACAAAATCTATTTGTACGTCCATCAATCATGTTGTCTGTCATGGTATTCCGGCGACTGAAGATAGCACATATGGCCAAATTCTGCGCCCGGCAGTCCTGAAAGATGGTGACATCATCAACATTGACATCACCGTCATTAAAGATGGATATCACGGCGATACTTCCAGAATGTTTTTGGTCGGAGATGTCTCTCCGGCAGATAAGCGCTTGTGTATGGTGGCACAGGAAAGCCTTTATCTGGCGATGAAAATCGTGAAACCCGGAATTCGGCTGGGTGAAATCGGCACCGCGATCGAAAAATACATCAAAACGAACAATAAAAATAATCCACGGATGAAGTTTTCGATTGTGAAAGATTACTGTGGTCACGGTATCGGGGCCGGATTCCATGAGGAGCCACAGGTTGTGCACTATAAAAACAGTGACAGAACTGTACTTCAAGCGGGGATGACATTTACTATCGAGCCGATGATTAATGCGGGTAAGTTTAGCTGCCGTCTGGACGAAGAGGACGGGTGGACGGTCTATACCGCAGATTGCAAAAACTCAGCACAGTGGGAACATACACTACTCGTCACCGATACGGGTTGTGAAGTGCTCACCTTACGCAAAGACGAAACAATTCCCCGTTATTTAAACAATCTCTAAATCAAAATCAGCCTGCATGTCGCGATGCTCTCTGGCATTGCAGGCACCTTTCACTCGCTAAGAATCGATACGATTTACCACTCAAGACGTATAAACTCGCTTCATCACAGCTGTTTTTTCCAATTGGACGCACAGGGAAAAGGTAGGTTTCTGCCTGTATCTTTGATAAATTCATATTCACAATCAAGATGTATGTCGCATGGATGCTACTAATATGCATGTTCAATCCCCACTAACACTACAAGATGAACAACTGACGCTCGAATCGCTGAAAAATCAGCTGGAAATGTTTGCCGATGAGCAAAAACAACAGTTTCTCAATGCTCATTCAGTACCGGATCTGGTTTATGGCCGGGCAGAATACATGGATCAATTACTGCAACGTTTATGGCAGTTTTACAATTTCCATCAGATCGACGCCCTCACGCTGATTGCTGTGGGCGGTTATGGCAGAAAAGAACTTCACCCGTTATCAGATATTGATATTTTAATTCTTTCCAAACAAAAGCTTCCGGCTCAAGTTCAGACACAGATCAGCAAATTCATCACACTGCTCTGGGATTTAAAACTTGAAATCGGTCATGCCGTCAGGACAATTGAAGAGTGCAGTCTGATTGGCCGTGAAGATTTAACCGTCGCCACCAACCTGCAGGAAGCCAGAAGGCTCGCTGGTTGCGAAGAGATATTTCATCAACTCAAACTCATTATTCTGTCGGAATCATTCTGGCCGACAGAAACATTTTACCGCGCCAAAGTTGAGGAGCAGAAAGCTCGTCATGCCCGTTATCACGATACCACTTACAATTTAGAACCCGATATCAAATCAACCCCCGGAGGGTTGAGAGACATTCATACACTCAGTTGGATAGCCAGACGACATTTCGGAGCAACCTCATTATTTGAAATGAGTAGCCACGGGTTCCTCACTGATGCCGAATACCGGGAGCTGGCTGAATGTCAGGAGTTTTTGTGGCGGGTACGCTTTGCCCTGCATCTGGAGCTTAAACGCTACGATAATCGCCTGACGTTTGCCCATCAGGCTCAAGTCGCACAACATCTTGGTTTTCAGGGAGAAGGCAATCATGCTGTAGAGATGATGATGAAAGAGTTCTACCGCACACTTAGACGGGTCGCAGAACTCAATAAAATGTTACTCAAACTCTTTGATCAAGCCATTCTGGATGAAGGTGAAATATTCCTACCGACAGTCATCAATGACGATTTCCAAAAACGGGGCAATCTGATCGAACTTCGGACCGAAGGACTTTTCCAACAACATCCGGAAACGATCTTGGACATGTTTATTCACATTGCGAACGACTCCCAGATTGAAGGGGTCGCCCCGATGACCATGAGGCAACTTAGAACAGCCCGGCGTCGGCTCAGCTATTTTTTACACACCCTGCCTTTAGCACGAGAGAAGTTCATGGAACTGGTCCGGCATCCGAATGCCCTGACCAAAGCTTTCAGTCTGATGCATCGTCATGGTGTCTTATCCGCATATCTGCCGCAATGGAGTCACATTGTCGGACAAATGCAGTTTGACCTCTTTCATGTTTATACTGTCGATGAACACAGTATTCGTTTGCTTAAACATATCCGGATTTTCAGTGACCCCAAAAATCATGAACACCACCCGATCTGCTGTGAAGTCTACCCCCGTCTGCAAAAGAAAGAGTTACTGATCCTCGCCGCCATCTTCCATGATATCGGTAAAGGACGTGGCGGTGATCATTCAGAAATCGGAGCTACAGAAGCCTATGATTTCTGTATTGAGCACTGCTTATCCAAGCCCGAGGCAAAATTGGTATCATGGCTGGTCCAAAATCACTTACTGATGTCGGTGACAGCCCAGCGACGCGACATTTATGATCCAGAAGTAATTATCGAGTTTGCCAAAACGGTTCGTGATGAAGAGTATCTTGAATTTCTCGTCTGTCTGACCGTTGCGGATATCTGTGCAACAAATCCAGAATTGTGGAACAGTTGGAAAAGAACTTTACTGGCAGAACTGTTTTATTCGACTCAACGGGCACTCCGCAGAGGTCTGGAGAATCCGGTCGACGTCAGAGAGCGAATCCGACACAACCAGCAACTCTCTTCAGCTTTATTAAGAAAAGAAGGCTTCAGCCTGCAGGAGATTGATTTGTTATGGCAACGTTTCAAAGCAGACTATTTCTTACGCCATACGCATAAGCAAATCGCTTGGCATTGTACTCATATGTTGCGCCACCAAACGCCAGATGAACCACTGATCTTAATCAGTAAGAAAGCCACTCGTGGCGGAACGGAAATTTTTGTTTATACCAAAGATCAACATGCGCTGTTTGCCACGGTTGTCGCTGAACTTGATCGCAAAGGTCTGAATGTTCACGACGCTCAGATCATGACCAGTAAAGATGGTTACGCACTCGATACATTTATGGTGCTGGATCAAAATGGAGATACAATTGATGAAGAACGCCATCAAGCACTAACATCTCACCTCCACCGAGCCATTGGACAAGGAACGCCAGCCCTGCATAAAACTCGTAGGACACCCAGTAACTTAAAACATTTTACAGTCAAAACACAGGTTGATTTTCTGCCGACCAAAAGTAAAAAACGTACGCTTGTTGAGTTTGTCGCACTGGATATGCCCGGGCTACTCGCGACCGTCGGTGCAACATTTTCTGAGCTGGGATTCGATATTCACGGAGCCAAAATCACAACCATCGGTGAAAGAGCTGAAGACTTATTCATCATTACCAGTACCACTCACGGCAAACTGAGCATAGAAGAGCAGGAAAACCTGAGACAGGTTTTAATCGAGAACGTAGACGCACTGATGCCCCATTAAGAGGCATCCGTATCTCCTCAAACCGGATATCAATAGAGCGATCTATACCACAACTTTCGATGTAAAATAGGAACATGCGCTATCTCAACCGATAAGAGGCTGATACATTGATATTATTACTAGTCATCGGAGAGACAGCCTATGTTCCCACACCTCAGCAATCTGGGAATCAATGATCCCACCCAAATAGAACGCTATACAGTCCGTCAGGAAGCCCTGAAAGATGTGCTGAAGATTTATTTTCGTAAACAAAAAGGAGAACTGTTTGCGAAGAGTGTCAAGTTTAAGTACCCGAGACAAGTGAAAAATGTGCTGGTCGATAGTGGTAGTCACCAGTACAAAGAGGTCACCGAAATCAGTCGTAATCTCACATTAGTTATTGATGAGCTCAACCACATCACAACCCCAGAACAATTCTCCGAACAAGATCTGAAAGAAAAAATACTTAGTGATCTGCGCCATCTGGAAAAAGTAGTGACCAGTAAGATCCACGAAATTGAAAATGATTTAATGAAATTAAAATGATGGACAGAGGTTCCCGGCAGGGAACCTCCTTTTCACCGTATTTCAGCCAAACCATCCGCTACCAAAACCGATTCCCGCAAGTACAATCCCTGACATCACACCGGCGAGCACATCATCAATCATGATGCCGAATCCTCCTGCGACATGCTGATCGAGCCAGCTAATCGGCCATGGTTTAACCATATCGAAAAAGCGAAATAACACAAAACCGAGGACGATCCATGACCACTCACCGCTCCCCTGGACCATATAGGGAACGATTAACATGGTGATCCAAAAACCGACAAATTCATCCCAGACAATCGAACCATGATCGTGAACATTCATATCATCTGAAGCCTGCTGACAAATCTTTATACCGATCAATGCAGCAAAGAGAGTCACAGCCAGATATATCCCAAATGGCAGTTGAGACAACAATAGATAAAATGGAATTGCGGCCAGCGTTCCCATGGTGCCGGGAATAATCGGGGATAAACCACTGCCAAACCCTGTCGCCAACAAATGCCAAGGATTACGAAGATGCAACCGTTCTGTAGGTTTCATCAATTACTTCTCCTGCTGAAAATGATCATAACCTGCCAACTCCCACGACAAAGGATTGCCTTCATGATGTAATTCCCATTGTCCCTGAGGCCGAATTTGTCCAATGCAAGTCAGCGGTGTATCACAATGAGAAAGCGTACTTGCTAATGAACCTTTATTCTCCTCAGAGACGGTAAAACAGAGTTCATACTCTTCGCCACTGGTTAACGCATACTGTTGTGCTTTGACCCTATCGCCCCCCAAATGCTGTAACAGCGCTTCGGAAATAGGTAAACGACTGACATCAATGCTGGCGCCCACCGCTGAACCCGTCAGAATATGTTGTATATCAGCAATCAAACCATCAGATATATCGATGGCAGCCGATGCCTGTGTTAATAATGATTGTCCGGCAAGAATTCTGGGGGTTGCAAAGTAGTGACGCTTTTCGAGCTCCCGGCTCACATCATCAAGGTTTTGCTCCGCAGATAAAATCAGTTCCAACCCGGCTTTACTGTCTCCCAGTGTTCCTGTGACATAAATCCAGTCTCCGACCTTTGCTCCGTTTCGAGTCAACGCCTGCGCTTCCGGCACGAAACCATGTACCGTCAGCGTGATACTCAGCGGTCCTCGGGTGGTGTCACCACCGATCAATTGGATGTTGTAGTAACTTGCCAACTCAAAAAAGGCATCACAAAATCGACTCAACCACACTGTGTCCGTTTCAGGTAATGTTAAAGCCAGCGTACACCATGCCGGAGTTGCCCCCATCGCAGCCAAATCACTTAAATTAGAGACAAGAGCTTTATGTGCGATCCAAGCCGGATCGGCCTCAGGAAGAAAATGAGTTCCAGATACCATCGTATCTGTACTGATCGCAAGCCGGACTTGCTCGGGTACTTTTACAATCGCGCAATCATCGCCAATACCAAGCTGAACATCTTTACGCTGTGTTTGCCGTTGTTTAAAGAAACGATCAATTAAACGAAATTCACCAGTCATAAATTTTTCCTGAATATGGAGACATGTAAATCATGCACATAAAAAAGGTCAGCTCTCGCTGACCTTCTTATTTTAATCGCTTTTTACTTCTTGCGGACACTTATTTCTTACGAACATGAGGTGCCGCTTTATCCAGCACACCATTGACAAATTTATGGCTGTCTTCTGCTGCAAAAGATTTCGCGAGTTCAATCGCTTCATTGATCACGACTTTATAAGGCACATCTTCGCGACGTGTCATCTCATACATCGCTAAACGAAGCAAAGCAAGTTCCATCATATCGAGGTCTTGCATCGGACGAGAAGCATAAGGACGAATTTTACTATCCAGCTCAGTGTGGTTCAGCACGACACCGGCGAGCAAATCACGAAAATACTCAACATCAGTTTCAGGCGCACGAAGTGCTGGTTCTGTTGAGCGATGCTCTTCATCATCATATTTATCACTAGAGAGAAACTGAGCCTCAATCGTTGAGACATTCTCACGGGTAATTTGCCAAGAATAAATAGCCTGTAAAGCAAACTGGCGTGCATTACGACGTGCGGCTGGTTTCACATGAGCCCCCATTAGGAATCAATTGCAGAAAGAACATTAATCATTTCAAGTGCGCTCAGTGCAGCCTCTGCACCTTTATTACCAGCCTTGGTTCCTGCGCGTTCAATCGCTTGATCGATAGTATCAACCGTCAAGACACCAAAAGCGACAGGCAAGCTATACTCGAGAGAAACTTGAGCTAAGCCTTTATTACACTCATTACAAACATAGTCAAAGTGTGGCGTACCACCTCGGATTACCGTCCCAAGAGAGACGATCGCGTCAAACTGACCGGTTTTTGCGACTCGCTGCGCAACAAGTGGTAGTTCAACGGCACCCGGACAACGAACAACCGTAATATTCTCATCACTTACCTGACCATGACGTTTCAACGTGTCAATTGCACCGGAAAGTAAACTTTCATTAATAAAACTATTAAACCGTGAAATGACAATCGCAATTTTCGCGTGAGGTGCCGGGAAACCTCCCTCAATCACTTTCATAAACTTTCCTTAAAACTCTGTTCATCAGCGAGAATCGGCGGATTCTAGCATAGTTCCATCATTAATTTCTAATGGTATTTCTGAAGGCGCTCGGAAACAGATTCCCTGTTTTCATCCGAGCCTCTCCCCCGGATGGCTTACTGACTGACATACTCCACAACATTCAGTCCAAACCCACCCAATGCATGATACTTTTTATTCGCAGACGAGAGCAGCTTCATATCTGTGACTCCCAAATCAGCAAGGATCTGTGAACCCACACCGACACGACGAGAAGTCCCTTGTTTTTTCGCCATCGCAGGTGCTTCACCTTTATCCTGTAACTCAAACATCTTGATCCGATGAATAATCAGTTCAGGAGACTCTTCATTACCGAGCAGAACCAGTACGCCGCCTTCAGCACTAATGCGTTTCATCGCATCTTCAATACTCCAACTCCGATCAGCATTTCGATCACTATGAAGTACATCCGTAAATGTATTAATCAGGTGAACACGGACCAGAGGAATATTCTGACTCTCTTGCTCTTTTACCAGCGCATAGTGAACCTGATTATCGATCACATCACGATAAGTGATTAAATCAAATTCCCCATAAGCGGTTGGCAACCGACAAGTCGCAACACGCTCAATGGTTGTTTCCGTGTTGTTCCGGTATTCAATAAGGTCGGCAATTGTCCCCAGCTTAATTTGGTGTTTCTCTGCAAAGATTTCCAAATCGGGACGTCTTGCCATGCTACCGTCTTCTTTAAGAATCTCAACAATCACCGAAGCTGGTTCCAAACCGGCTAATCTTGCCAAATCACATCCAGCTTCAGTATGTCCGGCGCGAGTCAATACGCCACCATCCTGAGCGGCAAGTGGGAAGATATGCCCCGGCTGAACGAGATCAGAGGCTTTCGCATCTGATGCAACCGCAGCCTGAACAGTCCGGGCACGATCACCGGCTGAAATACCAGTTGTGACCCCTTCCGCAGCTTCAATCGAGACCGTAAAATTGGTGGTAAACTGGGCGTTATTATCTTGCACCATCGGCGCCAGTCCCAAACGCTGACAACGCTCTTTGGTCATCGTCAGACAAATCAGCCCCCGCCCATGCGTTGCCATAAAATTAATCGCTTCTGGTGTAATATGCTCTGCGGCAATAATCATATCACCTTCATTTTCGCGATCTTCATCGTCCATCAGGATAACTATTTTACCCTGACGAATATCTTCGATAATTTCTTGGGGGGTGCTAATTGCCATCGTTTTTATCCTCGGTACTGAATTTAGTCTATTGTTCTGTATGATGCTTCAATGCAATCTCAAACAGCAAATGGCCATCATTCAAGCAAAACCATTTTGTTGCAAAAATTCGAGTGTCATGGAAGCGTTCTGTTCACGCTTCTCAGTAGCTCCGGCACTCAGTAATCGCTCCAGATAGCGAGCCATTACATCGACTTCAAGATTCACTTGTCGTCCGACCCGGAATGCATGAATGGTGGTTTCTGACGACGTATGGGGAATGATCGTCAGTTTAAAAGCATTGTGGCGTAATGCATTGACCGTCAGGCTGATCCCATCGACAGTGATTGAACCTTTTTCCGCCACGTAACGACAAATGTCTTCCGGTAAAGCAATCCAAAATTCTATCGCTCGACCAACCTGAGCACGCTCAATAATCTCACCAACCCCATCGACATGACCGGAGACAATGTGTCCGCCAAAGCGAGTGGTCGGTAACATTGCCTTTTCCAGATTGACGCGATCTCCCACTTGGGCGTGGGCAAAACTCGACTTATTGAGTGTTTCCAGCGATAAATCAGCGGTATAACTTCTTTCTGTCATCTCAACAACCGTCAGACATACACCGTTAGTCGCAATGCTGTCACCCAGTTTTACGTCTGACATATCCAGAGAACCGACTTCAACCTGAATGGAAACATCTTCACCTTTCGGGGTAATCGCGGTGAGAGTCCCGATAGATTCAACAATACCAGTAAACATGATGTTACTCTTATATTTATACTTTGGGAGAATGATACTGCGGTATCACAGTCATACGAATGTCGGGGCCAACCCGAACCACATCAGAGATATCGAGCTGCAATACATCTTGCATCGATTCGAAACCAAACTGACCAAACAATCCTCGTCCGTCACTACCCATTAATTTCGGAGCCAGATAGAGAATAATTTCATCAACTAACTGCTGTGACAGCAATGCCTGAGAGAGTGTCGCACCCGCTTCAACCCAAAGATGATTCACTTGATGCTTGTCAGCTAACTGACGTAACAGAGAACGAAGATCGAGCTTACCTGTCGAGTCAACAGCGACACAAATATCTGCGTCGTTCTGCCCCACCGTCAGCACCGTCCCGTCGCCATCATACAGCTTCAGCCGGGCATGTAAGCGGTGATGCTGATCCAAAATGATTCGTGTCGGTTGACGGATATCAGCCAATGGATAAGCCTGACAAACCGATTCAGGAAGCGCACGACGCCGAACTGTCAGCGCTGCATCATCCGCAATAACCGTTTGGCTGGTTGACAAAATTGCACTGGCTTTGGCCCGAAACTTTTGCACGTCGGCCCGAGCTTGCGGCGATGTGATCCACTGGCTTACACCGTTTGCTAAAGCAGTTTGCCCGTCAAGACTAGCTGCCATTTTTAACTGAACCCATGGCATTCCGGTTCTCATTCGTTTAAGAAAAGCAGGATTCAGTGCACTTGCATCCGCTTCCAGTAATCCGCTCAGGACTTCAATTCCCGCAGCTTGCAGCATCGCAATACCACGGCCGGCTACTTGTGGATTTGGGTCTTGCATCGCACAAATGACTTTCACCACCCCAGCCTGAATCAAACCTTCAGCACAGGGGGGCGTTCGACCATAGTGGGAACAAGGCTCCAGTGTAACGTAGGCCGTTGCGCCTTGTGCTTGCGCGCCAGCCTGCCGCAACGCATGAACTTCCGCATGAGGTCCACCAGCCTGCACATGATAACCTTCCCCCACCACTTGACCAGCTTTGACTAAAACACAGCCAACATTGGGGTTTGGGGATGTGGTGTAGACGCCTCTCTTTGCTAACGCGATCGCTTTTGACATCATTTGATAATCAAACGCGCTGAAAACACTCATCAATACAGCCTTCTAGTCTTCCAATCTGGCAATTTCTTCACCAAATTCCCGAATATCTTCGAAGCTCCGGTAAACCGAGGCGAAACGAATGTAAGCGACTTTATCCAGCTCTTTCAACTGTTCCATCACTAAGTTACCAATCAAATCACTAGGAACTTCTCGCTCACCTGTCGCCCGCAACCGCGACTTAATCGTGCTGATTGATAGATCAATGGCATCAGCACTGACCGGCCGCTTTTCCAGCGCCCTCAGCATACCATTGACCATTTTATCCTCATCAAACGGTTCACGGTTACCATTTGACTTAATCACTCTGGGCATCACGAGCTCTGCGGTTTCAAATGTTGTAAACCGCTCATGACAAGCCAGACACTGTCGGCGACGGCGCACTTGGTGTCCATCGGCAACCAAACGCGAATCGATCACTTTCGTATCATTTTCCGAACAAAAAGGGCAATGCATAACACCTCCACTCCAATGAGAGTGAGTTTAACGGAATTGCTAACAGGAGGGAAAGAAAAAGGGGCAGAAATGCCCGCTTATCACACAATCCATTTGATTCATCTGAAAATATCAACTTCTGGACAAATAATCGGCTCGGCCGACCCACTTATAGCTAGTGAGTTCTTCCAGCCCCATCGGTCCTCGCGCATGTAATTTCTGCGTTGAAACAGCAACTTCAGCACCTAAACCAAACTGGGCACCGTCAGTAAAACGCGTTGAAGCATTGACATACACCGCAGCGGAATCGACAGCATTGATAAATTGTTCAGCATGATCGAGCCGATTGGTCATAATTGCATCCGAGTGACTGGCATGATGCTCACGCATATGCTGAATGGCTTGATCGATATTCTTAACCACTTTCACACCAAGCGTATAGCTCAGCCACTCCGTATCAAAATCACCATCCTGAGCTGCTCTCAGAGATGCTGCGCCCGTCAGCCCCGCCTGCGCTGATGCATCAGCAACAAAAGTCACCTGTTCATTCAAACGCTGAGCCAACAATGGTAAAAACTCAGCGGCAATCTGCTCATGAACCAATAGTGTATCCAAAGCATTACAGGCAGATGGACGTTGCACTTTTGCATTTTCAATCACATCCAGAGAGCGGTTCAGGTCAGCACTGTCGTCGATAAACATATGACTGATACCAAATCCACCGATAATCACCGGAATGGTGCTATTTTCCTGACACATCTTGTGTAATCCGGCACCACCGCGTGGAATAATCATATCGACATATTGATCCAGCTTCAGTAGCTCGCTGACCAGTGCTCGTTCCGGATTATCAATATATTGAACGGATGCGGCTGGCAATCCGGCTTTTTCCAATGATGATTGAATGACTTTAACCAGTGCCATATTTGAGTTAAACGTCTCTTTTCCGCCTCGCAATATACTGGCGTTACCGGTTTTCAGACATAGCGCGGCAATATCGATCGTAACATTGGGCCGGGCTTCATAAATAACCCCGACAACTCCCAATGGCACACGACGACGAGAAAGAGACATCCCATTTTCCAGAATACGACTATCCATTTCTCGACCAACAGGGTCCTGTAAACCAACCACATTCCGTACATCACTGGCAATGCCGGCTAAACGCTCTGTGTTGAGTAATAACCGATCCAACAAAGCATCACTCAATCCCGACTGACGCCCCAGATCAATATCCTGCGCATTCGCTGCCAAAATTGCATCTCGGTTAGCTTCCAGTTCATCAGCAATGATTGTTAAAGCTCGGTTTTTCTGTGCCGTTGTGGCGGTTGATAATTGAAAAGCGGCTTCTTTGGCTGCTTTTCCCATCAATATTAGGTCCACGCTATACTTCCTTCTTATTCTTGAATCACGACCATATCATCCCGATGTACCACTTCGGAACCATAATCATGTCCTAACAGTTCATGAATTTCTTTACTATGTTTGCCCTGAATGATCTCCAGATCCTGACTGGAATACGAAGAAATCCCCCGGGCAATGACCTGCCTTGACTGATTGAGAATGATTGCCACATCACCCCGAGAAAATACACCGTAAATTGCGATGATCCCTTTTGCCAGTAAACTACTTCCCTGAGAAACAACTGCGTTCACGGCACCATCATCAATCATAATCTCACCGGATGCAGCTGGCCCTGCCAGAATCCAACGCTTGCGATTTTCCAACGCTTCTTCCAGCGGTAAGAATCGAGTGCCTTGAGGATGTTCGCTCAATGAATCCGCAATCACATTCGGGGCCCGTCCAGAAGCAACAATGACTTCAATACCGGCTCGACGAGCAATATCTGCGGCTTGTAACTTGGTTGCCATACCGCCGGTTCCGAGTGTTGTGCCGCTTCCCCCTGCAATTTTCCGCAGCGTGTCATCAATTTTTTTGACTTCTCGAATCAACTCAGCATTCGGATCCTTGCGTGGGTCAGCCGTAAATAATCCTTTTTGATCCGTTAAAAGCAGTAGCTTATCTGCACCGCATAATATCCCGACCAGCGCGGATAAATTGTCATTATCGCCAACTTTAATTTCAACGGTTGCCACTGCATCGTTTTCATTCACTATCGGGATAATGTCATGCGCTATCAACGAATTCACGGTATCTCGTGCATTTAAAAAACGTTCACGATCTTCTAAATCGGCACGTGTCAGTAACATCTGACCAATTTTGAGACCATAAATCGAGAATAGAGACTCCCAAGTCTGGATGAGCTGGCTTTGACCAACGGCGGCCAATAACTGCTTACTTGCGATCGTATTCGGTAATGCCGGATAGCCGAGGTGCTCTCTTCCGGCAGCAATCGCCCCGGAAGAAACTAAAACAACGGCATGTCCCTGACGCTTCAGCTCAGCACACTGTCGGACAAGCTCTACCATTTGTGCCCGGTCAAGCGCTAGCGTTCCGCCAGTCAGAACACTGGTTCCCAACTTGATAATAATTGTTTTTGATTGTCGTTCTTTTTCAGGTTGTTCTATCGCCATATCAATCATACGATCTAAGTAGAAAAGGAGAGATTCTTTTTAGCAATCAAAAGGGCAATTCACAAGTAGAAAAAGGTGCAACTGCACCTTTTTTAACAGAATGAGAAAATAAGATGAGAACTATTTATCAACCAAAAGCGGATCGCAGGTGGTTAGCTCACAGCCGAATTGATCTTTGAGTAACGTTTCCAGCTTCGCATGGAATGCTTTTTGAGTTCGATGAACTTCTTCTAATGCCTGAGATTGAGGCTCTTCAAGAACCCAATTTCCAGCGCGATCATATCGACCAATCGCATATGTTGCTTCAAACAGCTGTTCATCCGAATGTGATAATGACATCCACCACCCCCAAAATTCCCTCACTTCCGGTGATTTTTTATCATTGACGCAAACGGCCAGACAATCAAACAGGTAAGTTCCACTCTGATATTGTTCTTCTCTCAAATATGGACCTAACAATCTAAAGGCTGCATTTAACCGGTGATGGGTTGGTTCCTTACTCAATTCTGGCATTTCAGCACTCCTTTTTTACAGAATTGCATGTCACTCTAAAATTCAACAAAGCGCATATCTTTTAAATAAAATAGCACAAAAAGTCACTGTATCAGTTCATCTTCAAGCCAGTTTATCGCCAAATCGAGGGCTTGCTCATATCCGTGAAATAATGTCTTTGACTTAATCTCTTTTGCCCGACCACCAACACTATAAGATGCAACTAGTTGGTTATCTGAATAAGGCGATACCGGATCACCTTCCAATCCCAAAGCCAGAATGGGTGTTTTTGTCTTTCTACCGACAAGGAATCCTTGGGCTTTGAGTGACCACGCCCGCAACTGCATTGATAAACTGTCGATATCGACCACGCTTTTTCCTAATCTGGATGCCAGTACATCCAGATACATCTTCGGCATCCGTTTCAGTTTTTCAGGAGAAGACAGAATATCATGCACCGGTGCCCCCAAAGAGATACAAGCCCGGATTTTACTGGATTCAACAAATGACAACCGGATCATCGCATTGCCGCCAAAACGAAAACCAATTAATCCGACCCGGTGGTGATCGATCCAAGGTAAACGAGCCAGCTGATTAAGAACGGTTTGGTGAAGAACGGAGGTGTCTTCGGTTAAAGGCCATTGCGAGTTATACCCAATGGACGGCATATCAATCGTCAACATCGCAATATCTCTCTGCGCCAGATAATCTCGGAATAAACGCCACATATCGGTTTGCAGACTATCCAGACCGGCCGTCACAATCACAACAGGTTGAGGGCGCTCTGTATGTGATAAGTGCAGATGAGCAATAATTTTCTTGTTCTTATACGGAAACTCCAACTGTTTCACAACGTATCCAGAACGTTTTGCAGCTTCCGTATAGGCGGTGTTTGCCAATGCCTGAGCCTGAATGGCAAGCGTGTCATTCTTAAGATGTGGGTATCCAGCGATACTAAAACATAAGGATGCAGCAAACATTCGATCAGCCGCAGCTTCGCCCTCAAGCTGATCGGACTCATGCTGATAACGGACTCCTAATTTATTCCACTCATAAGCCCAGTTTCCTTGTCGATATCCCATCACCGTATCCAGCCATGCATCAATGGTTCTGGAGTGTGATGAAGATGCGATCCGCGCTAAAACTTCTTCCTGATCTATCGAGTCAATGCCCTGCCATGCCCATTGCATTCGCCTCAGTGTCCGATACCAAGCTCCCTCAATTTTCTGAGTCACAAATCCTTGGCTACTTGACATGTATTGGGTCAATGCAGAGGTTTCTTTAGCCTGTTTATGGTTGTCAAACAACCGCTCAGAAAGGTTTTCACTGTTCTTATTACTCTTAGGCATAAATCGGGACCACTTCGGAAAACGTTTAAATTCATCAAAAAAATGGTCCATAACAGGACCATTTTCTCAGATTAGCATCAATTCATACGAAAAAATCTATTTCAGCTTACGATTCACTGGCTCAACATAGGATAGTACAGTATCCCAAGGTTGTTCAATCCATGTATCCTGAGCAACATCAACGATATATTCATCGACTAAATCTTTACCGGCTGGCTTGGCACATACAGTCACAAGTTTCGCTTTTGGATACAATTCGCGAATTTTACGTGCTGTATCACCACTATCTACCAAGTCATCAACAATCAAATACCCTTCACCATCATGTTCAGGTGCTTTCAGTATGCTCATATCTCGCTGATGATCATGGTCATAGCTAGAAATACAGATAGTATCGACGTAACGAATACCCAATTCTCGGGCAAGAATTGCGGCTGGCACAAGTCCACCGCGACTCACCCCTATCAGACCTTTCCACTGTTCTGCGGGCATCTGGCGCTCAGCAAGCTGACGACAATACATCTGCATATTATCCCATGTAATCAGGAATCTTTTGCTCATTGTTTTCTATCCAATTTTTTATCTAAAATCTAATTCGTTAACCTGCGATATATTTTACAACAAAAATCGCAGCCATGAACCACACGCTGAGTGAAACATGACGGGCTTTACCACTCAAGAGTTTAATCACTGCATAGGAAATAAAACCTAAAGAGATACCTTCTGCAATTGAAGATGTGAGAGGCATCATTAAACAAGTCACAACAACGGGAGCAGCCTCTGTGAGATCACGCCAGTCAATACCAACCAATCCAGAGAGCATCAGAATAGAAACATAAAGCAGCGCACCTGCGGTTGCATACGCGGGAATCATCCCTGCAAGAGGCGCAAAGAATAAAGCAAACAGGAAGAGAATTCCAACCACAACAGCCGTCAATCCAGTCCGTCCGCCAGTCGCGACACCAGCAGCACTTTCAATATAAGAAGTCGTATTCGATGTTCCGAGTAACGCTCCAGCAACGGTTGCTGAAGAATCAGCCAATAATGCCCGGTTCAGACGAGGAATTTTTCCGTCTTCACCGATGAGATCAGCTTTTTGAGCAACGCCCACTAATGTTCCGGCCGTATCAAACAGATCGACAAACAAGAATGCAAATACAACCGAAATCATGCCGACATCTAACAGCGCGGAGAAATCCAGTTGTAAAAATGTCGGAGCAATGCTCGGTGGCATAGAAATCAAACCGCCCCAGTGAACATCACCCAGCATCAGGCCAATCGCACTGATTGCCAGAATAGAAATCATCACACCGCCTTTCACATTACGATAAACCAGTGCGATCGTGAGAAAGAAACCGAGGGCGCCTAAAACACAATGCAGCGAAGTAATATGACCAAGAGAAACCAGTGTAGCTGGATTATCAACGATGATACCTGCATTTTTTAACGCGATAAAAGCAAGAAACAGACCGATCCCCGATGATATACCGGTTCTCAAAGACATCGGTATCGAATTGATAATCCATTCCCGAATCTTAAATAAACTCAGCAAGATGAACAACACACCTGAAGCAAATACCGCAGCCAAAGCAACCTGCCACGTGTACCCCATACCAAGCACGACGGTATAGGTGAAAAATGCATTCAGTCCCATCCCGGGAGCCAACGCAATCGGATAATTTGCGATAAAGCCCATAATGAAACAACCAACGGCGGCTGCCAGACAGGTTGCAACAAAAACAGCGCCACGATCCATGCCTGTATCGGCTAAGATCGCTGGATTGACAAAAATGATGTAAGCCATGGTCAGAAAAGTCGTAATTCCCGCAATGACTTCTGTTCGCATGGTTGTCCCATGTTCACTCAGTTTAAATAGCTTCTCGAGCATGATGGTTCCTGTGTAGATTCAAGTAAACGGTTGCGTAAACGATTGGGGGGCGATTATAGAGAGTAAAGACGGCAAATTCTAGCGTAATTGATATAAAAACTGACCTAATAGTCAAGTTTATGAAACCTTGTAAATATTCCGATTTACATTATAAAAATCATCAAAAATACGCTTGTCATCCCCATCTGTGACTTCATAAGGGTGGCAGGCAATACCGTATAATAAGGATAAAAAAACGCCACTTCACATGAAGTGGCGCTGGAAAGGGGTCAAAATCTTCCAATAAAATTTAGGGGTGAACAAAAATGTCCGAGCTGCAAGTTTCTATCGTTTCCAACTCTACAACAGACCATCAGAGCAAATTGGTCAAGCCAGGCTCCCGAATATCCCCCATCAATCTCGCCGGGGAAGTGCTTCATTCAGGCAACTCCATAAACTGGTTAAATAGAAGCATTGCAAACAGAGTTAAATATACCATAAAGAAAATTTATTACAATATTATAGTGACAAAAATCAAATAAACCGCGCGAGAGTTATTTTATATTGAGATTTATGTAATTAAATTACCAAAACACCTCTATTTTGTGAAAATTTATTCCTTAATGACAACCACCAATAACCAACTAAGCTCATATTTATTTTTAAAAAACATTTCTCATGCTATCCCCTGCATGATGAGGGTGATATTCTCTTGCTATCGACTGGTGCGCATGGGTCTTCAGTACAAGCTTGTCTTCACTAACGAATGCTTCAGTACAATGAAGCCTTAAGCACCAATTCAGTTTGATTTGATCCACTTTTCATTGACCACCTTGTGAAACAGGAGTCTTCAGTGTCAGAATTCCAATCCGAAATTAGTCAACTTTCACCCTCTCTCGTCTGGAAGTTTTTCGATAAAATATGTTCTATCCCGCATCCTTCATACCATGAAGAAAATCTGGCGCAATACATTATCGAATGGGCTCAAGGGCAATCATTTGATGTCAGACGGGATCCAACGGGTAATATTTTTATTAAGAAACCAGCAACATCAGGTATGGAAAACCGAAAGGGTGTCGTGCTGCAAGCGCATCTGGATATGGTACCTCAGAAAAATGAAGAGACCGTTCATAACTTCGAACAAGATCCGATTCGTCCTTATATCGATGGTGACTGGGTCACCGCTCAAGGCACGACTCTCGGTGCAGACAATGGTATCGGAATGGCAACCTGTCTGGCGGTTTTAGCCTCAGACAACATCCAACACGGTCCTTTAGAAGTGCTGTTAACGATCAATGAAGAAGCCGGTATGACCGGTGCATTTGGTCTGGAAGCAGGTTACCTTGAAGGAGAGATCCTGCTAAATACCGACTCAGAGCAGGAAGGGGAAGTTTACGTCGGATGCGCCGGAGGAATTAACGGACTGCTCGCTTTTGATATTGAACGCTGTCAAGTTCCGGCAAATCATGTGGTCCGAAAACTCCAGCTCAAAGGTCTCAAAGGCGGCCATTCTGGCTGTGATATCCATCTCGGCCGGGGCAATGCCAATAAACTCTTCGCCCGATTTTTGGCGCAACATGCCGAACCCCTCGCGCTCCGGCTGATTGATTTTCAAGGCGGCTCGCTGAGAAATGCCATTCCTCGTGAAAGTTTTGTTACTTTATGTCTGCCTGCAGAAAATGTATCCAAACTGACTGAAGCATTCCAATGTTTCACCGCAACGATTCGTCAGGAGCTGGAACAAGCTGAAGGGAATATCATAACTGAATGCCATGACATTGAGCTGAACCCGAAACAACATCAGGTATTTGATTTATCGACTCAGCAACGTTTCATTGCAACACTCAATGCCAGTCCCAATGGCGTGATTCGCATGAGTGATGATTTTCCCGGTGTGGTCGAAACATCACTGAATATAGGGGTCGTCAAGACTGAAGCATCAACGATTTCGATCCTCAGTTTGGTTCGTTCTTTAATCGACTCTGGTCGTCAACAGGTAGAAAGCAGTCTGAGGTCTATTGCCGAGCTCGCACATGCGAAAGTTAATTTCTATGATGCTTATCCTGGTTGGAAGCCTGATACGAATTCAGCCATTATGGCCATTTTCAGAGAGCAGTACGAGAATATCTATGGCCATAAACCGAATATTATGGTGATCCACGCAGGCCTCGAGTGTGGATTATTTAAGCGCCCCTATCCGGATATGGACATGGTGTCGTTCGGTCCGACCATTAAGTTCCCGCATTCTCCGGATGAAAAAGTGCAGATCAGCACGGTTCAGCAATTCTGGGAACAAATGATCGTCATGCTGAAAAGCATCCCCGAAAAAGACTAAGTCATGATATACCGTAGCGGAAAATAGCACCGTCCGCTACGGTGCACACTACTCGAACATGATGTAAAATCAAGCAATCTATCTTATTGAAAATAAAAATAATTTAGTCGCAAGTTTCAGTGTACGGCATCCATCATGATTATTTATCGTTACGGATAATTTTTTTATTCGCTCAATACTGAAACTGCTGGTAGTGTTCCCTCAGGCAAAGTCACATCTGTTTAAAAATTAAGCGCGCTTCTGTATAAGATGCTCCCTAATAGCTATGATTGCCAATGGGGGAATAGCCTTGCAGGAATAAAATTGCCCAGCGCCTTTCCTATCGATTCAACGTCTATTAATCGAAGAACATAAAAATGAATGAAAAAATTATGATTGGCTGGAGAGAAACACTCAGTCTTCCAGCTTTGGGAATTCACACGATCAATGCAAAGATCGATACTGGCGCAAAGACATCTTGTCTCCACGCATTTAAAGTAAAAACCTTCAAAAAAGAAGGCGTACAATGGGTACGATTCTGGTTACATCCCCATCAAAAGGACGATTCAGAAGTTGTCATTTGTGAGGCGCCAGTAATCGACCGACGCATCGTCAGAAACTCCGGCGGCTATGAGGAAAAACGTTATGTAATCCGTACAGAGATCAAGCTTGGTACGGAGCAATGGCCAGTCGATATTACGCTGACGAACCGTGAAAATATGGCATTCCGAATGTTATTAGGCAGGACAGCGATGCGCCCGAGAATCATCGTTGACCCGGATGCATCATTTCTACTGACTTCTGGTGATAACAGATGAAATTTGGCATTCTTTCGAGAAATAGTTCGCTCTATTCAACTCAGCGACTGATAGAAGCATGTAAAGAGCGAGGACATGAATATAAAGTGATCGACGCCTTACGTTGTTACATGAATATCAACTCAGAAAAACCTGAAATCCATTTTAAAGGGGAGCAGTTATCTGGGTTTGATGCCATTATTCCTCGCATCGGGGCATCGGTGACTTTTTATGGCACGGCAGTCTTACGTCAGTTTGAAATGATGGGGGTTTATCCAGTGAATGAATCCGTCGCCATCAGCCGTTCCAGAGACAAACTTCGCTCCATGCAATTACTGTCCAGAAAAGGCATTGGTATGCCTATTACCGGATTTGCCAGCAAACCAGATGATATAAAAGACTTATTGAATATGGTCGGCGGTGCACCTGTTGTGATCAAACTTCTTGAAGGAACACAAGGGATTGGCGTTGTTTTAGCCGAAAACCGCAAAGCAGCGGAAAGTGTGATTGAGGCCTTTATGGGGCTCAAAGCAAACATTATGGTTCAAGAATACGTCAGGGAAGCCGGCGGCGCTGATATCCGCTGTTTTGTTATTGGTGATAAAGTGATCGCATCGATGAAGCGCCAAGGCGCTGAAGGTGAGTTTCGTTCAAACCTGCACCGAGGCGGGACAGCAACATTAGTCAAGATTTCGCCTCAAGAAAGAAAAACAGCCATTGACGCTGCAAAGATTATGGGACTCAACGTTGCCGGTGTTGACATCCTCCGCTCCTCTCGCGGCCCACTGGTGATGGAAGTCAATTCATCACCCGGTTTAGAAGGTATTGAAAAAGCAACAGGCAAAGATATCGCAGGGATGATCATTGAGTTTGCCGAAAAGAATGCGCAATCGAGAAAAACAAGAACTCGGGGACGAGGATAACTTATCCCCTCAAGAGCCAGGTGACAGGCTCTTGAGGGTACATCTGTCACTGAGATCGAGTTACAGAAATAGCAATACGAGTCACTACCCTACTGAGAAAATAGAGAAAACCATATCACGGCGACAACAAAGAGAGGGCAAACATATTTAATATATGCCGGCCATAAACGTCCGAACCAATGTTGAGAAACGCCCGGAAAACCGTGCTCAAGTTCGGTAATTTTAGCGCGATGACGCCAAACCCATCCCCCAAACAGACAGAACATTAAAGCTGCAAGCGGCTGTAGGTATTGTGTTGCCATCATCACAACCAACCCAAAAAGTTCAGCGAAATGATAGAGCACCACCACACTAAAGAGCGCTATGACCGTGCCCAAAGCCCACGTTGTACCATTCCGGCTGGTATTCCACCGTTCACTGACAAGCGTCACCGGACATTCAAGCATTGATATCGATGAAGTCAGCGCAGCAATGGTCAATAGCAAAAAGAAGATGATGGCAAAAAACTGCCCGAAAACTCCCAAACTCTCAAACATCATCGGTAATACACGGAAAACCAATGTATCGGAATTGAGTAAACTCCCATCCGCTGCATAAATTTCAACACCTTGCTTCATTGCTACAAACATCGCAGGCATAACGACCAATCCCGCAATAAAGGCAACCCCGGTATCAACCAGTGTGACACTCAACGCCATTTTGGGGAGATTCTCTTTTTTACTCAAATAGGAGCCATACACCAACATTGAGCAACCGCCAATGGTCAGCGAGAAGAACCCTTGTCCCATTGCAGCAAGGAGCAAATCTTTATTCCATATTTTCGTGAAGTCAGGAATCAGATACTGCTTGAGTCCGTCAACGGCTCCGTCTTGCATCAAAATATAAATGAACAATACTGCAAAGAGGACAAACAGAGCCGGCATCAAACGCGTAGACCATTTTTCGATGCCCTGCTTAACACCGCCCTGAACAATCAGAATCGTTAAAACATAGAAAATAACGGTTCCTAGCAAATTACGTTCAACCGAGAAGCCTTCTAACCACTGAGAGAGTTCTCCCCACCCCAATAGCTGACAGAATGCGGCCAGAAAGAAACAAATGATCCAACCGCCGACAATACTGTAAAACGCAAGTACCGCACAGGGAACACTTAATCCCAACCACCCTACGCCAGCTGCAAATTTCTGGGTTTTCGGTTCAGATGAAAGAGCTCGCATACTATCGACTGGATTCGCTTGACCGTGGCGTCCTATTGCCATTTCAACGACTAACATCGGAAAAGCAACAAAAGCAATCAGAATCAGATAAACCAGCAGGAAAGCACCACCACCATTACTGGCAACCTGAGTCGGAAATCCCCAGATATTACCCAACCCCACCGCAGCACCAGAAGCCGAAAGAATAAACCCAAGTCGAGACGCGAAAAAATCACGCGAAGAAGATTGTGCCATACCACTCATACAACATATCAATAAACTAGTTGACAAGTACAATAATCAAAAAATTGGTTTTTCACAACCAAAAAAGAGTGTATTCGGTGTTCATAGCTCAAATGTTCTTATATTTAACTGTAAATAAACATAAACAAACGATAAGTCTCTATTTTTTATCTGTCACTGGATAGGACATCGCGGGTGGCGGAAAATGCGGTAAAGCAGCTGATTTCAAGTCACCAGTCAAAACTCATTTGCTCTTTTTCACTCGGTTCGACATTCAGTCCAACAGACAAACCGATAAGGCGAATCCCTCGCCCTTGCTGCCTCAACAGCGCATCTCGCAATAACACAGTAAAAAAATTCTTATCTAAAGTTTGTTGTTTGTGTTCAACTGTCGTTTGCTTAAAATCATCAAATTTCAGCTTAACCCCTTGCCGGATAATTCCCTTTTCCGGGGATATTTTTTCAAGCCGAGTCACTAAAGATGGATATAAGCGGCCAATCACGTCTAAACACTCTGCTTCAGTATAGATATCGGTGCTAAATGTTCTTTCAACACCGACGGACTTTCTAACCCGCGAGACTTCAACAGCCCTTTTATCGATACCATGACATCTGTCCCACAGTGTTTGACCAAAACGACCAAAGTGTTTGACTAACAGATGATGTTCATATGCTTTCACGTCCTTGCCATGAAACAGGCCTAACTTGTGTAGCTTTTCTAAGGTAACTTTCCCCACCCCGGGAATTTTTCCCAGTCCCAAGCCATCAATAAAGGTATGCAACTCATTCGGGGGAATGACACAAATTCCGTTTGGCTTGTTAATATCCGAGGCCACTTTCGCAACAAATTTAAGCGGAGCGACACCTGCACTTGCCGTCAGATTCAACTCAGATTCAATGGTCTTTCTGATATCTTGAGCAATCAATGTCGCAGAGCCTTTAAACAGCGTGGTATGCGTTACATCCAGATAGGCTTCATCTAAAGACAGCGGCTCAATCACATCTGTATATCGGGTAAAAATTTCACGTATTTGCTGAGAAACAGCTTTGTACTTCTCCATATTTCCAGAAATCACCGTCAGTTGCGGACATAGCCTGAGCGCATGAGAAGTTGGCATTGCCGAACGAATACCATATTGACGAGCTTCATAATTACAAGTGGAGAGCACCCCACGCCCAAACTGAGATCCCCCGATAGCCAATGGAATACCTCTCAGGCTGGGATTGTCTCTTGCTTCAACCGCTGCATAATAACAATCAAGGTCTATGTGAATGATTTTATTGGTCATAGTCATTCTCGATACTCAGTGACGTGTATTGAATTGGCTATCAAATAGATTGGTTCTGCTGATCAGTTATGAATAGTATATACTGTAATTATATACAGTATATACTATTTTTTCATGACCTCTTTTAAGTGAGCATGAGTAAAAAACTGCTTGATGAAAGATCAGCAAGGAGCGAGTTCCGTCACTATCGAGATTGATATAAAAGTTCTGTTGCTACACCGAACATAAAAAAGGCGGGAACCACCCGCCTTTCTCATTTGTTCATCGCGTGAATTCACCTAGAATTCAGAGCAAGGTTTAGGCTTGCGTTTCAACAGATGAATTCGTGGCAGTAGCAGGCCTGTAATGACAATCGCAATCCCGAGTAATTGTAACTGAGTCACGGCATGACCGAGCATGAATGAGGTGAGCACAGAAAAGATCGGGACAAAGTTGAAAAACAGTGCCGCATTCGCTGATCCAAGGTGACGTACACCATTTAACCACAGTAAATAACCCGCAACTGTGCTAAACATGCCAATGTAAACCACTTCCGATATGCCTAATGCTGTACTATTCCACAATTCAGCGAACGGATACACTTCTGGTGATATCAGACACATGATACCAATCACCAAAGCTCCGCTCAGCATACCGATAAAGGTATAAGAAATTACAGGCATCCAACGACTAATCTCCTGACTAACATAGGTATAAAAGCTCCAAGCAAGCATACCACCAAAGATCAACTGATCGCCGTGGTTGATCTGCATAGAGAATAACGTTTCAAGATGCCCGTTGGTGATCACCATCAGTACGCCGGCCAGACTCACCAGCAGACTGAAACATTGTACAAAAGACGGAAAAGTGCGCAGTGCAATACACGCGATCAGAGATGTCATCAGCGGACTAAGCGCCATAATCAGTGAACCGTTGGTCGCATTGGTGGTCGCCAGTCCCGTAAACAGACCAAGGTTGAGCCCGCCCACCCCGACAACGCTGGCCGAAATGACCCAACACCATTGATACCCGCTCAAGTGCATTTTTGGCATACGTTTAACTTTGAGGTATACCGCCAGACATGTGGCCGCAATAATGAAGCGCCAGAACACTAAGGTGAGTGCGTGCACTTCATCTAACGCATGCTTACCAATTGGAAAGCTGCTGCCCCAAAAGAAGGTACAGATAATGAGAAGAACAACCGCTTTCATCGTTGAATTAGATTCCATCGTCACTCCGAATGACTTGCCAAAACTTACTACTTAGTGTATTGCTTTCAATAATTAGATAAATAAGCAATTTTAAGACAGTAAATACCAATAATGAAACCTAGCTATTCATTAGACGACTTGCGCTGTTTTTGTGCTGTCGCACATGCAGGCAGTTTCAAAGATGCTGCCCAATCTTTGGGGATGCCACTCTCTACTTTGAGCCGTCGTATCCGCCAGTTAGAAGCGGATCTACAGCTTCGTCTACTCAATCGAGACGCTCACCGAGTTATGCTGACCAGTACCGGTGAGCAGTATTTCCAGCGCTCCGCCATGCTGTTTGATGAACTCAATAATATTGACGAAGATCTCCATCGGGATAAATATCAGCCGCAGGGAAAAATCCGCATTTCCGCGCCAATCAACGCTGGTTCATACTTCCTGCGAGATATCTTCTATGATTTTTTGCTGCAATATCCAGATATTCAGCTGGATTTGAATTTTTCCAACTCTCTGATTGATATTGAAGCGGAAGGGATGGACGTGGTGTTTCGAGTCGGTAATCCGGTTGTCGACAACTGGATTGCGAGACCATTAAAGCATATCCATTTTATTTTGTGCTCTCATTCTGATTACGATATTTCCAGCATAACCACACCAGAAAGGTTGTGTGGTCACCCCACCATCATTTGTCGTCCAATGATACCGTGGCAGTTAGTACACAAAAAGAATAGTGAAACGTTTGATTATCATCCCCAGAAAGGAATAAGGCTGGAGGTGGATGAAATTTTGACGCTAATTCACGCCATAAAAGCAGGACTCGGTATCGGATACGTACCGGATTACTTTGCACTACCGATGATAGCTCAGGGGGAAATCAATCATGTGCTACCTGACTGGCGCAGCATAGCTCGCACATTATTTATGCTATATCGCGACCGGGACAACTTACCGATGCGAGTCCGCCTGTTCGTCGAGTTTATGATCAAGCACTTTAACGAACACTAACTTCATCGCCAACAGATGACAAAGAGACTGATGTACCTTTTTCATCTCAAAACAGCACCATTTGATCACCACGCCGAGGCGGAACTTGAAAGCGACTGTAATCCAATGGTTCCGATTTTCGTTCCTCAGCACCCATTTTACGTCTTGCCAGATGAAAACGTTGTCGAATGAAATCAGCATAAACACCACTGCCGGTCATTCGTTTACCAAATTCGCCTTGATAGAGTTGCCCACCATGCATACTACGGAGATGACTAAGCACTCGCTCAGCCCGTAGAGGAAAATGTATGTGTAACCAATCTTCAAATAAAGGAGCAACCTCGTGGGGCAAGCGCAACATTACATAACCAACACGCTCAGCCCCCGCTTCAACACTTGCCTGAACTAATGTCTCTATTTCATGATCGTTAATAAAAGGGATCACTGGCGCGATCATCACGGTCACAGGTATATTTTTCTCTCTCAACGCACGAATCATTTTCAAACGGACAGATCCCGGAACAGCTCTCGGTTCGAGTCTACGCGATAAGTCATTATCAAGCGTCGTTAAGCTGACACCGACATGTACGAGCTGTTCTGATGCCATCGATTGCAATAGGTCAATATCCCTCAAAATCAGAGAGCTTTTCGTGATCAAAGAAATCGGTTGTTTATATTCATAGGCGATATTCAATAGTTTCTGAGTAATCTTTAGCTCTTTTTCTATCGGTTGATAGGCATCGGTATTGATACCAAGCGCAATCGGTTGACACTGATAATTCGGATGTCTGAGTTCTGTTTCAAAAACCTCAGGGGCATTTATCTTTGCCGTCAGGCGTGTTTCAAAATCAATGCCGGGAGAAAGATCCAGATACGCGTGTGTCGGCCGGGCAAAACAGTAAATACAACCATGCTCGCAACCTCGATACGGATTTATCGAAAAACGAAACGGAATATCCGGAGATTGATTCGATGTAATCAAGGTCTTGGCATATTCGTAGCGAATCTCTGTGTTCGGTGAAGATACAGAATGAAAGCCATCTTCCGTTTCAATCATGCGGACTTCAAAACGCCCAGGGATGGCTGACATCGTTCCGCGGCCTTGGAACCGCTTCCCTGATACATCGCGTGACATAACAACTCATAACACTGTTTATATATACAGTATATCATAGACGCAATTTCTCGAGATCGCGATCTAATTTTTTGTGGTTCACCAAATAATTGCAATCACGTCCTACATGACTGACAGTGTCCAATAGAGAGAATCAAGGAGAGGATGAATTGGAGGGCAGGATGCCGCTCTCAATATGGAAGAGTCCCCGTTGAGAGCAGCACAAACGTAAACAGAGCTAAGCTCAATTAAGCAATACGGTCTTTGTTCCATTCAGCTAAACGTTCAGCTCTAGCAGCCGCTTTAGCTTCGCGTTTCTTGCGAGCATCACAAGGTTCAGGACAGTTGCAGACTTTTTCAATACCGACAGCCCCCAGACCACCACAGCTACCACTCACCATTTTCTTTTGGAATATATATCCAACCGCCATCGCTGCAATCACAACAACAAACATTGCAAAAGTGATTAGGAAAGTACTCATATTATACCTCATTCACGGTTCAGACAGGCGGGAAGCAATCCGGAGAGAGCTTCTTTGAACCACATTTCGTTTCACAATCACTACAACTTCAGTGATTCATCCACCAACTGATCATTTTTCCCCGATTACCAAAAACCTCAATCTCACCAACAAACCTTTTAGTCCCCTCGATGAGATACTCTGTCATTCAACCATGACAAAATTCAGCACTTGGATAAAACAATGGCTGACTTTACAGTCAGCCATATCATACAGGGGATGAAATGACGGCTTAACCGCCGAAGTCATCCAGAAGAATATTTTCTTCTTCGACACCTAGCTCTTTCAGCATGTTAATCACGGCTGCATTCATCACTGGTGGTCCACACATGTAGTATTCACAATCTTCCGGTGCGTCATGATCCTTCAGATAGTTCTCATACAGAACGTTGTGAATAAAACCGGTATAGCCATCCCAGTTATCTTCTGGTAATGGATCTGACAGGGCACAGAACCACTTGAAGTTGTCGTTCTCTTCTTGTAAAGCATCAAAATCTTCTACATAGAACATTTCACGCTTCGAACGTGCACCATACCAGAAACTGATCTTACGCTTAGACTTCAGACGTTTCAGCTGATCAAAGATATGTGAACGCATTGGCGCCATACCTGCACCACCACCGATAAAGACCATTTCTGCATCGGTATCTTTGGCAAAGAATTCTCCAAATGGACCAGAAATTGTTACCTTATCGCCCTCTTTCAGAGACCAGATATAAGATGACATTTGACCTGGCGGTACATTCGGATTATTCGGTGGCGGTGTTGCGATCCGAACATTCAGCATAATAATGCCAAATTCTTCAGGATAGTTTGCCATCGAATATGCCCGAATGATGTCTTCGTCAACTTTCGACTCATAACGGAACAGGTTAAATTTTTCCCAATCAGAGCGATACTCTTCAGGGACATCAAAATCTGAGTACTTAATATGGTGCGCTGGCGCTTCAATCTGAATATATCCGCCCGCACGGAACGGTACAGATTCGCCATCAGGGATTTGTAACTTCAGCTCCTTAATGAAAGTCGCCTTGTTATCATTAGAGATAACAGTACATTCCCACTTTTTCACCCCAAAGATGTCTTCCGGCAATTCAATTTCCATATCTGCTTTTACGGAAACCTGACAAGCCAGACGTTCACCTTCGCGAGCTTCACCTTTAGAAATATGGCTTAATTCTGTAGGAAGAATGTCACCACCACCCGATTTAACTCTTACTTTGCACTGGCCACAAGAACCACCACCACCACAAGCGGATGATACGAAAATACCAGATCCTGACAGTGCGCCCAGAAGTTTACCGCCCGGGCTTGTGACGATCGCTTTCTCAGGATCGTCATTAATTAAAATCGTAATGTCACCTGTTGGAACAAGCTTAGATTTGGCAAATAGAATCACCAAAACTAAAACCAGTACAATCAGAGTAAACATCACTACACCAAGAATAATGTCCATTGACTATTCCTTATTGCTGCGGTTTACCCGACTTACAGTTGAACACCAGAGAATGACATAAAGCCTAACGCCATCAAACCGACCGTGATAAACGTGATACCAAGACCACGTAACCCAGGAGGGACGTCAGAATATTTCATTTTCTCACGGATACCTGCAAGCGCAACGATTGCAAGCATCCAACCAGCACCGGAGCCAAAGCCATAAACAATTGACTCAGTAAAATCATACTCGCGCTGTACCATAAACGATACACCACCAAAGATCGCACAGTTCACCGTAATGAGTGGTAAGAAAATACCCAGTGCGTTGTATAAAGGTGGGAAGAAACGGTCAAGAACCATTTCCAGAATCTGTACTAACGCAGCGATCACACCGATGAAAGTGATAAAGTTCAGGAAAGTCAGATCAATACCATCGACCAGTGCATTTTCTTTCAAAACGAGGTTATAAACCAAGTTATTGACTGGCACCGAAATGGTTAACACAACAGTAACGGCAATCCCCAAGCCAAACGCTGTTTTGACTTGCTTTGAAACAGCCAGAAACGTACACATCCCCAGAAAGAAAGCCAGAGCCATGTTTTCCAGGAAAATGGATCGTACGAGTAAACTAATATAATGTTCCATTGTTCCTTACTCCTTCGCTTCCACTTGTTCTGGTTTGAATACACGGATGACCCAAATCAAGAAGCCAATCAAGAAGAATGCAGATGGTGCAAGCAGCATCAAACCGTTTGGTTGATACCAACCACCATTATTCACTAATGGCAGAACTTCCATTCCAAAAATTTTACCCGAGCCAAATAATTCACGGAAAAAGCCAACACTGATCAGGACAAAACCATATCCCAGACCATTTGCAATTCCGTCAATAAAAGAAGGTATCGGTGCTTCTTTCATCGCAAATGCTTCAGCACGTCCCATAACAATACAGTTCGTGATGATCAAACCAACGAAAACTGAAAGTTGTTTTGAAATATCATAAAGATACGCTTTCAGTACTTGGTCAACCACTATAACTAATGAAGCAATAATTGCCATCTGGACAATGATTCGCACACTGTTAGGAATATGGTTACGAATCAATGAAACGAAAAAGTTAGAAAGAGCGGTTACAAATGTTACCGCTAATGTCATAACAAATGCTGTTTCTAGCTTCGTTGTGACCGCAAGTGCGGAACATACACCGAGGACCTGCAATGCAATCGGGTTGTTATCCAACACCGGCGCCAACAGACTCTTTTTCAGATCTTTCACAGTAGACATTAGTTCAGACCTCCGTCACGGACTTTTGCCAGGAATGGACCAAAGCCCTTATCACCCAGCCAGAAGTCAAATTGATGCTGGACACCTACACTGGTCAGCGTCGCACCAGACAGTGCATCAACGCCATGTGTAGATCCTGCAGGTGCACCACCTTTGACGATCTTAATTGCTGGTTTGTGATTTTCATCATAAAGCTTTTTACCAACAAACTGTTCACGCCAGCTTGGGTTTTCCACTTCACCACCGAGCCCAGGGGTTTCACCTTGCTCATAGTAAATGATGCCATCAATAGTATTACCGTCGGTCTCTACAGAGATAAAGGCATACATCATTGACCATAGCCCTTTACCATGAATTGGCAGGATCAAACGCTGAATTTTGCCATCTTGCTTCACAAGATAAACCAAACCATAATCAGCTCTATAGCGGATTTTTGCTGGATCTTCAGCTTCAGATAGTTTCAGAGATTGTGATTCATTTTTTGAAGCAGTACGCTGATCATACTGAGAAGCTGTTTGTCCCTCAGGTGTTTTCTCAACAAATTCACCTGTTTTAAAATCCACCAGTTTCGGTTCGATATATTGCGTATAAAGTTCTTTTACACTACCGGATGACATATCAATACCGGAAACTTCCAGAATCTTTTCCTGCTTATCCAAAACTGCGTTGATTTGTTGCTTACTACGCAACCCTACAGCTGCCGTTGAAACGATGATTGAGCACACTAAGCTCAATACGATAACAACAAACAACGTTTTCTTAATGCTATCGTTATTGTTTGCCATAGCGCGCTAATCTCCGTTTGACATTCTTTTCAACAACAATATGGTCGAACAATGGTGCAAAAAGATTCGAGAACAGAATCGCCAGCATCATTCCTTCCGGATAAGCTGGGTTGACAACGCGAATCAGGACACACATTGCTCCAATCAACATTCCATAAGCCCATTTACCTTTATCGGTAAACGATGCTGAAACGGGATCGGTCGCCATAAAGAACATACCAAAAGCAAATCCACCAAGAACTAGGTGCCAATGCCAAGGCATATTAAACATTGCGTTGGTATCTGAGCCAATCACATTAAACAGGGTTGAAAGCGCAATCATACCGATCATCACACCACCGATGATCCGCCATGAAGCAATCCCCATGTACACGATAAAAGCAGCACCAATAGCGAGCGCTAACGTAGACACTTCACCAATCGAACCGGGAATGTTGCCAAGGAATGCATCCATCCAAGAGATAGTAGCGCCTGTGACATTATTCACCAATGCACTATGACCGCCTTGTGCCCACTGACTCAGTGCAGTTGCACCAGAGAAACCGTCGGCAGCAGTCCAAACCACATCACCGGAGATCTGGGCCGGATAAGCAAAGAACAGGAATGCACGGCCTGCTAACGCAGGATTGAGGAAGTTACGCCCCGTGCCACCGAACACTTCTTTACCCACAACGACACCAAAGGTGATCCCTAGAGCGGCCTGCCATAAAGGCAATGTAGGCGGAACAATCAGTGCAAACAGAATGGACGTCACAAAGAAGCCTTCATTGACTTCATGTTTCCGCACAATACAGAACAAGACTTCCCAGAAACCACCGACAATAAATACGGTCAGGTAAATCGGAAGAAAATATGTCGCACCAAGCAACATTTTACTACCCCAACCTGCCGTATCGGCCATCAGGGTGCCACCCAATAGTTCGGTAAACCAATAATGCCAATTGCCATCAATCACACTTAGCAGTTGTTGACCCTGATAGAGGTGATTCAATGCAGCAATTGCCTGACCGCCAGCGTTGTACATTCCCCAGAACATTGCTGGGAAAACCGCTAACCAAACCATGATCATAATACGCTTTAGATCAACGCTATCACGAACATGTGAGCTTTTTTTCGTCACCGTGCCCGGTGTATAGAAAATTGTCGCGGCCGCTTCATACAGCGCATACAATTTCTCATACTTGGCTCCCGGCTCAAAATGATGCTCGATGTCTTCAAGAAACTTTTTAAGACCCATGGAAATTACCCTTCCTTCTCAATCTTGTCGAGACACTCGCGGAGTAACATGCCGTACTCGTATTTGCCTGGACACACAAAGGTACACAATGAGAGATCTTCTTCATCGAGCTCTAAAATCCCGAGACGCTGAGCACTGTCAGTGTCACCGGAACAGAGATCACGAAGGAGCAATGTCGGTTCCATGTCAAGTGGCATTATTTTTTCATAATTGCCGATTGGAACCATCGCACGCTCACTACCATTTGTGGAGGTTGTCATATTGAAAAGCTGGCCTTGGAAAAGGTGTCCAAGGTACGAACGTGTGACCGAGAATTTATGTTTACCGGGAACTAACCAGCCAAACAATTCTTTCTCACGACCTTCTCGAAGCACTGAGACTTGAAGATGATAACGGCCAAGATAAGCGTGAGGACCACTGGCTTTCACTCCGGAAAGGACTGAACCAGAAATCACACGAACTTCTCCGGGCATAATTTCGTTATCGACCAATTCGTCTAAGCTGGCTCCAATCGTCGTACGAACCAGACGAGGTTTATTCACAACCGGTCCAGCCAGAGAAACCACACGATCAACGTACAACTCTCCGGTCAAGAATAAATGACCGATAGCAATAACGTCCTGATAGTTGATACTCCAAGCCACATGGTTGAGATCCACAGGATAGAGGAAATGCATGTGTGTTCCGGGCAATCCAGCTGGATGCGGCCCTTCGAATACATGCTCTTCCACATTCGATTGAGCAGAGCGAGGTAAGCTCTTTCCTTGTTTACAAACGTAGACTTTACCTTCTGTCAAAACAGATAAAATGTCTAAACCTGCAACGAAAGCATCTGATTGTTCATTAATAATCAGTTGTGGATCAGCAGCCAAAGGATTCGTATCTATTGCGGTTACAAAGATAGCCTTGGTTGCAGAATCGATAGCAGGAACCTTGCTAAAGGGACGAGTACGGAACGCAGTCCACATGCCGGAATCAACCAACTGTGTTCTAACTTGCTCGCGATCCAAGCTTGCAAGTTGACTAGCGTCAAACTTATCGAATGTCTCCTGCGCATCACCAGCAGCTTCAATCACAACTGATTGAAGTACCCGTTTTGCACCACGGTTCACTTCGACAACTTTACCGCAGACCGGTGAAGTAAATTTCACACCCGGATTCTTCTTATCTTCAAAAAGAATTTGAGCTTTCTTTACTTCATCACCTACGCGGACATGCATCGTAGGACGCATACCAACGTACTCTTCGCCAAGCAAGGCGACTTTGCTGATGGCTTTACCATCACTTATCACCTGGGAAGGAGTTCCAGCAATAGGAAGATCCAATCCCTTCTTTATTGTAATCATACGCACTTGCACTATTTTATCGGGAAAAAGATTCTTTAAAATTCTGTAAATAACTGGCTTTGTTTAGTTATTCAAATCGGGCATAAACGCCGAGAAAACTAAATGAGCCCTAGACACGACACTGGTATCCAGCCTTGATTCTTATTTGCAACAAGGTCATAACACCCTATTTAAAACACGTCTCTCACTCATGTGAGGCATATTTATCAGACACGGGAGTGTACCATCTTTTAGGCATTTGATGCCATGATCTAAGCTGCTTTTCTTTCTTCATTACGGTGCAATATAATGCAAAAAATTATCATAAATTTGATGAATAGCACACTTATCGCAAGCAATGTCGAAAATGTATATTTTTAGTAAATAAGTTGTTCAATCAAATAGATAAGCGGATTTAAAATTCAAACAGTCACAGTGGAGACAATCATGTGTCATGATTGTAAATGCACTCACATTCAATTTTCTTTCTGGCCGCCACCATGACACATCGGACTATCAGGCACCTGAGTATTTTGTCGCCACTGTTCAGGGGTATAGGTATGAATCGACAATGCATGAACCTGACCGGCTAATTCCTCAGCTAAAACCTGATTGACTGCTCGGTGCTGTTCAATTAAACGTCGTCCGTCAAACGAAGGGCTGACAATCACAACTTTGAAATGGCTTTCAGATCCAGCAGGCACATTGTGCATATAACTTTCATTAAGCACTTGCAGGTATTCTGGCTGGAATGCCTGATGTAGCTTCGCTTCAATAGTTTCTTGTATCATGTACTTTCTCTCTCCGAGATCACCGGAAAAACGTGTTGAGCACAGCTAAAAATATTCCGGTGAACCTGTGGCGACATATATTACTACTCTCTGACGTTTAGAAAAAGGTTTCAGTATCTTGTTTGTGCTGCATTTGCGACAATAATCGACAATTTAATAAATCGACTCACCTGATTAAAAACGATGAAGACAGAATTATCATTCAACGAACGTACGCTGACATTACATCGCTACCCTGAGCAACATTATGAAAATCTACAGGCATGGGATGCCGGAGACGAATATCTCATCCATCATGTAGAAGCAATGGCATTATCTCCGGGAAAGCATATCTTGATTCTGAATGATCATTTTGGCGCCCTGTCATGTTGGTTTGCCCGCAATCATCACGTCACGCTGATGAGTGATTCATATCTGTCACATCAAGGCGTGCAACAAAATTTAGCCCGAAACGGCAACGACACAATATCTTGCCTGACAACAATGGCTGAGCTCCCTGCTGATATTGATTTGGTTTTATTTCAGTTACCCAAAAATAATCGCCACCTCATCTGGCAACTCACTCAGCTCCGCACCTCTCTACCGGAAAACTGTCCGGTTATTGCGGTCAATAAGGCAAAAGAAATTCATACATCGACATTGCAACTGTTTGAGAAATATCTGGGCACAACTCAAACGTCACTCGCTTGGAAGAAACATCGCTTGGTGTTTGCCAGTGCCGACGCGCCTCGCCAGTCAGTATCCTCGGAACTGATATGGGACATAGAGATAGATCATCAGCCGATCCGGTTGGCTAATCTACCCAATGTCTTCTCCGGAGAAAGTCTTGATCTGGGGGCGCGCTTTTTTCTTTGCCACATTCCGGAAAAACCGAACTGCAAACACATCATCGATTTAGGATGCGGTAACGGTGTGCTCTCAATCAAAGCAGGACAACAAAATCCTCAAGCAGCTTTAACTTGTATTGATGAAAGTTTCATGGCGGTTGAATCAGCCCGAAAGAATTTACACTATCATTTCGGCAACCGGGCAAATATGCAGTTTATCGCGAATAATTGTCTGGATGGTTTAGCCCCCGCGTCAGCGGATTTGATTTTATGTAATCCACCGTTTCACCAACAGAATGCCATTACCGATCATATTGCCTGGCAGATGTTCTGTGATGCAAAGCATGTTCTGGAAAAGAGAGGTGAATTATTAGTGATCGGTAACCGTCACCTCGGCTACGATGGAAAACTCACAAGAATATTTGGAAAATCTAACGTAAAAACTGTCGCGATGAACAAAAAATTTGTTATCTTACAGGCAACTAAACCGTAAGCCGCTAAACTTCTGACCATGTGGGTCAGAGAACATGAAGGACAATGGATAGATGATATCAAACCGCGCTATTCTCTCTTCAGTTTTCAGTATTGGCTTATGGATGAATCTATGATGTTTTTACACACACTTAGCGTTCCACACAGACTTGGTTTTCCATACATATCTGTTAACGTGATTACTCGATTTTGAACAAGGAACCACTCATGAAAAAACTGGTTATTGCAGCGACTGTCGCACTGCTTGCCGCCTGTTCAGGCCCACAGCAGCAACAAATCAACTTTGCCCCTCAGCCGGCCCTCAGCCAGAGTGATATTGTAAAAGGGAAATCGTTTACTCTGACGAGTAAAGATGTCAGAACCTCTCAATATGTTGCGTTAGTTGACAGCGGACGTGCCCATATCGAACCGGTTCATGCGCGTCAGAATGTTCGTATCGCGATTGAGAATGCGTTGTCACAACAATTTTCTTCTCAAGGGTTTACAACCAGCGTCAATAGCGAAAACTCAGTGACGGTAGAAATCCAAGAAGCGCTCGTTTCAGTGAAACATTCAATTATGGAAAGCGAAATGAATGCAAGCGTTGTTCTTGAAATCACCGCAGAAACGCCAACCGGAAAATTGGTAAAGACTTACCATGGTACCGCGAAGAAAACGTCAACATTTAGTGCATCAAATGATGATATCGAAATGGTCTTTAATGATGTCGTCAACAATGTCCTGAAAAAGATTGCCCAAGATGACGAGCTGAAAAACTACATGCGGGAGCACTTTTAATGCGTCAGTATCGCTTCTCAGCCCTACTGGCCTGTTGCTTTTTTTCACTGTTTAGTCTTGGCGCTTCTGCATCTCCCAGCGTGGCATTTGAAACCACGCTGGGTTCGTTTACAGTCGACTTGAACACTGAGCAAGCGCCAGTCACGGTCAAAAATTTCTTGCGTTATGTTGAAGACGGCAGTTACGTCGGCAGTATTTTTCACCGCGTCATTCCCGGCTTCATGGTTCAGGGGGGGGGATTCAGCACCCAAATGGAACGATTGAAAACTTACCCGCCAATCGCGAATGAAGCCAATAACGGTTTGTTAAATCAAACCGGAACCATTGCAATGGCCAGAACGCAGGATCCGAACTCGGCAACCCGACAATTCTTTATCAACTTGGTTGATAATGATTTTCTCAATTATGGAGAACGGCCACCAGGTTACGCGGTGTTTGGCCGGGTCACTTCAGGGTTTGACGTGATTCAAAAGATGGGTCAGCAAAAAACAGGCGTCCGGAACTACATGAAAGATGTCCCCGTAGAGCCGATTATTATCACGCGTGTTTTTGTTGTCCCTGAAAAAGACACCACAGCAACGACGCCATCAGCACAATAGAGGTTTATTCGTTGCAAAAATCATCCTATACGTGGAAAGCCACTGTTCAGAGTTATCTCGATAAACGCTTAGCATGGGTTCTCATGCTCGGCTGTTCCAGTGGCTTTCCTTGGGTCTTGATTGGTTCCAATATGTCCGGCTGGCTCAAAGATGCAGGATTTACCAATACGGATATTGGTTATTTCAGCAGTATTTTTGTCGCCTATTCGGTGAATTTTTTATGGTCTCCCCTCGTCGACCGGCTCCATATCCCGCTGGTGAGCCGATGGCTCGGGCAGCGGCGTAGCTGGATTTTTGTCTGCCAATGCATCATCTTGTTGTGCACATTAGCTATTGCTTCGTTCTCCAACCCTACCACTCATTTTATGATGACCTACGTTGTTGCGTTGGTGATCGCATTTGTCTCGGCGACTCAAGATATTGCGATTGATGCTTTCCGGATCGATAGCTTCAATAAAGCTGAAGAATCAAAGCTTCCTCAAGCTTCAGCAATGGCAGTGATCGGTTGGTGGACCGGTTATTCTCTGCCCGGTTATCTGGCATTTACCAACGCAGATCAGTACGGCTGGAACACGGTCTATTTTGGGATGGCAGCGGTGATGGTTGTGCTGATAATCTTCACGCTGATGACTAAAGAGCCAGCCACCCACCGGGATCGTTTACAGCAAAAAGCTGAAGAGCGTCACCATCAGTATATTAAATCTCCGGTACTACTGTGGCTTTCTGTCACCGTGGTCGAACCGTTTGTTGATTTCTTTAGACGAAACGGGATTCGGGTTGCGTTAACCATCTTATTATTCGTATTTTTGTTTAAAATTGGCGAAGCGTTTCTTGGTAAAATGTCAATTTCATTTTACCGGGAAGTGGGATTCACCAATGAACAAATTGGTTACTATTCGAAAATGATCGGTTGGTGGACAACGATGCTATTTACCCTGCTCGGAAGCATGGTGACTGTACGCTTCGGCATTGTGAAAGGCTTGATGATCGGGGGCGTTGCTATGTCAGCCAGCAATCTGATGTTTTCATGGATTGCGCAGACCGGCCCGAATGAACACCTGTTTCTTGCAACCATACTCGTTGATAATTTTACCACCGCGTTTTCGACCGTTGCCTTTGTCTCGTTCCTCACCTTGATGACAGGGCAAGCCTTTTCTGCAACCCAATATGCGCTATTAGCGTCTTTGGGAAATGCCGGACGTACCGTTCTCTCATCATTCAGTGGCGCGATGGTCGATTATCTGAACAACTGGCCGTTATTTTTTGTCCTGACTGCGGTCATGGTCGTCCCGAGTCTGATTATGCTTTACTTACTCCGACAGTACTTTACGGATCTGCTGGAAAAAGCGAAAGCATCCAGAAAACAGGATTGCATTTAAATCAGGCTTAATTAGACTCGCTAATCGTTGGGAACAAATTAATGAGCCATCGTAAAGCATGAATATTCTGGTTATCGGCCCGGGAGCAATCGGCTCGCTTTGGGCCATCAAATTACAGCAAGACGGACATCAGGTCGCAGTATTTGGCAGACAGACAGACTCTGAGTATCAATGCCAATTCGATGAGTCATTCTACATATTTAACAATCGTCAGCCCGATGACGTCAAACGCGCTGATCTTATTTTGCTGACCGTCAAAGCCTGGCAGGTAGCTTCTGCCCTTGATTCACTGGCCGATCTAATCGATCCGGACACAATCATCATGCTGATGCACAACGGGATGGGGAGTGTTGATGCAATTAGCGCTTTATTCCCCATCAATCCGATAATTGTAGCGACGACGACACATGGTGCTTTCAAACCATCACCATCACAACTCATCCATACCGGACAAGGGGAAACCTTGATCGGAGCCGCAAATGCGCAAGGCGACCGGTGTCAGTTTCTGAGAGATGTCTTCGACCATGCGTTGCCGGTCGTTCACTGGCACCCACAGATTGAACACGCACTATGGCGCAAACTTGCCGTCAACTGTGTAATCAACCCTTTAACCGCAATCCACCAATGTCCGAATGGCAATTTAGCATTCCCCGAATATCAAGCGCTCATCACCCGTTTGATTGCAGAAGTAAGCACAGTCATGGCCGCTGAAAAGATTCCGGTTCATGTTGAACAGCTGACCGCTCATATTTACCAAGTCATCCACGCAACATCGAAAAATCAGTCATCGATGCATCAGGATGTTTACTACCGGAGAAAAACTGAAATAGACTTTATTACCGGATACCTGCTCAGAAGTGCTCACAAACATGGGATTGCAGTCCCGGAAAATGAAGCCTTATATCAACATATCAAGACATTGGAACAACAGTGGGAGTCACTCATATGAGTTATAACATTTTGGTGCCAATTGCGACCGGCAGTGAAGAAATCGAAGCCATCACAATCATTGATGTGATGGTTCGGGCAGGTTATCACGTTGTGATTGCCAGCGCAGATCCGACCGAACAACTCGTCGTGAAAGCTTCGCGAGGCGTCATGTTGACCGCCGATATCCCGCTTCGCCAGTCATACACCAACCGTTTGATGCGATTATCCTGCCCGGAGGTCTCACCGGTGCCGAAAACTTTCGCGATAATCCGCACCTCATTGAGCAACTCAGACAGCAAAAACAAGCCGGGCGACTGGTTGCTGCCATCTGTGCGGCACCAGCGATTGTATTACATCATCATTGCCTGTTCCCGGATGCTCAGCTCACCTGTCATCCGAACTTTCAGCAACAGATTCCGGCAGCTCAGAGAAGTCAACAACGCGTGGTGTATGACAGCTCAGCCAATTTGTTAACCAGCCAAGGTCCCGGAACAGCCTTGGAGTTTTCTCTGGCAGTGATTCGTCTGCTCTCCGGAGAACAACACATGTGGCAGGTCGCTGAACCAATGGTTCCGCCTGCCGGCATAACCCCAGCTCAACCGCTTAATGAGTCGTAACCGCAATGACACTTGATATTTCGGCCATTCGCCAACAATTTTCGTCGTTAAATGATGCTTCTTATGTCTATCTGGACAGCGCCGCAACCACGCAGAAGCCACAATGCGTGATTGATCGGCTGTCTCACTATTATCAGCATCAGAATGCCAATGTTCACCGTGGCAGCCACCATCTTACCGCTGAAGCGACACAAGCATTCGAACAAGCTCGTTCATTGGTTGCTTGCTTTGTCGGTGCGGCCTCGGAGCAGGAAATTATCTGGACAAGAGGGGCAACAGAATCCCTGAACCTGATCGCTCAGAGTTGGGGAAGAGCAAACTTAGCCGCCGACGACGAAATACTGGTGAGTGAAACTGAGCATCACGCCAATATTGTGCCGTGGCAATTAGTCGCAAAGCAAACCGGTGCAAGGGTTGTCAAAATCCCGATGACGGCACAGGGTGAATTTGGCTGGGAGGCTTATACACAACTGCTCAATGCCAGGACCAAACTGGTGGCTGTCGCTCACATGACCAATGTCACCGGAGCCCGCCTACCGTTAGAAGCGATTATTCCGCTGGCTCACCAGGCGGGAGCTTTAGTCGTGGTTGACGGGGCGCAAGGCATCGTTCATGAATCGGTCAACATGGTTGAGATGGACGCTGATTTCTATGTTTTCTCCGGACATAAACTGTATGCGCCCACCGGTATCGGTGTTCTGTATGGCAAAAAGCACCTGTTGGATGCCATGCCGCCTTGGCAAGGGGGGGGCAAAATGGTCGAAAAGGTTTCTTTTGAGAAAACCACATTTACCGGATTACCCGGTAAATTTGAAGCAGGAACACCCAACATAGCCGGTGCGATTACGCTGGCTGAAGCCATTCGCTGGTATCAGTCTGTTGCAGTTGAAGACCGGGAACAGCACCTGCACCAATTACAACAGTTGGCCTATCAGGGATTAAGTCAGTATGAAGATGTGCGGGTGATCGGATACCAGCCCAACGCCAGTATTCTCAGTTTTGTGGTGGAAGGGGTTCATCATCAGGATGTTGCTACGCTCTTGGATCAACAAGGCATTATTGTCAGAGCCGGGCATCACTGCGCGCATCCTTGTATGGATGCGTTTGGCATACAGGGAACCATTCGCCTGTCTTTCGGGATATATAACACCATCGAGGATGTCAAAAAATTCATTGCCGCGTTGGAAAAAAGTCTGAGCTTTTTCTAGCGGCAGCGATCCGCATCCGCACGACACCGAGTCGTATACTGCCTGTCTGTCAGTGCTGACTCAGTGTCTGGATTTGCCGGACGATAGCACGGAGTCCGTTCCCCCGGGACGGGCTGAGATGATTCAACAGTCCTAAACGGGAAAAATAGTCTTCAATGGGAAAAGCAGCAATCGCATCGCGCGTTTTTCCTTGATAAGCAGCCATCACAATCGCGATCAATCCGCGGACAATTCTGGCATCGGAGTCCGCACAAAAAAACCACCGATCCTGTTCTGATTCAGCCACCAGCCAGACCTGACTTTCACAACCCGAGACCTGAACCCGTTCGGATTTTAAATCCTCCGGCATCACGGGTAACTGTTTCCCCCACAAAATCACCTGACGATACTTATCTTCCCAGCCGTGAAGGTTTTCCATGATCTGCTGCACATCGTCAGCGGTAATCTCGTGACCAAATGGCGACAGCGGTAAATTTGACATCATCATTCCCCTTCCGTCACTGTTGATATTTGCGGATCAATTTTTCGACAATTTTTGCGGCAGCCACAAAGCCAAAGCTTGCTGTCACCATGGTCGCAGCACCAAATCCCGTCGCACAATCCATCCGCTTCGGGCCTTCGGCCGTCGATTTCATCGCACAAACCGAGCCGTCAGGCTGCGGATATTTTAATTGTTCTGTCGAGAAAACACACTCAATGCCAAACTTGCGAGCCGGATTCTTCGGGAAATTGTAGTCTCGCCGTAAACGATCTTTCAATTTCTTCGCCAGTGGATCCTGAATGGTACGAGTCAAATCCGCCACTTGTATCTGAGTCGGATCAATTTGTCCGCCGGCACCACCAACCGTGATCACTTTGATTTTATGACGTCGGCAATAGGCTAATAAAGCCGCTTTGGCTTTCAGGCTATCGATAGCATCCAGCACATAATCAAATTCAGATTTCAGATACAGATGCTGATTGTCAGGAGAAATGAAATCATCAATCAAATTGATGCGACACTCGGGATTAATCAACCGGATTCGCTCCGCCATGACTTCGATTTTACTCTGACCAACCGTTCCTTGCATCGCATGGATCTGACGATTGACATTAGTCACGCATACATCATCCATATCGATTAAAGTCAGTTCACCGATGCCGGTTCTTGCCAGCGCTTCTGCCCCCCATGAACCAACACCACCCAAACCAATGACACAAACATGTGCCGCACGGAGAATCTCAACCGCATCATGACCGTACAGGCGACGAGTTCCGCCAAAACGCTGGTTGTAATCATCAGAAGCCGGCGTATCTAATTCACGCATCACATTCCCCAAAATTAAATATTTTGCAAAAACATCTCGAAAAAGAAAGAGTGCGATTTATACGCACTCTTGCTGCAAAAGTCTAGAACACCAGCCGTAAACTATTCTAACTTTTCCGGCGGTAAAGCCCATGGTGCCTGCGTCGGAGAATTTTCTAACCCCAGTTTCCACACCCGGCCAAAATGACGATAATGACCGGCGGCAATCCCTGCGCGTTCGCCCATGCCATGATACAGATCGAGATGATTATCTTTCACTGCACCACCGGTATCGAGCACAATCAACACTCGCAACTCATGTGTCCCACTCCAACTGCCATCCGCATTGAGTAATGGTACTTCCGCCAGAATCGGGGTGCCCATCGGAAATATCCGTCGGTCACCGGCAACCGAAGCCATGGGAAGCAGTTGAATGCCTGCCGAACCGGTCACTGGGGCCGCGGCTCTCGGTTCAAAAAACACATAGGAAGGATTCTGTTCCAGCAAGGTTTTCACTTCATCTTCAGGATGCGTCATGACCCAGTGCTTGATGGCTTTTAACGACATTTCTTCACGCGGAATCTCGCCCTGATCGATCAGCACTTTACCGATACTGATATAGGCCTTGTTGTTTTTACCGGCATACGCAAAATATTCCAGAGAATCGTCATCGCCGAAATGGACAAATCCGCTACCCTGAACCTCCATAATGAACGGGTCAATCAGATTGGCGGCATAACCCAGTTCCAATCCTTGTCCGGTGAGTGCCCCGGCATAAATCTGTGCCCGGGTCGGACAATCGGCCTCACAGACCGGCATGGCATACACCGGATAATGAAACACCTCATCCGGTGTATGACGCAATTCAATCACCGGTGAAAAATAGCCGGTGAATAATACATTTCCCTGTTGATCGCCACCTTGGAGCTGAGCAGCCTGAATCCCGTACTGTTGTAATTCTGCCGGATCGCCACTTTGTTGTATCCACTCTTTCAGCTGTTGATAAAGCGGCTGATAAAGCATCGCCAGCGACGGAGAGTTCTGTACCACCAGATCACTCTGGAGCGGAAATTCGGTAAAGTCCCGCGGCGTATTCGACGTAATGCTTTCAGTGCGGTTGAGATCATCTGGCAGTGTGCCGTCAAGATATTGCTGAGCACGATCGGTCGGGTGCACACACCCATTGAGTATCACAGACGCCAACATCAAGCCCAATATTTTTTTCACAGTTCGTTTTCCATCATTTACGGTTGGCAAAGCATGACAAATTGATCCATCATCTGCAATCGACAGTACGGATATTTAGACGAAATTTATCAACTTCTGACGTGCAAACCATCATGAACGAAAAAGCAATAAAAAACGCTTGCTCAAGACTGAATAAAAAGTCATTATTTCAACATAAATAAACATGGATATTTCACTGTGAAAAATAGAAGTACTGCACTGGTTAAAGGTTTTCGCCAATCAACACCATACGTCAATGCTCACCGTGGGAAGACAATGGTCATCATGCTCGGCGGTGAAGCGGTCGCGGACAAAAATTTCACCAATATCATCAGTGATATTGCCCTGCTTCACAGTCTGGGGGTAAAGCTGGTCGTGGTTCATGGTGCTCGTCCGCAAATCAATCAGATTTTGCAGGAGCAAGATTGCGCAACGCCTTACTATAAGGGCATCCGGATCACCAATGAGAAGGCTTTACCGCTCGTCATGCAGGCCGCAGGTCAACTCCAGCTGTCAATTACCGGCAAACTCTCCTTAAGTCTGAATAATACCCCCATGGCGGGAAACCAGCTGAATATCGTCAGTGGTAACTTTGTCATTGCCCAGCCTTTAGGGATTGATGAAGGGATTGATTACTGTCACAGCGGACGAGTGCGCCGTATCAATATCGATGGGATTAACCGGGCTTTAGAACAGGGCTCCATTGTCTTGCTGGGACCAATCGCCAGCTCAGTCACCGGTGAATGTTTTAACCTGTTGTCGGAAGAAGTCGCCACGCAAGTCGCCATTCGTCTCAAAGCCGACAAACTGATCGGGTTTTGTTCCGAACAAGGTATTATTGATGAGCACGGCAATGCGATTGCCGAACTGTTTCCGGCCGATGTCGAAGCGCTACTGAACCGAATGGAACCCGATCCCGAAGACAAAGAGCAACAGGACAATCATACCGGCAGAGTTCGTTTCCTCAGAGCAGCGATTTCAGCCTGTCGTGCGGGGGTGCCTCGCAGCCACTTGGTCAGCTACAAAGAAGATGGTGCGTTGATTCAAGAGTTGTTCTCTTTTGATGGTATCGGTACTCAGGTCGTCATGGCCAGTTCAGAACAAATTCGTCAGGCCACCATCGACGACATCGGTGGTATTTTCGATTTAATTCAGCCGCTGGAAGAGAAAGGCATTTTGGTTCGCCGTTCGCGAGAACAGCTTGAACAAGAGATTCATCGCTTCACCATCATTGACCGAGATGGCCTGATTATCGGCTGTGCCGCGCTTTATCCCTATGTGGAAGAGAGCATGGCAGAAATGGCATGTGTCGCCATTCATAATGAATACCGAGATAGTAACCGAGGGTTGATGCTACTGAATCATATGAAAGGTCAGGCGAAAAACATGGGCATTAAATCTATGTTCGTGCTTACCACGCATAGCTTACACTGGTTCAGAGAACAGGGATTTGTCGAAATGGATGTCAGTTCACTACCAGCGATCAAACAAAACCTGTACAACTATCAGCGCCGCTCTAAAGTTTTGAGTCTCGAACTGTAACGGGTGTGGATGGTCAAGGCTTGGAAGATCACTTGATGCGATCAATCATGTTGCTACATCCAAGCCAGTTCATTGCACTGAAACTGAACAGATAACAAACAGCTTTACTCTATTTTCAAATTGTGTAAAATTCACCCAATCAGTTGAGGGATACAATTTTTGCAACGCAGATCACAGTATTTACTCAAGATGAAAAGTAATGCAAGGATGCTTTTAGTCACTAAATTAGTCATTAAGAGCACAGAAATATGAAAACGGTTATCTGTAATTCACTTCAAAGCTTCTGGGATATGGGAGACCATCAGTTTTTAGAAGGCCACAACGTTCATTGCGTTTTTCCGATAAACGAGCAAGTTAAAAGCTTTATTCTGGAATGTCAGTCTCGTTATAAAATTCGCACGATCACATTCACATCAATTCATTTAAACCGATAAATGATGTTCACCGATTTGCAGGCTAATTCCGGCATTTACCGGAATTAGCCTAAGCATATCACTTTGCCATTTTTTCTCTTAAGCCACTCACTCGCTCTGTTTTTACCCGGACCGCAGCCTGCAAAATTTTGGGTGATGTAAAGAGTGCCAACTGCTTTCTCGCCCGTGTAATACCGGTATAAACCAATTCTCGCGTCAAAAGCGGTGTATGATCCGGTGGCAACAGCAGCAATGTAAAATCAAATTCACTTCCCTGCGACTTATGGATTGTCATGGCATAAGCGGTTTCATGTTGAGGAATCCGACTCGGCAGAAACCCCCGAACATGGCCGTCAAATTGCTCAAAATAGACCTTCAGCCGCTCGTCCTGAGGATCGCGCATACAGATGCCAATATCCCCATTATATAACTCAAGATGGTGATCATTACGGGTGATCATCACCGGACGACCTTCGTACCACGGTTCATCACTTTTACGAATCAGCTGATGACGGCTTAAGGCGCGCTCAACTCTCTGATTGACACCTGTAACACCAAAGTCGCCGTCTCTAACCGCACACAATAATCGACAGCGGTGAAATAAATGCAGCACATATGCCGCTTTTTTCTCAGGGGACGCCCCCTCATCAACTGCGGATTGATCCGTAATCGCATGCAAATAATGAGCGTACTCCGCCACCAGTGTCTGTAACATCTGATGATAACTTTCGCTATCCAAATCATGAATTTGCACATCGGCGTAGCTTTGTTGAGTCAACTGCAGAAGCTGAGATACATCCCCTGCATTGACGGCTTTGGCCAGTTGTCCGATCCCGGAGCGAGCATGAAAACGGTAACTTTTCTGCAATAGACATAAACTGTCTGCCAGTGCCGGCACATCTTGATGAGGGAGTTGTGGTTCAAATTGGTATCCCGTTAATCGGGCTAACTGAGCCATTTGACTCCGGCTGTAGCCATGAGTCTGAAACGCACAGATATCCCCTAATACCGCTCCGGCCTCGACAGACGCTAACTGGTCCTTATCTCCCAGAAGTACCAAGCGGGCATGATTAGGTAAAGCCATCAACAATTTATACATCATCGGTAAATCGATCATCGACGCCTCATCAACCACCAGCAGATCGACATGAAGCGGATTGTGCTGATGATGACGAAACTCAGCACTATTCGGAATTGCCCCGAGTAACCGGTGTAACGTACTTGCCTGAGTCGGTATCAGTGCTTTCATCTCAGGGGGAATGGTCAATCTTTCAACCGCCTGCCCGATAGATTCAGTCAATCGCGCAGCCGCCTTTCCGGTCGGAGCAACCAGTTTAATCACCAACTTTTGCTGAACCGAACTATTTTGACTTACCAATGCCGCCAGCAACCGCGCGACGGTGGTGGTTTTCCCCGTCCCCGGCCCACCGGAAATCACTGCGAAACGGCGACTCAACGCAATCGCGGCTGCGACTTTCTGCCAATTCAGACATACTGACTCCGGCACCAGCGTATCCAGCCCCGAGAGTGCTGAACTACTTGATGCTTGCTGTAACAAGTCGTCAATCGACGCCCAGTCCAACGCAGATTCCCGGACGACATCCAAAGATTCACAAACCAGACGCTGCCGCTCTCCCACCGATGCCACCTGCTGTAGTGCCTGAAATAAAGCGTCATAGGGACGGGGAAATAATTGATTCAACGTTTCAGCTAAATATTCAGTTTGCGCCGTATCGATCGAAACGGGTGATGACAGCATCTGCAAGCGTGACGCCAACTGGTGTTCATAAAACCAGTAACGCTGGAGATAAAGTCGCTTTCCGTCAAAAATCAGTGGCAGATAGCTACCCGGCTCACCAATCAACGGACAGCACTCAATCACCGCCAACCAATCGAGGGATTCAACACACGCTCTGATCGAGTACAACTCAGCCACAGCATGGCCGAATAATAATGGCGAAAGTGCCACTCGCCCTTCGTCGTCTACCAACGGCACACAGATGTGTCCCCGGCCCAGTTCATAACTGACCAGCGCAGCTAACCAAGCCACCGCTGCCTGATCCTGTGAACACTGGTGAGCAATAAACCGGGCAAATTGTTGATCCAGCGGACGGATTACACGTTTTTCAGCTAACAATTTCAGAGACTGAGCCAGTTGTGTCATAAATCAAGCTCCATCTGTCCTTCCTGCGTTGTCCGCATATTGTCATCTTCTCCGGCAAAAAAACGGTCTAATGCACTAATCAGGGCAAACTTTGGACGATGGGCAAACACCCCCGATGAGGTCTGCCCGTCCATACCACGCAGAAACAGATAATACACACCGCCAAAATGCTGTTCATAGGTATAGTCAACCAAACGACTCGCCAAAAAGCGATGCAGTGCCAACGTATAAATTTGATACTGAAAATCATATCGGTGTTCAACCATCGCAGCGCTGAGACGAGACGGACTATAATCTTCGACCTGATTTCCCAAATGGTTTGATTTCCAGTCCAGTACGTAATATCGCCCCTGATATTCAAACACAAGGTCGATAAATCCCTTCAGCATCCCTTCGACTTGCGCAAAATTCAGCTCCCCGGCTTGAGCGGATAAAGCATCGTATCGTTTCAGAATCCGGTTCAACAGCGGTGAGCGTAATTTATCGATCGGCAACAGAAACTCCATTTCAACCAAACGCTGCTGTGCCGGTATCTGCCCCAATCGCAATTTTTTACCATCTAATGGCGTCTGTAATACATGCGTGAGCATTTGCTGTAGCACCGGCTGCCAAGACTCGGCAATAGCGGCTGAGTCCATCAAATTTTGTATCATCGTGACATTTGCTGCACTGTCCGGCCCTTCGGTGAATTCAATCTGTTCAAACAAACTGTGTAGAAATGTCCCCGCGGTAGCACCTTTCGGAAAGGTAAAAATCGTCTGTTCTTCAGGATCGAACAGATATTCGTCCACTTCTCCGGCCGAATCGAGATCGAATCCCGGCACTTCCTGCGTGGCATCGAGAAAAGTCCCATGTCCGGACTGCTTGACCAGATTAGAATAGCTGGTCATTCGCCAGGCCCGCTCAATCGGATGTTGTTTCTGCTGTGCCGTCAAGGTCTGTTGTGATACATCAACCCGTGACAAAGGTGACTCGGGAAGTTGTGGTGGTAAGTCGATAACAGTGTGCCCCCCTTCATCACATTGCGATGCAATTCCCTGCCTCAACAATCCGGCATCACCGGGTTCACCCTGTTGCAACAAATAACCGATTGCTGATAAATGAGCGCTGCTTGTCCCCTTACCTCGCCCTTTCAATGAGGCAATCCCGACATAACAACCATACACAGAACGGGTTAAAGCCACATACAACAAGCGTAAATCTTCAGCCAGCCGTTCTTTTTCAGCTTTGGCGAGCGCCTCTTCTTTGCGGGTCATATCCAGTACAATGCGGTCCTGTGTTTCATCGTAGTAACGCGCTTCTTTGGCCTCACGAAAGCTCATCACAAACGGAAGAAACACCAGATCATATTCGAGCCCTTTTGACTTATGAATCGTCACGATTTGCACCAGATTTTTCTCTGACTCCAACCGCTGGATCGACGTTTCCGGATGACTCCCCTGCGCCACATCAATCATCGATTGAGTCAGCCAGCGCAACAGACCATGGTCGCTTTCGATTTCAGCGCCCGCTTGCTGTAACAGCTCACCGATGTGCAAATAGTCCGTCAACAGTCGCTCTCCCCCTTTCAGGGCAAGCCAGCGCTCAGCAAGATGGCGCTGATAAAGCACTGCTCGCAACATTGGCAAAATGCCGCGTTCTGACCAGAGACTCCGATACTGGCGAAACTCCTGTACAACCCGCTCCCATAACGATTCATTGCGATTTAATGCATCCAGATCGTGAATATCCAGTCCGAATAAGGGAGATGCCAGCGCAGCCCGTAACGGCCGTTCCTGTTCCGGGGTCAACACCGCTTGTAACAAACGCTGAATATCCACCGCAATGTCACTGGCAAAAACACTCTCCCGGTTAGACAGATAGACACTGGCAATATCCTGACGCGCCAATGCTTCTTTGATGAGCCGTCCTTCACGTCCCGTGCGAACTAATACGGCGATGTGTCCGGGCTCAATGTTTTTCTGTCCATTCTTGGTATAAAGGTGGCCTTCCCCATCCTGCGCAGCCTGCAGAATCGTTTGGATTTGGGCGGCGGTCGCATTGGCCATGACTTGTTCGTATTCACCTTTGGTCATCACAGCATCCGGTTCAACATCCTCCGGCCACCAGTAAGTCATGGCGGGTTGTGTCTGCTGATATAGTTGCCATTGGCGTTGCCGCGCCTCGGGTGGTGCTGAGACCTGAATGAACGGAATATCCGCATCATGGAGAAAAGGACTGTCAGACGATGCAAACAATCGATTCACCGCATCGATCATCGACTGCCCGGAGCGCCAGTTAGTCGCCAAGGTAAAATGGGAACGTACCTGACGACGCGCTTTGATATAAGTGAAAATATCCGCTCCGCGGAACGCATAAATGGCTTGCTTCGGATCACCAATCATCAACAAGCCACAATCCGGATGCGATGCATAAATGTGGCTGAAAATATGGTATTGCAACGGATCGGTATCCTGAAATTCATCAATCATCGCGACCGGGTATAACATGCGAATCCGCTGCGCTAACAGGCCTGAGGTATCAAGATCTAAAGCAGATGAAAGCTGAGACAGCAAATCATCAAACGATAACCACTGCTGTTCAGACTTCGCTTTCGCCAACAAATAACGACAGGTTTCAATCGCATGGGCTTTCAACGGTGCTTCAATCGACACCGGTGTCGCAAGAAAGTCATCGACGATCTCAAATAACGGATGCTCCGGTGGTGTCCCGGTTGGCGTTTTCTCATACAGCTCTTGTTGCGAAAAACGAGATAACTGTTCGGGAACCCGGTAACTGTCGGTCTCTGCTTCAGCCCATTGGGACACTTGCTCAATCCACTGCGGCCGGGATTTTTTGGTATAAACCCGCCTATTCACACCAGATTCGGCAATACATGCATCAATCTCAGACTGATACCGGCGCCACTGCGCCTTCATCTCAACGATACGTTGCAAGTTATCTTGATGCAGTTGTGCAAGGCTGGCATCCATCGCGCTGACAGAAAGAGACAGCGGATGACCACTCAGATAGGAGCCAATTTGTGCGAGTAAAGCGTTTGGTGTCGGCCATAAGTGACGAACTTCAGCAGCCAGCTCAACCGACAGCGGATAAAACTGGCGTCGCCAGTAATCCGCCACCACCTGTGCTTTGAGACGACTTTCATCGGTAATGAACTCGTGATGGAAACGGCTGCCTGATTCAAACGCATTTTGCACTAACATCCGCTGACAGAAGCCGTGAATGGTATAAACCGCCATCGTATCCATCTCCCGCTCTGCCTGAAGCAAAATACTGGCAGCCTCAGTATGAGCAGGGATTTCATCGAGAAGGGATTTCAGCAGAGGGTCATCACTATGATGCCGGGCAAACGCCAGCCGGGCTTCATGAATCCGGGCACGAATCCGTCCTTTCAACTCTGCGGTCGCCGCTTCGGTAAATGTCACCACTAAAATCTGATCCACCCGCAATGGCGTGGCGTGGCGATTCTGTGCATCGCCATGTCCCAACAACAGACGCAAGTAGAGACCGGCAATCGTAAATGTTTTTCCCGTCCCTGCCGATGCTTCAATCAAGCGCATCCCATGCAACGGAAATCGCATTGGTTCCAGCGGGATCATGGCATCAGATGTTGTGTGACTCATACCCGTTCTTTTCTCCAAGTTAACCGTCGGTTCAGCATAATGGAGTGTGATCTAAGCAATAGAATTGACATAAATCGATTCACGCCTGTTATGCCTGACAAGAGAGTGAGATCTGATTCACGGATAACTAACTCTTTCATCATTAATATCTCGTTCCGAGTTGAACACCACTCTCAGATGAATGGCATGTCCGACTCACCGAATTGTGGTCCCTCTGACCTGTGGCCGTACAGCAAACACCCTACACAAAATAACGATTTCCTGGCGGCCACCCACTTTCCTCTGTGCACCATCTCGAACTGATCGCTTTGGTGATATCGTGAACGTCACTGTTCGTCTGGATGCTCTTCTGCCCACTCTTTTGCCCAAAGCATGGGGGGCTGCAAAACCTGTGCGGCATAAGAACGTACCACCTGACTTAAAGTCTCTGACCACTGCGGCCAGACGCGGGCAATATACGCATTTTGCCCTTCACCGCCAACCACGCTAAAGTCATTACCGATGAAAGCCTCTTGCATTTTTTTCGCTGCTTTTTCCTCATCTTCATGCCATTCCCGCTGACGGTTGAAACCCGCTTCAATCCCAGCCAACGCCACTTGCGGAAAATAAGCTAAAGGCTGATTCATGCCCTCAATGTAGAGCCGGACAAACTCATCCAGATAGGTTTTGGCTTGCCGGGCAGCGATTGGCGGATAGTAAAGATGCTGAACCCCATTTTTGCGCTCATAACCGATAAGATGAGTCGGACAGGATTCACCCATCACCGCGACAGCAAGATGATCCAGCCATGCCGACAAATAATCCTGCGCCCGGATTCGACCCACCCGATAGCGCACCAGACCGGATTGAAAATAACGGGTCACCCAGCCGAGCAATTGAATCGGGCGCTCAGCGCCTAAAACCGTGGTGGTGAGATTGAGCTCACAGTCGGACTTCGGCTGCTGACACAGACTATCAATGACTTCTGTCAGCGCCAGCGCTTGTTCATAATTCTCTCGGAATTCAAGTTCACCAAAAGCCCCGACCGGGAGTTGTCCTTGTGCCCGCTTTGCTTGAATAAAATACTCAACCTGTTGAGTTTCCGACAATTGCGCAGCCGTGCTCGAATGACTTGTCTGCTCAGAAGCAGTGCGACGCGCCTCAAGCAGGACAGCCACTAATTCATCCAGCAGTTGATAACGGGCCAGACCATTGAGTGAAAACGGCTCTTCATCTTGTAATGACACCAACTCATTTTCGAACCAAACCCGTAAACGACGGTTGAAAAAATACTGAACGGGCAAACGCCAGAAACGCTGTAGTTCAACAAAGTCCAGTTCCAACGGAAATGTCACATCCGCGAAAAAGTCAGGTAATGGCGACGTCTCTGCCATTGGCGAGGGTAACGCCGTCCCCGTCGCGGCCGGCAGCCACTCCCGGGCATAACTCCCATGTGGACCGGCAAATGCGTCAGGACTGTACGGCACCATCGGATGAGAACAAGTCAAGTGTTGGACCAGACGCTCACCGGAGATATCACTGGCAAGCGCTTGATCACCATCCAGACAGTAATTCTGATGGCAATATGCCACCAGCTCACTCACCAGAACCGATGGCAAACTGATACTATTATCTTGCACAGAACGTCCGACATAACTGATATAAAGACGCTCCCGGGCGGAGAGCAATGCCTCAAGAAACAGATAGCGATCATCGTCCCGCCGCGAACGATCCCCGGGGCGAGCCTGCTCGATCATTAAGTCAAAGCCCTCGGCTGGCACCGTTCGGGGGTAAATCCCATCGTTCATCCCCAGTAAGCACACCACCCGAAAAGGAATCGAGCGCATCGGCATCAAGGTACAGAAGTTGACTTGGCCGGCTAAAAAACGCTGACTGACACGGGCATTGGATAACTGCCCGGCAAGATAGTGATATAAAATGTCCGGAGCGATGGGTTCCTGATAGTGAGCGTCCTGCAATTGTTCCTGAAGGTGGTTGAGTGTATCGCGGATGTGCTGAAAGCTGACTTCCTCTTCCACCGCAGCAACAAAAAAATCATCGAGCAAGCCATGCAGTAACTCGCGCCATTCGGCAACCGGTAATGTCTGTCGCAGTTGCCGGCGGTAATCGCGAATCCGGCCGATAAACGCAGCCAGTTTTCCGGCCAGCTCAGCGTCGAGCCCCTGAATTTCGTTATACGGGGCAACATTGTGATCACCCAGTTCCAGCATGGTTGCTGAATCGGACATCGCATAGCCGGCAAGCATTCGGTCAATCCCGAATTCCCACGTGTTCTGTCGCGTCGGCGGTAAATCGAATTCGCTCGCCGTCTGCTCATTCAATCCCCAACGAATTCCGGAGGCTTCAACCCAACCTTTTGCCTGTAAAAATTCGGCTTCATTGATCTCAAAACGCGCCATCATCGTCGGGGTTTCCAACAATTCAAGTAACTCAGAAGCCAGACAACGGGAACGCGGCAGTTGGAGCAACCGCATGAAGGCCTGCAAAACCGGGGATTCTTGATCCGCAGTGCGATCAGAGATAGAAAAAGGGATATAGCGCTCGGCAGATGCATTGCCGAATACCGCTTCAATCACCGGACTATAAGTATTGATATCGGCAACCATCACAATCACATCGCGAGGGTTGATCTCAGGGTTGCGGTCAAACAGTGACAACAGTTCATCATGCAGCACTTCCACTTCTCGCAGCGGACTATGGCACTGATGGATCGATAAAGAATCATCACCATCGTCAATCTTCTGTTTGTGCTCGCTGGAGGTCAGAATCTGATCGTCCTGATGCTCTTCGAGATGGAAGATATCGGCCTGAATCTGGTGTAACAGCGTATCCCGGGGGGGAACAATAAAAAACTCATGCTCTTCGCTCTCGATCTGCGACAGCAGATAAAGATTATCCCGGCCAAGTTTCCCCATCGATGCCAGCAAGCTATTGCCAACCGCTTGCTGCAAATGCAATTCATCCTCAAGATTGCCGTCGATGCCCCCTTTTAATGGCGAACGCTCGCCACCGATAACCCATCGACCATCCTGTAATACAACCTGTTTACGCTTCAGACTCGCGACACGGGCCAAATATTTTCGGTCCCGGATTTCCCCCCAATAATGCTGACACGGATTGGTCAGCATCAGGTGGACATCCGTCTGCTCACCCAGTGCTTGCAGCGCATCCAGATAACGAGGCGGCAGCGCCGTTATACCAAAAATAAATAACCGCTTGGGCAGCACACCGTCCGGAATCTGAGTCTGTTGTAACTGTTCGATAAACTGTTGATACAAATTGCCCCGATGATAATGGGACTGCCCCAACCGCTTGGTGTCCTCAAACAAACGTTGCCACAATATCGGTTGCCACGGATGACGTTCAGCCAGTGATTCAATCGTTTTATCGGCTTCCCAACACTCGATCCAGTCGGGACGATAAACCAGGTAACCATCGAAAATATCGGCAATTTTTTCAGCCAGCTGAAAACGTTTCAATGCAGAATCATCATCCGCCAGATACTGCTGCAACGGCATAAACTCGGCTTGGTCAAGCATCTCCGGTAAAAGCCGCATCAGCTTCCAGGTTATGGCTTCTTTATTGAAAGCACTCCGCTTCGGTACCCCCGGTAACACACTGGCAAACATCTCCCAGATAAACGTCGCCGGCAACGGGAAATTAATGTTGGCCGTGATTCCCAGCTCCTGTGCCAGTGTCATTTTCAGCCATTGCGACATCCCCGGACTCTGAACCAAAATTTGCTCGGCTTCAAACGGGTGAGTCAATGGCTCACTTTTAATTAAATGAACCAGCAGGATCTTGAGCGTATCAAGTTGATTTGAATGATAAACAGTAAACAAGCGTTATCCGGGTTGAGAAATCATCATTGCTGACTAGATTAGCATATTGCTTGTCAGCTTTCCCATGTCGGCGACTTGAATAAAAAGATAAAATATCGAAAGATGTAGATTCTTATCCGTTGAAAACTGAATCCAATATGCTCACTCATATTACACTCCGCCAGTTGCACATTTTTACGGTAGTCACCCGTAACAGCACCCTAACAGAAGCCTCAGAAGAGCTATTTCTGTCAAAAGCAGCCGTGAGTATGGCGCTCTCGGAGTTGGAGAAACAGTTGGGACATGCACTATTTGACCGGGTCAATCATCGACTAATTCTTAATCAAGAAGGCCGTAAACTGCTCCCTTTAGCCGATGAACTGTTAAACCGGGCCAATAATATTCCCCGGCTGTTTGAGCATGAAAACCGGCTGCACGGACAGTTACGGATTGGTGCCAGTGATACCATCGGTAATCAAGTCGCGCCTTACCTGCTGAGTCATTTCCGGCAACAATATCAGCACAGTACCCAAACGTTATTTATTTCGAATTCCGCTCAAATTTGCCAAAAACTCGTCGATTACGAGCTGGATATTGCCTTAATTGAAGGAAAAACGTTACATCCGGCCTTGGTGTCCAAACAATTTAGTCAGGATGAAATGTGCATCATCTGCGCGCCTGAACATCCGCTGACCCAAAAAGCTAATGTTCAGTTATCAGATTTTGAGCATAGCCAGTGGTTGCTACGTGAAGCGGGTTCCGGCTCCAGAGAATTTTTTCTCCGCACCATCGCGCCACGTCTGGAAAGATGGTATGAAGCATTTGAACTCAATACGACCGAAGCGCTGATTAACAGTGTATCTGCCGGATTAGGATTCGGCTGTCTGTCCCGACTGGCGGCAAAAGCAGCTTTACAGGATGGTCGGGTTGTCTCGTTATCAGTCCCTTTGGATATGCGCCGACGCTTCTGGCTACTGGTCCACAAAGAGAAATATCAAAATCCGCTCTTGAAATGCTTTATTCAGTTTTGCTTTGAATGGCGTCGCAATGAATAGACTTATGAATATTTTTACTGTATAAAATAACAGTATTTTATCATTCAACCAAAACAGAGGAATTACCATGGCTGTAATCGTCAAGTACGTGGTCGAGCGGAATGGAGAAGAAAAAATGACTTTTACCTCTAAAGCCGAGGCAGATGCTTATGACAAAATGCTCGATATGGCAGATGAATTATTCACTTTACTCAGCAAGAGTGAATTAGTGGATAATGAAGAAAAGCAAGAAGAACTGGCAATGTATCTGGCACAAAACAAAGAAGAAGTGCTGTACGCCTTAGGTGCCAAACGCAGACCGGCACCGGCCAAACCCAAGTCAGAAAAGAAGTCAGCGCCTAAAGCAGCGACCACAGATTCCGATGATCAGGCGGCCTGATTAAAAGTTTCTTTATAGGATGATATATCGCTAAAACGACAATTCATATCGATTGACAGACGTTCTGCGTTTGAAGGCTTTCATCCTGTTTAGTGGCTCTTTATGATGGTCATATCTGATTTCAATGCCCGCGTTGCTTACTCAGACAAATGGTTCAACATCATGAACTAACGTCACAACGCGATTCATCAACGGAGAAAACAATGGCTTATTTTGCACTAGCGCTTGGCACAGCAACGAAAAACCGTGACGGAAAAGTTATCGAAGCATATTTTCCAACCCCGATTCTCAACCCGAGTGATGCTTTGGTTTCCCAACTGACCCCAATACTCGACTATCAGGGTGGCAACGAAACATTTGAAATCACGCAGGCTCAGGCCGCAGAGTTGGCGCAAGCGTTTCAGTCTCAGCAGGAAACGGCCAGCGCAGCGTTTGCCACGCAGGCAGCGTCATCTGAACAGCCACTTGTCGGTGTGATTCTGGCAAGCGATGACAAACCGCAAACCGTCGCAGAAGGATTCCTTAAGCTTCAGTTGATCTCACACCGTTTGGTTCAACCACACGGCACCGTACTCGATGGCATCTTCGGCCTACTCCATAACATTGCCTGGACCAACGAAGGGCCGATTGACTTACCGGAACTCCCGGAACGCCAAATGGAAGCCCGCCTGGCTGGTCGTATCCTCAGCGTTGACTGCGTCGATAAGTTTCCGAAGATGGTTGACTACGTTGTACCGGCAGGCGTTCGGATTGCGGATACCTCACGTGTTCGTTTGGGCGCACATGTGGGCGAAGGCACCACCGTCATGCATGAAGGATTTATTAACTTTAACGCCGGAACGACAGGTGTCAGTATGGTTGAAGGCCGGATTTCTGCGGGCGTACTTGTCGGCAATGGTTCAGATATCGGTGGCGGTGCATCCATCATGGGGACGCTCTCCGGTGGTGGTAAAGTTGTTGTATCTATCGGTGAAAACTCACTCCTCGGTGCAAATGCCGGGCTGGGCTTCCCTCTGGGTGATCGCTGTACGCTTGAATCTGGCTTATATATCACTGCCGGAACCAAAGTCCAAATGCTGGATAGAGATGGCAACAAAGTTGAAGTGGTCAAAGCGCGTGATTTAGCAGGAGTCTCCGATCTACTGTTCAGACGTAACTCTCAGACCGGTCAGGTCGAGTGTCTTGCCAACAAATCAGCAGTAGAACTCAATGATGAACTCCACAGCAATAACTAAATCAGCATGATGCATGAGTTCATTTCGTGTGTATTCATCTCTCATTGATTAAAACGAAAGGCCGGCACTGATGTGTCGGCCTTTCTGTTATGACATTCGTCACTCGCCTCTCCATTGGATCTGCTCAAACTCGTCAACCCCTCACCATATCGAACCTGCTAGCAAAGCACAGATTCTTTGCCAGACAAGTGATGAACAAGACGTATTTTTTCAGTAGAATCCGTGGCACTGATATTATGGCGGGCCAAACAAATATATTACACACCGCTATCATCATCAAATATCATTGAATCACTTTGATTCTCTATTGATTACCTGATTGTTACAGAGGCAGATATGCAAAACTTTATCCAGAATCTACCCAAAGTAGAGTTACATCTTCATATTGAAGGCACACTCGAACCAGAATTGATGTTTCAACTGGCAAAACGTAATCAGGTCAATATTCCATTCAATACACCCGAAGAAGTTCAGGCCGCTTATCAGTTTACCAATTTGCAATCCTTCCTTGATATCTATTATCAAGGTGCCAATGTATTGATTGATGAACAGGATTTCTTTGACTTGACCTGGGCTTACCTCCTGCGCTGTCAGGCTGATCATGTCATCCATACTGAAATCTTTTTTGACCCACAGACACATACTGCCCGTGGAGTTGCATTTGAAACCGTGGTCAACGGTATCTTTGCTGCGTTAGACAAAGCCAAACAAGAGTTGGGCATTTCCAGTCAGTTAATCATGTGTTTCCTGCGTCATCTCAGCGAAGCCGATGCCATTGAAACCTTAAAACAGGCCCTGCCTTATCAGGATAAAATCATCGGCGTTGGGCTGGATTCTTCGGAGCAAGGTCACCCACCGGAAAAATTTGCCCGAGTATTCCAAATGGCACGGGATGCGGGCTTTATTCCCGTCGCCCATGCGGGAGAAGAAGGTCCGGCCAGTAACATCGACGATGCATTGAATCTTCTGGGCGTACAACGGGTGGATCACGGGGTTCGTTGTGTCGAAGATCCACAACTGGTGCAACAACTGGCCGAGACACGAATGCCGCTTACGGTTTGTCCGCTTTCCAATATCAAGCTACGCGTATTTGAACATATGCAGCAGCACAACATCGTCGCGTTATTGCGACAAGGGCTATGTGTCACAATTAATTCCGATGATCCGGCTTATTTCGGTGGTTATATGACTGATAACTTCATGGCAGTTGCCAACGCCCACGAGATGACTCATGCTGAACTCGCTCAGTTCACACTTAATGCGATTGAAGCCAGTTTTATCTCAGCCGCAGAAAAAGCGCGCATGACATCAGAAGTTAAAGCCTATCTCAATCACACCGATACAGAGTAAATAACGGCATCACAGCGGAGGTTTTGTGGCAATTTACATTTTTGGCTATGGGAGCCTGATGAATTCATCTTCACGACAGTTGACCGGACAGACCGGTGTAACCTGCCCGGCTGTGGTTGACGGCTTAACCCGAACCTGGGGGATGGTGGATGACAGCTATCAAGCTTCACCACTGGTTGCTCAGCTCGGTGACGGTATCGTAAATGGGGTGCTGCTCAATGTATCAACCCAAGAACTGGCCCAGTTTGACCAGCGTGAGCGGGGATACCATCGTATTCAGCTAGAGGTCGACAACATCGAGACTGAATTGTCACTTTCCGAGCAAGATGCGGTGTGGGTTTATGTCAAGAATGAACCAATGCCACCAAGTCATGAGAGCCCAATCCTGCAAACGTATGTCGATACGGTTCTCACTGGTTGTCTTGAAGTTTCAGAGGCCTTTGCACACCTTTTCGTCAAACACACGTGTGGTTGGGAGCATCCTCTGGAAAATGATCGTCACGCCCCGAAGTATGTCAATTACGCGGGGATTCATCCGGAACACTGGCCTAAAATCGACCAAATCCTCACTCAGGTATTGGCCTGACAATTCAGGGCCTCTTCACCGAGGCCTTATTTTATATTGCCCTCACGAAAACGCAGACTTTTGCGGTCGCTACATTTTTATGCCTGTACGTTCATGATAGAATCCGCGTGTTTACAGAAAAGATCATCAGGATGGCATCATCCGAAGACATATCCCATCTTAATTTAACGGGCTGTGATGTCATCGTTTCGCTGCGCCATGTTTTATCTGAATGATGTATAGAGGAATGCAATGGCAACGATCAAAGACGTTGCACGTGAAGCCGGTGTGTCCGTCGCAACCGTTTCGCGTGTCGTGAATCAGTCTCCGAAAGCCAGTCAGTCATCGATTACGGCAGTAAAAGCCGCAATGCAAAAGTTAGGCTATCGTCCCAATGCCGCAGCCCGGGCTCTGGTGAGTCAAAGCACCAATATTATCGGTGTTCTGGTCAATGATGTATCCGATCCATTTTTTGGCACACTGGTGAAAGCTGTCGATAAAATAGCCCACGCGAATGGTAAACAGGTACTGATCGGTCATGGTTATCATCATGCTGAACAGGAACGCAAAGCCATGGAGCTGTTGATCAACAGTCGTTGTGATGCGCTGGTCATTCATGCGAAAGCACTTACAGATGAAGAGCTGATCGACTATGCCCGTGAGGTCAAGTCACTGGTTGTGATTAATCGTTACATTCCTGAAATCGCGGATCGCTGTATCTCTCTGGATAATTTTAAAGGGGCATATCTGGCGACGGAATATCTGATTAAAAATGGTCATCGCAATATTGCCTGCATCAGTTCTTCACACCTGATTGAAGATACCGACCAACGTATTTGCGGATATAAAGCGGCGCTTCATGATTATGGCATCTTACTGCCTGCCAGTTATATTGAACAAGCAGAGCCCAATACCGAAGGGGGCGAAATCGCCACCACCAACTTATTGCTAAAATCGCTGGATATCACAGCGATCGTTGCCTACAACGATAATATGGCCGCCGGTGCAATTTTTGTATTGGAAGAAAACGGCTTAAAGTTACCGGATCAGGTCTCCATTGTCGGTTTTGATGATGCATTAATTGCTCGCTATGTCAGCCCTAAATTAACCACGGTTCTCTACCCGATTCAACTGATGGGGGAACAAGCTGCACAGCTAGCGCTCAATCTAGCCAAAGGCACCCCGTCAGAATCGCAACCGCTGCGTTTTTCACCGACGTTGATCAGGCGGGACTCGGTTAAAAAACAGGTCTAACCACTCGTCAAAAAAACCTCCGCGCTGAAAAGTTGCTCCGAACCTGCCGTTGTCACAACCGGAGAGAGTGGAAAGAATGAATTTTTTCGACCACTGACTGCTATTTTTATGCACAATTCTTCTAAACTAAAAAGTAAGGAATCGGTGAGAAAATCGTAGCAAGGGTATCGACATGAACCATCTTGATCACAACGATATTCAACAGACATCCCATCAGCGCAGTCTGAATGAGCAGTTTGTTGAAATTCATGAACATATTCGCGAGCAACTGCCTCAAATCGCCCGAATTTCATTCGCCCTGTACGAATCATTTTCAGACCACTTAAAAACTTATGCCGACAGCACTCCGGATCATGAAATTTTACGCCACTACGAATATCCGCTGAGCCAGCTCCCCGTACTGAAAGCCTGTGCTGTTGAGCAATGTGATCGTTGTGTCAACGAGCCAACTCAGTCGCTGGAAACCGATACTCCTCACAACCAATGGCTCAAACAGCAACGTTTTGGCGCATCACTTGCCTCACCGATGTATTATGAACATGAATTTATTGGTTTTATTTTTATTAATACTGCCGAAGGATATCGCTTCGACGAGTCGCTCTGCCAGCAACTGTCAACGCATATTGATACCATTCGTCAGGCAATTGAGAGTGAATATGAAACCATCCATAAGATTCTGGATATGACGGGTTTCATTCTCAAACAGAATCCGAGACATCTGGCTCAAGGCCGCGATCATCAAGAGAGAATGTATTATTTCACCAAAATCATCGCCCAGGGCGTCTCACAGCAATATCATTTGGACGATGAACAGATCGACCATATCACGCTCTTTTCTCGGTTGCATGATATCGGTAAGCTCTCGATACCACATCATTTGCTGTTAAAACCCGGTGGACTGGGGGTGATGGAAAGGAAACAGGTCATCGGGCATATTGACAAAGGGATTGCGATTATTGAATCAGTCTTGTCCCGAGCCAACTGTCTGAATCATGCCTGCATCCAGACCCTAAAAGAGATTGTTTCCTATCATCATGAGTTGATGGATGGTAGCGGTTACCCGTTCGGTCTCAAAGCCGATGACATTCCGGTCTCCGCGAGAATCATCACTGTCGCGAATATTTTTGATGCCCTGACCACTCATCGACCTTATAAACAAGCTCGCTCTGTCCCGTTTGCCCTACTGGAATTAGAGAAAATGGTGGCTGAGGGTAAACTCGATAAACATTGTGTCAATGCGCTGAGAAACCATCAGGCGTTTTTGAAAGACATCACCCGAAAATACCCGGAGCCGGATCCCAGTCATTTCTCCGACTAAATCGCCATACCTTTGTTTCAGCTACCGAGAACATCAAGATGCGAAGTGGGTAACTTTCCGACACGACTTATCACGAAATACATCACAAAAACGAATTTCATAAAGAACAAATTTATCGAAATAATCTTAAAGTAAAGCTAACCCAATCAAAACTTTGAAATTCATTGGAACAGCCAGCTTATGGCTAGCTATACATATAGTACGAGTAAAGATAAAGGTCTGTGTCTGATGACGCCCTCCAAATCACTATCGGGAGTTCATGGACATAAGCGCCGCCAAAAATAATACAGTCTAATAATGGATATACCCTATGCTCAACAAAGGACATCAAACACATACCGATTGCAGTTCGTTGGCAACACCCTACGAATGTTTACTCCACTGGGCAGAATCGCGACCTGATGATATCTATCTGAAACAGATCAGACATCGCCGCTTTGAGACGTATACATTTGCTCAAGTGGCCGACCATGCTCAAAGGTTGGTCAGTGCATTACATGAGCTTAACCTGAAACCTGAAGACCGGGTCGCAATCATTTCGAAAAATTGTGCTGAGTGGTTTATTTGTGATCTGGCGATTATGCTGGGCGGTTTTGTCAGCGTACCGATTTTTCCAACTGCCAACGCAGACACCATCGATTATTGTCTTACTCACAGTGAGTGCAAAGCAGCGTTCATCGGCAAACTGGATGACATGACAGCAGTGATGGAAGTTCTGAACCACAAACCTGATTTGATCAGTATTTCCCTCCCGTATGATAGTGCGCCACACTGCCAGTATCAGTACCACCAACTGATTCATGATCATCCTCCCACAACCTACAAGCCGGAACACCATGATCAATCATTGATGTCAATTGTATATACCTCGGGTACATCCGGTACGCCCAAAGGGGCAATGTTAAATTATGAGGGGTTCGCTTGGTCAGTGCGTCAGTTAAGCCAGTGTATCGGCATCAAGACCCATGATCGGCTGTTCTCATATCTGCCTCTGGCTCATATCACAGAACGCGTTTATATATTTGGTTCTTCTATCTTTTCCGGAGTGCAGACAGCGTTTCCGGAGTCTCTCGATACATTTATCGAAGATGTTAAAATGCATAACCCGACACTATTCATTTCAGTCCCCCGGTTATGGACACTTTTTCAGCAACGTATTCTCGATACCGTTCCACAGAAACGACTTGATCTTCTCCTCAAAATCCCATTGATTCGAACCATCATTCGCAAGAAGGTCGCCCATGCATTAGGCTTGAATAAAGCGAGAGTCCTCGGCTGCGGATCGGCTCCGGTTTCTCCTGATTTATTACTTTGGTACGATAAATTGGGCCTGAAGATTACAGAGGCTTGGGGAATGACGGAGTCTTTCGCCTACTCAACACTTAACTATCCTTATCAGAAATCCAAAGTAGGTAGTGTCGGCCTTGCCGGGCCCGGTGTGACGCTCAAGATAGCGGAAGAAGGTGAAGTCTTAGTTCAGAGTAAGGGGCTATTTACAGGTTACTACAAAAATGAACAGGCAACCCGTGAAGTCTTAACTGATGACGGCTGGTTGAAAACCGGTGATATTGGCAAGATCGATTCGGAAGGTTATCTGTTCCTCGTAGGGAGGAAAAACGACACCTTCAAAACAGCAAAAGGTAAATTTGTTTCTCCGGTTCCGATTGAGAAAAAACTCTATCAAGCCAGCCGCGTTGAAATGTTATGTCTTATCGGTTTGGGTCTCCCCGGACCAATACTGTTGGTTGTCCCGCACCACATCCCTAATTTCGATAAAGCCCGATATGAACGTTCAGCCAAACGTATCGTCGCAACGATCAATCAGGAATTGCAATCTCATGAGCAGATCAAAGGGGTGTTAATGGTTAAAGATGACTGGAGCATTGAGAATGGTATTCTGACACCAACACTAAAAATCAAAAGGCACTTACTGGAGAAACAATATCACCAACTCGGATTACACTGGCCAAAAGATAAGCTTGTGGTATGGGAAGAGGCCATCTCCGAAAATCATCCATATGGTTAATCTAACGAATGATTTTCGGATACTTGGTACAAAAGACAAACACCGGAATAATAGTTGATTAATCCCAGAAATATTTTTGGCACTCTTTCCGGGCGTCTTCCCGACTTAAACCGATATCTTCCAACAGATGTTCCGGCAATTCTGATAATTGTCGGCGTGTCTGATAATTTTGCTGCCAGTGTTTTATCAAAGAGTAGATATTCTTAACCCAAAAACGATAAGTATCAATCAAAGGTGGTTGAATTTTATTGACAATCTCGTTCATAGTTTATCCTTGATATATGGTGTTTTCGTGATTAAATAATCATCGAAAATAGTTCATGGCACAAACGATAAAATCTGACACTCAATTAAGGAAAACTTAAGTGAAAAGTCGCCTACCTCCTTTACAATCTGTCTATTATTTTTACATGGCAGCACAAGCAGGCAGTTTCAAAATTGCATCCGAACAACTCTTTGTCAGTGCCGCTGCAATCAGTCAGCAAATTCGTCAGTTAGAGGAGTGGTTGAAATGTGAATTGTTCATTCGTCAGCACAGGCGTGTTCATCTGACAACAGAAGGACAAATCCTCTATAAGTATGCGCAAAAAGGGTTTTCCGAACTCTATGCGGGTATACAACATTTAACGCAGGATCCGTCACCGAACCAGCTGTCTATTTCGACCCATCCAGCTTTTGCCCAACACTGGCTCGTTCCCAAACTTCAGGAGTTCAGACAGAAACATCCGGATATCATACTGCTGATCGACCCGAAAGATGCATTGGTGACATTTCAGGATGATTCAGTTGATCTCTGTATTCGTTATGGACAAGGGAACTATGAAAATCTGACCAGTATCAAGCTGATGGATGAAGTGCTCTATCCCGTTTGTCATCCGCTTTATCAAAAACAGCATCAAATCGAATCGGTCAATGACTTGTACCGCGTTGATTTAATTGAAGATATGATCCCAGATATGAGCTGGGAACTGTGGCTAAACTCTATCGGTGCCCCGACCGGGTGCCCGACACTTCAGTATGAAGGATCGCTGTTTGTATTGGAAGGGGCGTTAGCCGTACAAGGTGTCGCCCTGATGAAGCACACTCTGGCCCACCGCTATATTCAGGAAGGAAAACTCATCCGCATTGGGCATCAGGCCATTCGCTCCCGTTATAGTTACTATATCTGTGCCCCTGAAAGCTACCTGCAAAGGAAAAAGGTCAAGGTCTTTATCGCTTGGATACAAGAACAAATCGCAACGTTCACGTTTTCGGGTTTAAACGAACTCGATATTATCGAGCGAACCATCATCGAACGGACATAGTAAGTTTCAGCGCGGATTCACCGCAACTACAAACTGTCACCACCGCCCGGCGGGTTATAGATGACAACAAAAAGCCCCGTTAGCTTTCGCTACGGGGCTTTATCGTTAAAGGGTTAACCTAAAAATTACTTCTTAGCGTTACGCTCTTTAACTTCTGCAATCACTTTCTCAGCAACGTTTGCTGGACATGCTGCGTATTTTTCGAACTCCATCGAGAACTGACCACGACCAGAAGTCATCGTACGTAGAGTACCGATGTAGCCGAACATTTCAGAAAGAGGAACGTCAGCTTTGATACGTACGCCAGTTACACCAGCTTGCTGGTCTTTAATCATACCACGACGACGGTTCAGGTCACCGATGACGTCACCAACGTGGTCTTCTGGAGTGAACACGTCAACTTTCATGATAGGTTCTAGAAGCTGAGCACCCGCTTTTGGCATTGACTGACGGAATGCGCCTTTCGCTGCGATTTCAAATGCGATTGCAGATGAGTCAACTGCGTGGAAGCCACCGTCGAACAGTTCAACTTCAACATCCAGAGTCGGGAAGCCAGCCAGCACACCGTGCTGCATCATGCCTTCAAAACCTTTCTCAACTGCTGGCCAGAATTCCTTAGGAACGTTACCACCAACAACAGTTGATTTGAAAGTGAAGCCAGAGTTTGGCTCACCTGGTTTGATACGGTAGTCGATCTTACCGAACTGACCAGAACCACCAGACTGTTTCTTGTGCGTGTAGCTATCTTCGATTGCTTTGGTGATAGTTTCACGGTAAGCCACCTGAGGAGCACCAACTTCCAGCTCAACGCCGTAAGTCCGTTTCAGGATGTCTACTTTGATGTCTAGGTGAAGTTCGCCCATACCTTTCAGGATGGTTTCGCCAGAATCTTCGTCAGTCTCAACCTGGAATGATGGATCTTCTGCAACCATCTTACCGATCGCGATACCCATTTTCTCAGTTGAACCTTTATCTTTCGGAGAAACCGCGATAGAGATTACTGGTTCTGGGAAGATCATTGGTTCCAGAGTACATTCGTGTTTTGGATCACACAGTGTGTGACCAGTTTGAACGTTCTTCATACCAACAACTGCAATGATGTCACCCGCTTGTGCTGAAGTGATTTCAGTACGGTCATCAGCTTGCATCTCAACCATACGGCCGATACGCTCAGTTTTACCGGTTGCAGCGTTAAGAACTGTATCGCCTTTCTTCATCACACCTGAGTAGATACGGATGAAAGTCAGCGCACCGAAGCGGTCATCCATAATCTTGAATGCCAGCGCTTTCAGAGGTTCTGCCGCGTCAACGATCGCTTTCTCACCAGTAGGCTCACCAGTTTGTGGATCAGTCAGGTCTTGTGGATCAACTTCAGTTGGGTCTGGCAGGTAATCAACAACTGCGTCCAGAACCAGCTGAACACCTTTGTTCTTAAATGCAGAACCACAGAAAGTTGGGAAGAACGCCAGATCACGAGTCCCTTTACGAATACATGCTTTGACTTGCTCAACAGTTGGTTCTTCACCTTCCATATAAGCCATCATCAGATCGTCGTCTTGTTCTACAGCCGATTCGATCAGAAGCTCACGGTACTCTTCTACTTGATCAACCATATCTGCTGGAACTTCTTTAATTTCGTAGTTTTCTGGCAGACCTGAGTCATCCCATACGTAGGCTTGACGGTTCAGTACGTCTACAACACCAACGAAGTCATCTTCACGACCGATCGGTAGCGTCATAACCAGTGGGTTTGCTGCCAATACGTTCTTCACTTGTTCAACAACGTTGAAGAAATCTGCACCCATACGGTCCAGTTTGTTGACGAAGATGATACGAGCAACTTCTGATTCGTTCGCGTAGCGCCAGTTAGTCTCTGACTGAGGTTCAACACCGCCAGAACCACAGAATACACCGATACCGCCATCTAGAACTTTCAGTGAACGGTATACTTCTACTGTAAAGTCAACGTGTCCAGGAGTATCGATAACGTTTAGACGGTGGTTTTTCCACTCACAAGTTACCGCAGCTGATTGGATAGTAATACCGCGCTCTGCTTCCTGCTCCATGAAGTCTGTAGTCGATTCACCATCGTGAACCTCACCAGTTTTATGGATTTTACCAGTAAGCTTAAGAATACGCTCAGTGGTAGTGGTTTTACCCGCGTCAACGTGCGCGAAAATACCAATGTTTCTGTATTTCGATAAATCTGCCATTGTCTTACTCTGTTAATAAGGTATAAAGTGCGCGCAGAGTATATCATAATCCGTCAAGACTGATAGCCCCGCTCGCGGTTTGGTGAAAAATATTTTCTATCCCCATATTTGCAAGGACTTCCAATATTTTTGTCGGTTATTCATTTGAGAAACAAGTACATTTCCCAATCTGTGCAGTTAAAGCTCATCAAATGCCTGAATCGCATCGGCCAATTTTTTAACCGCATGGATTTGCATCCCTTCTATCCCGCCTTTCGGCATATTTGCATGAGGGATAATGGCTTTTTTAAACCCATGTTTGAAAGCTTCATTTAACCGCTCCTGCCCGCTCGGTACCGGCCGAATCTCTCCGGCGAGGCCAACTTCACCAAAAATGACCACATCTTTGGGTAAAGCCCGGTCCCGAAAGCTCGACAATAGGGCCATCACCAGTGCCAGATCTGCACTGGTTTCGGTGACTTTCACGCCACCAACCACATTCACAAACACATCTTGATCAGCCATCATCAGACCGCCGTGCTTATGTAAAACAGCCAGAAGCAAAGAAAGACGGTTTTGTTCAAGGCCGACCGCCACCCGACGCGGATTCGCAAGTTGCGAGTAGTCTACCAGCGCTTGAATCTCGACCAGTAGCGGACGCGTGCCTTCCCAGACCACCATGACAGAACTACCGGATGTTTCTTCTTCACCTCTGGATAAGAATATAGCAGAGGGATTGTTGACTTCTCTCATACCTTGCCCGGTCATCGCAAAAACGCCCAGTTCGTTCACGGCTCCGAAGCGGTTTTTGTGACTTCTTAGTGTGCGAAAACGGCTGTCTGTCCCGCCGTCCAACAACACTGAGCAGTCAATAATATGTTCCAGCACTTTCGGCCCTGCCAGCGTACCATCTTTCGTGACGTGACCGACAATAAACAGTGCAACATGATTTTGTTTAGCGTAACGGGTCAATGCCGTAGCGGATTCCCGAACTTGAGCGACACTGCCCGGCGATGACTGAACATCAGCAACATGCATGACCTGAATCGAGTCTATCACCATGACCTTCGGCTGCTCTTGTTCGGCAATCTGGCAGATTCGGTCAACACTGGTTTCAGATAACATTCGGAGCCGATCTTTCGGCAATCCCAAACGAGAAGCTCGCATCGCAACCTGCTGGAGCGACTCCTCTCCGGTGACATACAGTGTCGGAACCCCGTGAGCGAGATAACACATAACCTGTAACAATAACGTTGATTTCCCGGCTCCGGGGTTACCACCGATCAGGATTGCAGCGCCGGGGACGACGCCACCGCCCAAAACACGGTCCAGTTCTTTGAACCCACTGGTAAAACGCGGGACTTCTTGCAGGTCAATATCTGCCAGTGTCTGAACTTTGGCTTCAGTCGTTCCGCCTGCATAACCACTCAATCGCTCGTTCCGAGAAACCTGAGGAGATGCAGCCAAACGGACTTCCGTAATGGTATTCCATGCGCCACATGCATTACATTGCCCTTGCCAGCGAGGAAAATCCGCACCACAATCATTACAAACGTATGCTCTTTTTGTCTTCGCCATATCCCCTCAACTCGACTATGGAATGTGATTCAGTATACAGTTTAATTCGACCAAACCCGAAAATAACAAATAACTCATTAAATAATTGACGAAAAAGGCCGATAATTATTTCAGAGCGTGGACATCATAAATAATTATGCAGAAAACAGAAATTAGATCTATCGCGGAAAAATTAATTCCAGCTTATAAGTCAGAGGATTTTGAAAAAATTCTGTCACAGATGACAGAAGGTGACCAGCCCTCTGTCAAATTGTTAGTGAAAATGGAGTTGAACCGGGTCATGGGGCCCTGTACCAAGATCGTCGATCTCCGTGGACGCGTTCAGGGGGAATGTCGAGAATACCATCTGGATGGTCTGCGCCATTGGCTTGATGATGTCGCCTTTAATGACTACTACAAATATATCAAAAAATTTGGCGGTTATACCGAAGGGGTATGGGAAGCGCTTTATAATACCCGTAACAATTTTCGGGTTATGAAAGAGAGAAATATCGACAACCAGCCCAGTGTTACTGATTCGAATAGCCCTTTTGAAGTAGAAACGATTCAATTAGGTTACGACCTGAAGCGCAGAGAAAACCGGATGAAGCTTGCTTCACAGGTTGATATCACATTATCAAATGGACAGTTGGTTGCTGCCGTCACACTCGACTTTTCCCCTTCTGGTGCAAAGATCAAAGTTCCCTCAGCTTTTAGCTATAAATTAGGAGAAAGCATTCAGCTTCATTTCACGGAACTGGAGCAAAAACATCCGCATATTGAAGCTCTGCAATCTCCGATAGAGTATCGCATACTTGGTATTGATGAATCGCTTGAAAATGATGCGGTCAAGTTTCTTCGGCTGATCAAGCTGACCGAAACGCAGGTGATCGAGCAAGTTATTCAGGAACACCTGTTCAATGAAACCCAAAAAGCACGTCACGACAATCAAGACAAAATCATGCGGGCCAGAACCCGAGCCTACGAACATACATTTCTGAAACATGCTTGCCAGTTGCCAATGTTCTTTGAGGGGAATGAGCTCAAAGTTGTCCTTTTAACTGAAAGCAACCATGACATCTGGCAGTATTGGCATGATGAAAGAAATCAACAGTCGCTGGGCAATCTGTTTAACCCGCAACGAATGTCGCTTCTTGCTAAGCAAGGGGTGAGTGAAAGCAGCAATACTCTCTATACCTTTAAACATGACTATCAGGAAAGATGTTTGTTTTTTTCCATGATGAAGTCAGAAGCGACACCTGAACTACGTAAATTATTTTGGCACATCGGTGCAAAGAAGGAATCGTGGCGCGCTTTCCGAATCTCAATGTTTGAACTCAGCGCTCAGGAACGGGAAAGTCTTGCCACAGAATCACCGGAGCTGACCAAGCATCTTTCATCACTGACTCACTGCGGGATATTACAAGAAGTCAGTAATCCAGAAACCGCTTCAGATTACTTGCTCGTCGATAAACCGAAAATGCCCAGCAGTGAGTTAAATATCTTTCGTCATCCAAGAAAAGTGAACGGCTACCCTATTTCGATTTTCTTTGATGCCCGTTCTCAGCGCAAAGAACCCCGTTATCGGTTAAGTTCTCCGGTCACGATTCAAACGGCTCAAGGCGATGCCATCAGTGGCAAAACTATTGATCTGTCCAAACGGGGGGTTTACATCACCCTTGAAACGCCCGTTGTCCTGAAGGTCGGGGATCCGGTCAGTGTCGATTTTATTGAACTAAAACTCTATAACAAGAAATTACCATTGGATCAGGTCCCCTATCAGGTCGCCCGAATCACACCGAATGGTCAACGGATTCAGTTAGCGATTCAGGAAGATAGTCAAACCATCAAAATTATTCGTTTTTTCAATCGATTAATTGAAAGCAACCGAGATAAGTTAACCGAAAACGATGAAGTTCGCCCCACTTTGGCGCTACTCGAAGGGCTGCATCACATTCTGTTGGATAAAATTGTCTGCTCACCGATCTTTGTCGAACGTCAGGGCGCTTATCTCAAAACCACTGCGATTGGGATCAGTAGTCCACTGTCTCCCTATCAGGTTTTGCTGGCCAAACTCGGGCACGGGGAAGGCTATATGTCCCTTGATCCGATTTTTAAAGGACATAGTAATACCCTGATCGCGCAACCGATGAAACATGTCGATGGCGCAAGGCCTCACTATTTTGATATCTATTTTTCCGTCAGAAAATACGGTAGCCGGATCCAGTCGATTGAAACACGCTTGTTATCCGATTTTACAACTGCCCAAGAACGGATTTCCTTTATTCAGGACTCATTAGTTATGGGCGATATTTATATTCTCAGATATTGTGCCATCGCTGTATTTCACCCTGTCGCGACATTACTACGTTCCGATCTGGATGAACTGTCACTCATTAGTATGCATCACGCCAAAAGCATCGAAAAATCGATTGCTTCAATTGTCGGTTATGGTGAATTTTTCGATATTACCGAAGAAGTGCTACTCCGTCTGGAAATCAACTAGTTCGGCATCGGAAGAGGCGGCAAGATACGAGATGCCAATCGTATCCTGCTGCCCATCACGAAAACGGTGATAACTAAAACGGCAATACTAAGATTGCAATACCAAGCTTACGGATAAAATACAGAGAATGCCACCCAACTGAGCATAGCGAATCGCAGACTGAGCCTGAGCTTCGACTTTCGGTTTGGCATGAAACGCAATCCCTAATCCGGCAGCATCCATCATCACCAAGTCATTTGCACCATCACCGACCGCAATCGTATTGGCTGGTTTAAGACCATATTGAGCCGTCAGGCGGCATAGAATATCTGCTTTGGTCTGCGCAGAAACGACATCACCCAATACGTTCCCTGTCAGTTGACCATCGACAATTTCCAGTACATTAGATTGCGCGAAATCCAGTGCGAGCGTCTCTTGCAAGTAATCAGAGAAATAAGTAAATCCACCGGACGCAATTGCAGTTCGCCAACCGAACTCTTTTAATGCCGAGATCAACTCCCGCAACTCCGGCATCAAAGGCAGCACCTCCCGAACCTGCGTGAGAATATTTGCATCCGCACCGGTTAGTTGAGCGACACGCTGACGGAGACTCTGCTCGAAATCAAGCTCTCCCTGCATCGCTCGTTCCGTGACTGCTGATACTTCTGCCCCAACCCCGGCCAGTTTGGCGATTTCATCAATACATTCAATCTGAATTGCAGTGGAGTCCATGTCCATCAGTAACAATCCCGGTTGGCTCAAATCGGGGAGCGCTTCAAGGCTGGCATAGTCAACCTGTAACTGTTGAAGACTCTGTTCATGAGATCTCGTTAAATCTCCGGCCATCAAAGCTACATCATAGTGACCGACTCGCCAAATTCGACGGATCGGATTGTACATGCCGGTTAATTCATCAAGCTGAGTAAAAAAATCAGGAGACAGGGAGGCACTGTATAAAATCCAGTTCGCCTGAACATCTTGAATCCGTTGCTGCAACTGTTCAGCGAGTGCCGTCTTTTGTGTAATTAACAATGTCTTTTGCGAGTTCATGAAATTTACCTGTAATGAAAGTAACCCGACGTTAACCTATTGCAATTTAAAAACGCAAGTATCAATATGACTTCTGATAAAATTTTTGTGGTTAAGGTACGATGAGTGGTTCCCTGTTCTCGCTACGCGTAGTTCTACGCATCATTGCAGTCCTCTGTGTTGTCATGATGTTTGTCTTTACGGCAGAAAACAGTGTGATGATTAGTAAAGGCAATGAAAAAATTCAGGCCAATCAACTGGAGACCCTGACGAAACTGCTGATCTCACAAGCCTCGCTCACGGCCAGTAGCTTTTTAGTTGATCAGGATGAAGAAAAGCTGAAGTCTCTGACCAATCAACTGGCACGCGATCGATTAGTGTTTGACGCAACGATTTATGATGCTGAAGGTGTGCAAATTGCCGCAAGCGACTCAGCACTCAGTGTCCGGGATGTCTTAGGTCTGGATACACCGCTGAAAACAGCGAGTATTGGCAGACAACAGTTGGTTGAACCGGTTCTACACGACAACAATGTAATCGGTTTCATTCGCATTACTTTTGAAACGGGGAAAGTGACGGCCATCTCCGATCACCATTATCGGAAAAGTGATCGTTATATGTATTTAATGATCTTGGCTAGCTTTACCAGCGGTATTCTGCTGACCCTATTACTCCACCGTCAAAAAAGACGAGCTCGTCAGGGTGAAAATTTACTATTAAAAAATGCAGGGTGAACACTGCCACCCTGTCATTCAATTGCTCAACCAAGTGTAGCCTTACTGCGCATCACCAATCAATACGGATTCAAGCGCAATCTCAATCATGTCGCTGAAGGTCGTTTGACGCTCCTGAGCGGTGGTCTGTTCACCAGTCTTGATATGATCGGATACGGTACAAATCGTTAATGCTTTCGCACCATATTCGGCAGCGACACCATAAATACCGGCCGCTTCCATTTCTACACCGATAATGCCGTATTTATCCATCACATCAAACATGTCTGGATCCGGTGTATAAAATAGCTCCGCTGAAAACAGGTTACCGACTTTCACATCAATACCGCGCGCTTTGGCAGCTTCTTCAGCCGCTTTCACCATCTGATAATCAGCAATAGCCGAAAAATCATGATTCTTAAAGCGGATACGATTGACTTTTGAATCGGTACAAGCACCCATTCCGATGACCACATCACGAATATGTACATCTGAACGAACTGCACCACAACTGCCAACGCGAATCACTTTCTTCACACCAAAATCTTTAATCAGCTCTGTGACATAAATAGAACAAGATGGAATCCCCATGCCATGTCCCATCACAGAAATCTTCCGACCTTTATACGTTCCGGTATAACCGAACATGTTTCTCACGTCGCAAACTTGTACAACGTCGTCTAAAAAGGTTTCAGCAATATATTTTGCTCTAAGTGGATCTCCCGGCATCAAGACGACATCGGCAAAATCTCCCATTTCAGCATTAATATGTGGCGTAGCCATCTCTTTCTCCTTAACTAACTATCAGATCACACGGATTAATATGAATCAGAACTTTGAGCTGCTTCTGTACCTTCCAATGTTGCCAATAGATCATTCAACAAACTGGATGCTCCGAAACGGTAGTGGCGACTGTCAGCCCAAGCTTCTCCCATCATCTCGTCAACCATCGACAGGTACAGCGCTGCTTCCTGTGCTGTTTTTACACCACCGGCTGGTTTAAAACCGACTTTATCAGCCACACCCAGATCACGGATCACTTCCAACATCATCTTGGCATACTCGGGTGTCGCATTCTCTGCTACTTTACCGGTCGAAGTTTTAATAAAGTCAGCACCCGCGCGAATCGCGATTTCCGAAGCTTGCTTGATCAATGCTTCTGTTTTCAATTCACCTGTTTCAAGAATTACTTTTAGCAGAACGTCATCACCGCAAGCCGCTTTACATTGTTTGACCAAGTCAAAACCAACCTGTTCATTCCCGTTCATTAAAGCGCGATAAGGAAAAACCACATCAACATCATCTGCACCGTCAGCAACCGCAGCTCGGGTTTCCGCAACCGCAGCCTCAATATCATCCCGTCCATGAGGGAAATTGGTGACCGTCGCGATCCTGATATTGGGTGTACCTTGCTCTTGGAGCGTTTTTTTAGCAATAGGAATAAAGCGAGGATAAATACAAATAGCAGCCGTTGTTCCAAAAGGTGTCTTTGCACTCTGACACAATGAAATTACTTTTTCTTCAGTATCATCGTCATTCAACGTGGTTAAATCCATTAAGGTTAACGCCCGTTGAGCAGCTAATTGTAATTCGTTCATACACGACTCCTTTAATAAACCATCTCAAATCGACATCTGACCATTTTATCTCACTAACAAGTCGGGATATAGGAGAAGAGTTTCTCTACTGATAGCGCAATCGGTTTGTATCTCATTCTATTATTGGCGATCGAAATCGTCACAAATAAAAAAGGCCTCAAGGTCTCGACCCTGAGGCGCAATCATAATCAGTAATCACCTTGCTCTTAATTAAAAAGAGAGGAAGAATCCGGCAATTGTTGCAGCCATCAGATTCGATAATGTCCCGGCAATTACGGCTTTCACACCCATTCGCGCAATGTCATGCCTGCGATTCGGTGCGATTCCACCCAAACCACCTAACAAAATGGCAATAGAAGATAAGTTCGCAAAACCGCATAAGGCGAAAGAGATAATTGCTGTTGTTTTCTCTGACATCACGTGTCCTGTCGCAGCAACAACCTGAGCCTGATCACCAATGTAAGGCACAAAATTGGAATAAGCGACAAACTCATTCAAGACGATTTTTTGCCCGATAAATGAACCGGCCGTTGTTGCCTCAGCCCAAGGAACGCCGATGATAAAGGCCAATGGTGAGAACAACCAGCCAAGAAGCAGATTTAAAGAAAGTTCTGGCATCCCAAACCAACCGCCAATACCACCAAGCATACCGTTGATTAAAGCAATCAAACCGATGAACGCCAGTAACATAGCACCGATATTCAGCGCCAGTTGCATCCCTGTGGACGCACCGCTTGCTGCCGCATCAATCAAGTTCGATGGTTTGTCATTGCCTTCATCAAAATCCGTCAGTTCCTGACTATGTGGCGTTTCGGTTTCTGGTTTCATAATTTTCGCAAACAGTAAACCACCCGGTGCGGCCATAAAAGAGGCTGCAACCAGAAACTCCAAACGAACACCCATTGCAGCATATCCGGCAAGAACACTACCCGCAATCGAAGCCAAGCCACCACACATGATGGCAAACAGCTCAGACTGTGTCATTTTCGGCACATAAGGACGCACCACTAATGGTGCCTCGGTTTGGCCAACGAAGATGTTTGCAGCAGCAGACATGGATTCCGCACGAGAAGTCCCCAACGCTTTCTGCAATGCACCACCAATGATTTTAATGGCAATCGGCATAATACCAATGTAGTACAGCACCGCAATCAGAGAGCAGAAGAACACCACCGCCGGGAGAACTTGAAACGCGAAGATGAAACCCAGCCCATCAACCGAGAAGTTCACTAAGTTGCCAAACAAGAATCCTGTACCATCCTTGCCGTAGTTAATGACGTTCTGCACACCAGCGGTTAACCCCGCCAGAAGATCACGTCCCCAAGGGTTATAAAGAACAAAACCACCTAATAAAAATTGGATGGCAAAAGCTCCGCCAACCGTTCTAAAATTGATCGCTTTACGATTATCTGAAAGCAGAAAGGCAATTCCAATTAGAACAGCCATTCCCACTAAGCTCATAAACAAGCCCATAGTTTATGAATCCTTATATGTGAATTATTCGTTTGAGTGGAGGAAGACGTTTCGGTGGCGGATTATACGATGCCCCAAATCAAAAGCAATTACAGGTCACACATTTATCCACAAAAGAAAAATCATTCACCACAATTATTGATACTAATCACAAAAACTGCCAAACCGAAAGTCATTCAATATTTTTTGTTAACAAAAAATCAACATCACGCAAACAAGGTTATATGCAATAGATACACAATACGACCGTTTGCAGATATCAAACGATTGCCCCAAAAATAGAATCAGCTAGCAAAAATAACTATATCAGATAAACCACTTGAGAATTTTGTGGCATATCAAACATTACATTATATAGAAATATCAACTATTTGATGTTGAACTTCCTTGCTCTTGAGATTGCACCAAAATGAAACAACATTAATTAAATTACAAAAATAGATGATACATATCGCAAAAAATTACATATTTTATTATAAAGTATGCTGTTTTTAACAAAAAACAAACACAAACAGTTAAATACCATATTAAACATTAAAAAAAATGTGATCTATACGAAAAAGTCGATTTTTTGCTTACTCAATCGATAGGCTGAACAACTATCCATATATTTATGAATTTACTCAGTGAATACGTTGCCATTAAGGGTAGACCAACAATGGCATTTCAATATAGGAATATAGGTATATAAAGGTGAAAAGTGAGGCGCTGATAATTATCTCTGCGACATCTGAATATCATTCATGTGATGAGACACAACCTGCACCTTGTACTGGGGGATATGAAAAATTTGTTTTCATCCGCTTAACCTCTGCTGCCAGCGGTAATCCAAACAAGTGATTGAATTCACAATTGAATTGAGAGGGACTCCATTTGCGCCATTGCAGACAAGATGGTACGTGTTGATCGGGCGATGTTGGTATTCAGGAAATCGCACATTGAGCAGTCAATCTGCATCAATACCAAAGATCTGATGACTATTCAGCCATAAGCGCTCTGCAATATCCGCCACGACACACTCCCTCAGTTGCGCCAAAGCTTGTAAAACCAACGGTAAATATTTGGGATGATTCGGCTGCCCCTGCAATCCGCACAGTGGCATGTCGGGGGCATCCGTTTCCAGCACTAAAGCCTCGATCGGAAGTCGAGCAACGGTTCGCCGTGTCTTTGCGGCCCGTGGATAGGTAATCACACCACCGATACCAATTTTAAACCCTAACTGGATAAATGCCTGCGCTTGTTGTTCACTGCCAGAAAATGCATGTAAGACTCCACCGTGGGTAAACTGATGCTGTTTGATCAGCTGTAACAAGCGTGACTGAGTCTTACGACTATGGAGAATCACCGGTAATCCGGCATTCTGAGCGATTCTCAGTTGAGCGATAAAGAACTCTTCCTGAATCGTCGGCGGAACATCGACCACCGCATCCAATCCACACTCCCCGATCGCGACACAATTCTCATCAGAAGCGGCCAGACGCTCTTCTAAAAACGCCATCCGTTCAGAGCCACTCATTTCTGCGCTATCGGTATTTAAAAAATAGGGATGAAAACCAAGTGCATAGTATAATTGCTGCGGTGCGATAGTCGCCAATTTTTGCACCGCATCCCAGTTACTGCTCCCCACCGAAGGAATCAGAAGGCGTGAAACACCGGCATCAGAAGCCTGCTGCCAGTGCCACGCTATTTCAGACTGAAATGGCTCAAAATCAAAATGGCAATGCGTATCAAACAGTCGAGGCTTAACTATCTTTACCATCTTTTTGCTTTGCATTGCTCGTCTCACTCCGATAAGGCACGCAACTTCGTTTTTGTGCCGGGGTTAAGCCCATACGCTGACACCAGTTATCGTAACGAGCCAGACAACGTTTCAACCAACGCCACATCAGCCTGTCCTCCGAACAATTACTGTTCTTCTCGTTTGAAAACCAATTCTGTTGCAGTGGACTCTCCGGCATCATAGCGATACCCGGCAACATCGAATTCCAACAATTTCTCTACAGATGAAATCCGATTCTCAATAATATAACGAGCCATCATGCCTCTCGCTTTTTTTGCGTAGAAGCTAATCACTTTATATTGACTATTTTTACAGTCTTTAAATACCGGAGTGATCACTTGAGCATCCAATCCTTTGACATGAACCGCTTTAAAATACTCGTTTGATGCCAGATTCACCAGAATGTTATCTCCCTGCTCTTGAATAGCCTCATTCAGCTTGTCAGTAATCACATCGCCCCAAAACTGATAAAGATTATTGCCACGAGGATTGCTCAGTTTCGTCCCCATTTCCAACCGATAAGGCTGCATTAAATCAAGAGGCTTCAGTAAACCATAAAGGCCTGATAACATCCGCAAATGTAGCTGCGCATAATCCAGATCATCGTCAGAGAGGGTTTCAGCTTCAAGGCCGGTATAAACATCCCCTTTGAATGCCAGAATGGCTTGACGAGCATTTTCAAAAGAGAACTTTTTATCCCACTCTGCGAATCGGGCGACATTCAGGCCGGCAATCTTATCACTCACTTTCATCAGCGAAGCAATATCAGCCGGAGTAAGCTGACGGCAGACTTCGATTAAAATTTCTGAATGTTCGAGCAATTCAGGCAGCGTATGTTTATCGGTCTTTAAGGGCGACTCATAATCCAGGGTTTTAGCGGGGGAAACGACGATTAACATACTCTATTCCTTTCTCTGCTGATCAATATTGATGTTATATGTGTGACGAATCAGATTCACAGTGAATCCGATACTTTCTATTGCATAGCGTACAAAAAAAGCCATGCGTTGTCTGCATGGCTTTCTCAATCCTTACTATCGGTTTTACCAATAATTAATCTTTCGACTTTTCCCAAATGCCTTCTTCTAGCTGAGATTGCAATTCAGGGTAGTCCTTCACATTAAAGGTTGGTAGTTTGCCGGCTTTCAACTGGCGGTTATAATCTTTTGCCAACTTCACGACGATGCCGGATAACAACAGAATCGCAATCAGATTGACAATTGCCATCAGTCCCATCGACACATCCGCCATCGACCAAACAGTCGGTAATGTCGCTAAAGAACCAAACATGACCATCGCCAGGAAAACTACCCGGAAAATCGCTAAGCCTTTTTTATTGTTGTGTTCAAGGAACACCAAGTTTGTTTCAGCATAAGAGTAGTTGGCAATAATTGACGTGAAGGCAAAAAAGAAAATAGCAAAGGCAACAAAAATACTGCCCCATCCACCGACCTGAGAGTCCAGCGCACGCTGAGTTAATTCAATCCCGGTAATTTCACCATGCGGCACATACTCACCCGACATCAAAATAATCGCAACTGTGGCAGAACAGATCACGATAGTATCAATAAACACACCCAGCATCTGTACATAGCCCTGAGACGCAGGGTGCGGTGGATATGGTGTCGCCGTTGCAGCAGCATTCGGTGCAGACCCCATCCCTGCCTCATTTGAAAACAGTCCACGTTTGACGCCATTGATCATCGCTTGAGCAATCATATAGCCCAGACCACCGGCAGCGGCTTCCTGAAAACCAAAAGCACTTTTAAAAATCAGGCCAAATACTGCCGGAAGCTTATCGAGGTTCGTCAGTAGAATGAAAATCGCAATCGCCAAATAGGCCAGAGCCATCACCGGAACAATTAATTCAGCCGTGCGGGCAATTTTCCGGATACCACCGAAAATTACAAACGCGGATAAAATAACAATACCAATCCCGATATACATCGGTTCATAGCCAAATGCGGTATTCATGGCATTGGTAATCGAGTTGGCTTGCACAGCATTGAAAACCAAGCCGAATGCAATCATCAGGAAAATGGAGAACAGCACCCCCATCCAACGCATTCCTAAACCTTTTTCCATGTAATAAGCAGGACCACCACGATAGTTACCATCACGATCTTTGGTCTTATATAATTGCGCTAATGTACTTTCGGCAAAGGACGTCGCCATCCCGACCATCGCAGTCATCCACATCCAAAAAATAGCGCCCGGCCCACCGGCTGTGAGTGCCACGGCAACACCTGCCATGTTTCCGGTTCCGACTCTGGCGGCAAGACTGGTACATAAAGCCTGAAAAGAAGAAATGCCCGCAGTATCTGATTTACGGCTATTTTTCAACACACTGAACATATGGCGGAAATGACGAATTTGAATAAACTCAAGTCGGACAGTAAAGTAAATCCCGACGCCCACCAATAGATAAACAAGGATTGACCCCCAAAGCAGGTCATTTAATAAATTGATTAAGTCTGTCACAAGAACCTCTTTAAAGAGTTCAGAGCACAAGTTTGCTCTACACCATCACTTGATATTTCCCTATCTTATAATAATTTATTAGCAACAGTCCCTGTTGTTCCTAGCATATATATCCGAACAAATCGCAAACACATTCACTCAGCGCCGAAGATAATGCTATCGAACAGACAAAAAATCAATACACAACACTGTTCGAAAAGGCTATTTTTATAATCATACTCTTAACAAACTCACACAAGTAAAAAACAAAAAACCAACATTTATTTAAAATAATGCTTTACAAAGTTGCCAAAAAAAGCGAATTTTAGAGCGACAGAGGCGTTGTATGATTCAAGCGTTTCACCAATGTTGACAGTTACCTAAGGCGTTACCGAAGACAAGTCACCTGATTCGTTTGGAACATCACCTCAAAATTGACACATTCAGTTGTCCATCACTCAAGTTTGTTAACAATCTCAGAAAAATTTGTAGTATGCTCGCGACGTCTGATAGCACAAAAAACGTACAATTTTATTTTCCTCAGCATAAAAACAGGGATCTTTGTTCAGAAATAAGTCATCAAATCGAAACAAATGAGAAACATATCATAGATATACTTACTTCAGTTGTGATATTTAAGACTCATACAGAGCAGATTTCGTCATAGAGCATACATAATAGAAGAGGCTAATTATGGATGATTTGCACTTTGAAGATTTACTTGAAAAAGAGATTAGTAAAATCCGAGTAACCCGCTCTAAACCAACAAAGCGAATGTGGAGAGAAATAGAAGCAATACGCGATAAACGCCGATTACAGAAAGAACTGATGGATATGGATATCAGTCTTGAACTCGATGATATCGATATCTGAGAGAGTGAAAAAAGGTTCCCCTTCGGGAACCTTTTTTCGTATTATTTACCTTCCAGCATCTCTTCTCTAACAAGCTGAGCAAGCTGCTTATACCGATCAGCAATGGTCTCACCGAAAACGGGGTCATCTTCGTTTTGTGTCCATTGCCCTTCAACATGCTGCCAATCCTCAACAGTAAAGGTCTGCTTAATTAGCGGCAAAATGTCTTTTTCTTCCAGATCCAAATGACGTTTCTGTTCCACAATAAAATCAGATAACTGATTGATAAATACATCCTGAGGAACAATAACGTCCTGCAAAATCATATCAATCACACCAAGGAACTCATGCGTTTTTTCCGACAGATTACGATGGTCAGCTTCCAGATCAGCGATATACTCCTTTTCCCCGTACTTTTCCATATAGTACTGGTAGATTAAATCCTCTTTTGGATGATGCGCGGCTTCTGAATGTGAACACAAATAATCGACAATCTCTTTAATCAGGGAGTAATTGACGGCCTGTTCACTCTGAAGTCTTTGCAACTTCCGTTTGAGGATGGCTAATAAACGGGTCATGTAACCATGTTCCCGACGAATCCGTTCTATCATCATGTCGCCTCTCCGGTTCATAATGTGATAAACAAATTGTATATAACTTATCGGGGGGCTGATTTGATTCTGGTCGTAAAAAATACAATTTCTCTGCGATGATCTAGTCCAGAATCGGCTGCCAGTTAACAGGCGTCTCGCCATGTTCTTGAAGATACTGATTTGCTTTAGAAAAATGTTTACAGCCAAAGAAGCCGCGATGAGCCGATAAAGGAGAGGGATGAGGCGCAGTTAAAACACAATGCTTTTGACGATCAATAAAATGCCCTTTTTTCTGCGCGTGAGATCCCCACAGAAGAAAGACAACGTTTTGTCGATGCCGGTTAATTTCTGCAATCACTTTGTCTGTAAATGTCTCCCAGCCGGTACCCGCATGAGAATGAGCTTTCCCCTGCTCGACGGTTAAAACCGTATTCAGCAGGAATACACCTTGCTCAGCCCAATTTTTCAAGTAACCGTGCTCCGGTATCGAAAAGCCGGGGATATCTTGAGCAAGCTCTTTATACATATTGACTAAGGACGGTGGTGTTTTCACGCCCGGCAACACAGAAAAACAGAGTCCATGTGCCTGATTGGGCCCGTGATACGGGTCTTGTCCGAGGATGACAACTTTCACGTCACTGAACTCTGTATAGCGAAAAGCGTTAAACACATCTTTCGCTGGCGGATAAACCACCTTTCCTTGCCGACGCTGTTGCTCTACATAAGCAAGCGTTTCCTGAAAATAAGGCTGCTGTTTTTCCGCACCGATTACATCGTGCCACGTCAGTGAGTTTGTCATGAACCATCCTAAAGTAATGTCGAGAATGGTTCTATTCTACTCATAAACAGAATCGAGTTGCACCGCAAAGATGCCAATTTGTTTTATCGACCACGCGGTGGCACACCGCGATGGCGTCCCCCCGGTCCGGAGACATGACGGTTCGGTGTCGGTAAAGGAGATGACGGACGGGATATTGAATGGGTAATGTATGACATAGCAGCCTCCAGAGACACAATGTCTAAAAATGAAACACCCAATATCCCATGAAAAAAATGTGCCAAGTTATGCAGGAACGATATCTGAATTAACAGTTGTGGAGTAGTCACGTAAAGTCTGAATTTCTTGCGGCCATAATTCTGGTTTAATTGTCTCTAAAATCAATGGGATATCATTAAAACGCGGATCTTTGGCAATATATTCAAAGCAATCCCAACCGATCATCCCTTCCCCTAATGCATGATGACGGTCAACCCGACCACCCAGATCGATTTTTGAATCATTAAGATGCATTGCTCTGAGGTAGTGCATCCCAACACGTTGATCAAACTCAGCAAACGTCTGCTGACAAGCGGTTGCCGTTCTCAGGTCGTATCCAGCGGCAAATAAGTGGCAAGTATCCAGACACACACCGACTCGTTCCTGATCATCGACCAACTCGATAATTCGAGCCAGATGTTCAAACTGCCAACCGAGATTACTGCCCTGTCCTGCCGTATTCTCAATCACGGCAATCACTTCAGGTACCTGTTGATGAGCGAGATTAATGGATGCAGCAATCGTTTCCAGACACGCATCTTCACTGATCTGGTTAAGATGACTGCCGGGATGAAAGTTCAGTAGGCGTAGTCCGAGCAACCGACAGCGCTCCATTTCATCAACGAAAGCAGCACGTGATTTCTCCAGCTTTTCCGGATCCGGGGCGCCCAAATTAATTAAATAGGAATCATGCGGCAGAATATGTTGGGGTTCAAACCCATATGTCCGGCAGTTCGCCTGAAATGCATCAATGGAACTTTGCAACAACGGTTTCGCCTGCCACTGTCGCTGATTTTTAGTAAAAAGTGCAAAACTGTTTGCACCAATTTCATGCGCACGGAGCGGTGCATTTTCAACACCTCCCGCAGCAGACACATGGGCACCGATAAATTTTTGTTCTTGCATTAAATCGTCTCACATCAATCAATTGCGCAGTTGTATTCACTTCACTGAATACATTTTGTTGTAAATTTACAACATTTATTAATTTAAAAAATATTTTAAATATTAAAAAAAATTTAAATTTATATTTTTGAATCACTTATTGATAAAAATCAACAAAAACGATTAATCTGAAGATAATTTAGTTGTTATATTTTGACCTATATCAATACAATAAAAAAGGTTATCTGCTATATAATACTTAGCTCAACTTATTTTGAAAGTTAACACCAATCAGCGCCACAATCAGTGGATGAGGAGAAAGCAATGCTTCAAGGTATCCAAATTACAAAAGCCGCGAATGACAACCTGATCAACTCTATCTGGTTACTTGACCAAGAGAAAAATGAAGCACGCTGCATGGCAGCAACTGCCGGGTATCAATTCGATCAAGTGATTCCTGCCAGCGATCTGGGTGAGTATGAATCTCGTGAGCTCGCTATTGAGAAAGCACCGCGTATTGAAGGCGGTCAGCACCTCAACGTTAATGTCCTGAAACGTGAGACACTAGAAGACGCCGTTGCACACCCAGAAAAGTATCCACAACTGACCATTCGTGTCTCAGGTTATGCTGTACGTTTCAACTCACTGACACCAGAACAGCAACGTGATGTGATTGCACGTACTTTTACTGAAACGCTATAATTCATGATGCTCTATGCGAGATAAACAACGACACGCTTGAGTTCTTCGACAGACCATCAAAAACGGCACCTTTCGGTGCCGTTTTTCGACGTTTATGACTGAACGCGACGTAAAATCGCTTTCAGAGCTTCAAAATCATCATCAAGTTCTTCAGAAAGTAATGCCATTTGGGCATGTTTTGCCAATGGTCCCGGCAGCGGGATATCTGTCTCCAGAATCTCATCGACAACTTCTTTAAATTTCGCAGGATGAGCGGTACATAGGAATAATCCTGTCTCTCCCGGTTGGAGTTGTTGAACTAAGGTTCGATAAGCAATCGCACCATGCGGCTCACACAAATAACCCAAATCATAAAGCTCACGCACGGATGCCGCACTTTGCTCATCTGTAACCGCACCTTTGCCGAGTGTTTCTAAGCCCCACCCCTGAATACGGCACAACTCTTCGATTCGTGGCCAGTTGTTTGGCTGACTCACATCCATTGCATTAGACGTCGTGGCAATTGTAGCTTTAGGTTCCCATTTACCGGTTTCCAGATAGCGTGGCACGGTATCATTGACATTCGTTGCAGCGATAAAACGCTGAATCGGCAAGCCCAATGCTTTGGCTAGCATTCCAGCCGTTAAATTACCAAAATTACCACTTGGCACGGAAACAACCAGATTGTCGCGTTCAGTTTTGGTCATTTGAGCTGCCGCTTCAAAGTAGTAACAGATCTGTGCCATCAGACGGCTGATATTAATTGAATTGGCAGAGTTGAGTCCAATTTCATCCCGTAGCGCCTGATCATCAAAAGCTTTTTTGACTAACGCCTGACATGCATCGAAATCACTGTCAATGGCAACCGTATGAATGTTTTTACCCAGTGTGCAGAATAGCTTTTCCTGCAACGGACTGATCTTGCCTTTCGGATATAAGATCACCACCTGAATATTCTCCATGCCATAAAAAGCATGTGCCACGGCTGCACCGGTATCACCGGAGGTTGCTGTCAGAATGGTGATTTTGCCACCATCCGATACGGCCGCCAAAGACTGAGCCATAAAACGACCACCAAAGTCTTTAAACGCTAATGTCGGACCGTGGAACAGTTCCAGTGCATAAACTTGATCTTTCACCTTCTGAATCGGTGCCGGAAACTGAAACGCATTCCCGACTAACGCTTTTACCGTTTCAGGAGACAGCTCATCGCCAATCAACGCAGATAGAATTTTTGCACTGCGGGAGACAAAATCTTCAGCTAATAACCCATCAATATCCTCAAAACGCGGGAGTTCTGATGGAAAAAATAACCCTTGATTACGGCCAAGCCCCTGACGGACGGCCTGACCAAAAGAAACCTGTTCATCGTTCTCTTTAATATTATAAAGCTTCATAGCTTACTTCCTGTCTGTTTGGAGCCTTGCTTATTCAGGCGACAAATGTGGACGAATCCATTTTCGTTCTGTACATAATTCTGTTCGAGCCATTGTGCGACACGTTCTGCGACATCACGCTCCCGGCAAACACTAAACAACGTCGGGCCACTTCCGGAAATCCCCGTGGCTAAAGCACCGGCTGAGGACGCATACTGACGAGCCGCAGCAAAACCGGGTAAAAGTTTCTCACGATACGGTTCGGCAATCACATCTTTAATCATTTTTGCCGCCAACTCCGGTTGATTCGAGTGACAAGCATGGATAAATCCGGACAGATAGCGACCATGTGCAATGATGTCCTGACGTCGGTATTGGGCCGGTAAAATCGCGCGCGCTTCAGCGGTCGAGACTTTGATTCCCGGATAAGCCATCACCCAGAACCAATCATCAAAACAAGGGATCTCTTGACTGATAATCCCCAACTCTTCGATCATCAGTTGTACACCGCCAAGATAGCACGGTGCAACATTATCATAATGAACGCCACCGGAGATCTGCCCTTCCATCTCACCCATCAGTGCAAGCAGTTCCGTCTCATTCAAAGGGTTACCATGAAACTGATTCAGTGCATCCAAAGCTGCCACGATCGAACAGGCACTCGACCCGAGTCCTGAACCGATGGGCATGTTCTTTTCAAGCGTCATTTCAAGCGGCTTTAAATCAACTGCTTTCTTTTTCAGTTCCCGGCCAAAAACAACCCAGCAATCATAGACAATGTTTTCTTGCGGGTTGGTCGGCAGTTTATCGACAAAGCGCCCGACCGCTTTGAGAGAAAAAGGAGATTCACTGCTTTTCACTTCAACACGGTCGCCGAGCAATGTACCGTCCACCGGAGAAACCGCCGCGCCCAGAACATCAAATCCGACACTGACATTGCCGATGGAAGCCGGTGCATAGATCACCACACTTTCTTGTTGTGTGCTCATAAAATTAAACCCCTAATTTCCAACCGAGTGTCCGCATCACATCCGCAAAGACACCTGCGGCCGTGACTTCTGTACCTGCACCATATCCTCTCAGCACCAGAGGAATCGGTTGATAATAACGGCTATAAAATGCCAATGCATTCTCGCCATCTTTGATTTTAAACATCGGATTATCTTCACTCACCTGTGCAATACGCACGCGACAGCAACCATCCGCAATTTCGCCGACATAGCGTAAAACTTTACCTTCTCCGGCCGCTTTTGTATAAAGTGATGCAAAATAATCATCCGCTTGAGGTAAACGCGCCATAAACTCATCGATACTGCCTGAAGCATCAAAACCCGGTGGCAATGCTTGATCAATTTCGATATCACTCAGTTCAAGCTTCATTCCGGCTTCACGTGCCAGAATCAATAGTTTCCGGGCAACATCCATTCCTGACAGGTCATCCCGAGGATCGGGCTCGGTAAACCCTTTATCTTTCGCAACCTGAGTCGCCTGACTTAACGTCAATCCTTCATCCAGTTTACCGAAAATAAATGAGAGCGATCCCGATAGAATCCCGTTGAAACGCTCCAGTTCATCTCCGGCAGCAATCAGATTCTGGAGATTTTCAATCACTGGCAGACCGGCACCGACGGTTGTCTCATACATCAGTTTCCGACGAGAGTTTCTCGACACTTGACGCAATTGCTGATAGTACGCCATGCTCGCAGTGTTCGCCCGCTTATTCGGTGTAACCACATGGAAACCAGCACTGAGGAAATCAACATATTGATTGGCAATCACTTCACTGGAAGTACAGTCAACCAAGACCGGATTAATAATATGATTCCGCTGCACCAAAGCGATCAGCCGAGCCAAACTGAATGACTCAGAAGCACCTTCCTGTAAACGCTGACGCCAGTTGTCAAGTGGGAGTCCTTCGGCATCCAACAAGCAACCTTTACTGTTGGCAAGGCCGCATACCCGGATGACAATATCTTTCGATGCTAACTTCTCTTGTTGACGATTGATTTGATCAATCAGCTCACCGCCGACGCCACCGACCCCAACAACAAAGACATCCAGATAGTGTTTTGAATTGAACAAATTCTCATGACACGCTTTGATCGCTTCAGAAATCTTATCTTCCGGAATCACTGCTGAAATCGCACGTTCAGATGATCCCTGAGCAATCGCGACAATATTGACGTGAACCTCGGCCAGAGATGAGAAAAATTGCGATGCAATACCACGCGCGGTTCTCATCCCATCACCAACCAGTGTCACAATTGCCAGATCATCCATGAAATCAACCGGTTCCAGCAAACCATCTTTCAATTCTAACTCAAACGCTTCAGACAACGCTCGTTTAGCCTTCTCTTTATCCTGAGATTCGATACAAAAACTGATTGAGTATTCAGATGAAGATTGGGTAATCAATACAATCGAAACCCCGGCAGAAGACATCGAACCAAAGACTCGGCTAGCCATCCCGACCATTCCTTTCATTCCGGGACCAGAGACGTTGACCATGGTTAGATCGTTCAGCGTGGTAATGCCTTTGATTGGCAGCTTGTCTTCACCGGTATCTTGGCCGATGAGCGTACCGACACCTTGCGGGTTGAAACTATTTTTAATCAGACAGGGAATATGGAAACGGGCAATCGGGGCAATGGTTTTGGGATGTAACACGGAAGCACCGAAATAAGAGAGTTCCATCGCTTCTTGATAACTCAGCGACTTGAGTAGTCGGGCGTCATTCACTAAACGCGGATCACAGTTGTAAACACCGTCAACATCAGTCCAGATCTCACAGCATTCAGCCCGTAAACACGCGGCTAAAACAGCCGCAGAATAATCCGAACCATTACGCCCTAAACAAACCAGCTCACCTTTCGGATTACCCGCAGTAAAACCGGGCATGATATACACATGATTTTGAGGCAGTGGTGAGCGTTTAAAGTTTTCTGTAGAGGCATCCACATCCACCATAGCTTCCAGATAGCTGCCGTTGGCTCGCAAATATTTCACCGGATCAATCAGACTGACATCATGGCCTTTGGCTTCAAGAACCGCCTTCATCAATTGGATCGAGATGCGTTCACCTTTGCTGATAATCCGCGCATTGACATGATCCGGGCATGCGCCTAACAGTCCGATCCCGTGGACATAACTTCTCAGTTGGGACATCGACTGACGGACCGTCTCGTCAAATGCTTCGCTCTTGAGGTTGGGTAATTCAGACAGAATGTCCTGATACAAACTGTGAAAAGAGGATTCCAGCTCATTAATCTGTAACCCGGCTTCTCCGATGGTCAGGGCAGATTCAATCACTGCAACTAACTTGTTGGTCGTTTTTCCCGGTGCTGAAAGCACCACAGAAATATCTTCTTGTTGGGCATTGTTGGCGATAATTTGTGCAGCTCTAAGAAAACGGTCGGCATCCGCCAAAGATGACCCACCAAACTTTAATACACGCATCCCTTCCTCCAGTGTGATTAAATAGTATAAAAAAAGGCCTGTATCTTGTGGGGATACAGGCCTTTTTTTGAAGTTTTTTCGCTCAGCAGCCTGCCCCAACATTGGTGGTGTCGGTAATAATAATGGTGGTGGTACTAATCATTACTACAGGTTGGCTGAATGTCATGTAAACTTCGACTCAATAAGATAACGTTTTCTTACGTGTACCTTATTATTAGGGGAAGAGTCAATCAAAAATTATATTTTTTTGCTGTTCGAGATAAAATACGCTCAAAATAAGATTCTTTATAACTTTCCCTGAATGTTTCCAACTGAAACTATAAGTGAATTAGTTAACTTCTAATGGTTGCTCTGAAATCAGAATCCCATTCCAGTCAGCATAAATATAGTCTCCGGGTTGAATCATCTGATTCATGATAGAGAGTGTCACATTGACCAGACCCGCATCCTTTTTCTCCGTTTTAAACGGGCAGGCCCCTAAAGCTTTCACGCCTAAGTCCAGCTCTGACAATGCCACGACATCTCGGACTGCGCCATAGATGATGATCCCTTCCCAACCGTTTTTTACGGCTTCGAACGCCATCATATCTCCCATGAGTGCTTTCTTACATGAGCCGTGTCCATCAACGACTAACACTTTTCCCTTACCGTTTTGTTGCAGCATGTCTCTCACTTTCGAGTTATCGTGGTAGCAACGAATCGTGACAATTTCTCCCCAAAAGGCATCTCTTTGCCCAAAGTTTTGTAAAGGTAGGTCAAGCAAAGTCACCTGAGACTCGTACTTGTCGCAAAGATCTGGTGTTATATCTCTCATCATTCCTCCATGATATCTCATTCTAAATTTGGCTACAGACGGATCACTACCCTCCTCGTCGTACTGGTCTACAGGTCAATCTCAACCGTTCTAACGAGGTCAATATTCAGTCATCCGGACACATAAGTTCTTTCGGACAATACTCCTAATTTATCACATCGGGAATCAATACAGGAATGCAAGAAAACCGTCTCGTTCTGGACATAAAATATAGCATTCTGTTCAAACTTTCGGCCTAAATTCAAAGCTAATTCAAGACAAATTGCAACTGCAAAACTTTCTTCTACCCACTCAAAAGCCGCATCACCGGCTAAAACAGGGGCCCACGGATAGCGGTTGAGCTGATGACATAATTGCTCATTATTCGTGCTGTTCTCTTGATAAGACAGTCGATAGCTTCGCGGGTTCCATGCCGTGATGATAGAAAACGCCGGCTCCGAAAACGGCTGAGAAAAAAGAAAATGTGTCGATGCATAAGCTTGCCACAGTCGATCATCAATCTGATGCTTTCCCATCATATCATCCCTATAAATATGCAGATGTTTCAGGCACTCACGTCTATTGACATAAATCAACAAACTGTTGGGTATTAACAATCTATCGTTGTTACCATGCTGTTAACAATATAAAATCCACCGCAACAAACGGTAAAAACAGACAAGGTTACGGAGCACCTTGCAGTACGCATCCACGGATGGCGGGCAATGAGTATGTTGTATTCTATGTGAATACTTTGATTTTTTATCAACATATCATTACTGGTGTGTTATATATTACCAATAATAAGTTCTATATTTAGTACAAATTTTTCATAAATTAGGTACCGCCGATGCAAACCCCGCAGATTCTTATCGTAGAAGACGAGCAAGTCACTCGTAACACTCTTAAGAGTATTTTCGAAGCAGAGGGATACGCTGTATACGAAGCTAGTAATGGCGAAGAGATGAACCATATTCTCTCAGATAAATCCGTAAATCTGGTGATTATGGACATCAATTTACCGGGCAAAAATGGACTACTCCTCGCACGAGAGCTAAGAGAACAAGCCGACGTTGCGCTGATGTTCCTGACCGGTCGTGATAATGAAGTCGATAAAATTCTTGGCCTAGAAATCGGTGCCGACGACTACATCACCAAGCCATTTAACCCGAGAGAACTCACGATTCGTGCCCGCAACCTCTTGAGCCGATCCATGAGTTCAAATACTACACATGAAGAGAAACGTTCAGTCGAGCGTTATGTTTTCAATGGTTGGGAATTGGATATCAATAGTCGTTCGCTGATCAATCCCGATGGTGAAAGCTATAAGCTGCCTCGCTCTGAGTTCAGAGCACTGCTGCATTTCTGTGAAAATCCCGGCAAAATTCAGACGCGTGCCGATCTGCTGAAAAAAATGACGGGGCGTGAGCTCAAACCTCATGATCGTACGGTTGATGTCACGATTCGCAGAATTCGGAAACATTTTGAATCAATTCCGGGTACGCCTGAGATTATCGCGACCATCCACGGTGAAGGTTATCGCTTCTGTGGTGATATCGAAGAATAACCGCTTCGCGTTCATACTGTTCAAATCAGCCTCCTCATGCGGAGGCTTTTTTATCCGTCATTTTTCGCTGAGCCATTGCCGAAGCAGTTGGATATCTTGCGAATATTCAGTCTTTATCTCTTCAACCCAATCGGTAATATTTTCCCACCAAGCCGGTGCTTGCGGTGATTGTGCCTTTTGAGCCACCGCCTGAATCCGGGCCAAACCGATGGAACCCGCCGCACCTTTGATTTTATGCGCTTCAGAAACAATCCCATTTTGATCTTTGGCAACCATATTTGAATCCAAAATATCCAGATAATCCGGCATCATTGATTCAAACATAGTAATACTGTCCAGAACCGGCTGCTTGCCGACAATATCAACATAAGAATTCAACATATCCAGATCCAGAATTCGGCTATACTGATCCTGTTTCTTATCGCTTTCTGTATGAAGACGAGGCATATCGACCACATTGTCGTTGCGCGACTCGGTGTCATGCTCAGCTTCATGTACCGCACCAAAATAATGATGAATGACGTTCTGAACGGCAATCACTGAAAGCGGCTTACTGATGGCATCATCCATCCCTTTCGCCAGATATTCCCGCTTATCTTTGAGCACATTGGCCGTTAAAGCGACCAGTGGTGGTAGCTGATAGTCCTGCCCATATTGTTCCCGGTAGAACTGAGCCACATCAAAACCGGTCATATCCGGCAACTGAATATCGAGCAAGACCAAGTCATAACGATCTGGCACAAAAAGTTTTTTCGCTTCTTCACCACACATTGCCACCGTAATGGAATGGCCTAAACTTTCCAGCAGCGATTTAGCAACCGTCACATTCAATTCAATATCTTCAACCATAAAGATGTTGAGTTTTTTCTGCGTTACAGGAGAGCTCGGCATCAGTAGTGCCTCATCAGCTAAAGGCACGTTCAGTGAAATAGTAAATGTACTGCCAAACCCTTCTTCACTACTCACGGTAATGTCACCATCCATAAGGTTCATCAGTTGCCGTGATACAGCCAGACCAATACCGGTTCCGACGGCATGAAGATTATCCTTGCCCGATTTCACCTGATAATACATGGCAAAAATCTTATCTAATTCTGCTTCGGCAATCCCAATCCCCGTATCTTCAATATCCATGACGATATGTGCATTATCGTCCTCGATCTCGGAACTGACGGTCATCACGATGCCACCTTCCCGGGTAAACTTCATCGCATTACTGATCAGGTTCCAAAGTACCTGTCGTAACCGGGTGCCATCGACCATCACCACGTATGACAGTTCGGTCAGTCTTTCCAGATCAAAACGCAATCCTTTCTGTTCTGCCATTAATGCAGCCAGACTCTCAATTTCCGTGACAAACTCACCCAAATTCAGCGGTTGCGGGAAAAGCTCGAGTTTGCGCTGATCAAATTTATCCATATCAATAATATCGTTGAAAATATTGCCTAATGTCACCGCGCTGACATGAATGGTTTGCAGATATTTCCGCTGTTCCTGAGTCATGGTTGTATCCAATAACATACGACTCAGCCCCACAATCCCATTCAACGGGGTTCTCAGCTCATGGCTGATAGTGGCAATAAATGTGGTTTTATCGCGGCTGGCTTTTTCGAGTGACTCTTCATGGCGCTTACGCTCAGTGATATCCCGACCGAACCCAACCAACCCTAAATGGCGTCCCTCTTTGCTGTAAAACGGCACTTTCCTGATTTCAAAATAGTTTTTGCGCCCATCGGGATATTCCAGCCACTGTTCATAGGTAATCGCGCAATTTTGCGAGAACAGCTGCTGATCCGTTTCTACAATTGGCTGCGCAATTTCCTCACTATAAACATCCCACGGTGTCAGCCCGACCAACTCTCGCTCTTTTTTCCCGGTCAGCTCTTCCATCGCCCGGTTACAACCGGAGAAAACACCATCGGCATTACGGTAATAAATCAAATCAGGAGAAGCATCGATAAATGAACGCAGTAGTGCAGTTCGCTCGGCTAATTCCAACTGGGTCTTTTCCCGCTGATAAACCTCATTTTCCAGATCAGCCATAGCTTCTTCGCGCGCTTCTTCGGCTTTGATCCGCTCTTCAATTTCCTGATTCAGTTTGACAATATTCTGCTGTAACTGGTAATTCAGCTCTTGATCGCGAGAGCGCATATCTTTCAATTTTGCGACCAGTTTGGATAACCGCTGTCTCGATTCTTCCAGTTGATCCACCACGACAGAAAGAAAATAGACCGCCCAGGGGGTAATAATTAATCCGAAAAAAACCGAACGGATAATATCGATATTATCGACATAGCCATGCAGTGCGAGGGTAATCCCGACCTGAACAACCACCGCCAACGCCACCAGCGCAAGGGCTAAAAGAATTGAAAAACGGAGAATCCCCAGCTTAACCAATAGGTCCACATAATACTGAGCCAGATTTTTCATCGGTTTCATTAAAAACGCTCCAGACAACGATATCGCGCTAAATTCGGCAGGAATAACAAGTTCGGACCAAGGCCGTCCAAACGGTGTGCAGGCAATTCATCATCGCCTGCCCAAAGATTCATAATAGACACATGTGCGGTTACGTCCCTGCATTTTGGCCTGATGCAGTGCCTGCTCCGCGTAGGCGACAAACTGTTCTGACGACTCATCGGTTTTCGGTATCAGAGAAACGATCCCCATACTCACCGTGACGTGATTCGAGACATCCGACACCGGATGGGGCAACTGAATTTGTTTAAATTCGGAATGAATTTTTTCAGCGACCCAACAAGCACCGTCAATATGGGTATTGGGCAAAATAAAGGCAAACCGATCACCGTCATAGCGGGCAATACAATCTGAAGAGCGGCTCATCACTCGTTGCAAAGCCAACGCAACCGAGCAGAGCGTCTCGTCCCCTTGCTCATCACCATAGTGTTGGTTGTAACTCTCAAAACAGTCGACATCACACAAGATGACAGCCAATGGCTGCTTTTCCCGGATATGAATGTGCCATAGCGTATCCAACGTTTCATCGAAACGCTGCCGGCTGACAATTCCTGTCAGTTGATCAAAAGAGTGAATGTGGTGAGCATTGATCAGCTGCGCTGAAGGTTCACCGGAATACCACGCGGTAATATCGCGGATAATCAACAGTGCCAGCACTTGACTGGTCGCAGGTGAACGATAAACAGATTTGATCACATCAAACCATTGCCGGGGTTCTCTGGCTAACTGATCAATGTAGCGAATGGGTTGTTTGGCAGCAAGGTCTTGTTCGGTCAACGTGAACAGCTGTTGAAAAAAGGGCGCCTCTTGTGTCGGCCAAGTGAGCCGCTGACCAGTCACGTGTGTCATCTCCTCCTGACCCAACAAATGTGCAAACGACAAATTACAAGAACGACAGTAACCATCATCCTGAATGACCGCAATCGCATCCGGAGAGGCATCCCAGAGTTGTTGCATCAAATCATCACCTTGAATCGTGTGCTGTTCGTCAGTGAATTCCATACGTTCATGATGAATCAGCATTTGCACCATCCAGGCTGTTTGTCCTTGAAACACCGTATCCTTGACCTGAAATTCAATCTGTACTGAATGCTCTTCCCCCACCGGCCAGTCGATGAACTGGCGGGAATGCTCTTGATAGCTTTTATCGATGAGTTCGGAGAAATGCTGACGTTGAGAGGCACTCACCCAAGGAGAGAACTGCACAAGACGCCCATGTGTTTGCAACTGTAGGGCATGTTGTGCCAGTTCGTTGGCAAACAAAATTTGATGATTTTTCCGCGACACCATTAACAACGCACATGGCACATGGACAAATATATCATGCAAATGGCGAACTTTTCGGCGGTATAACATCCATAAGGCAATTCCGGCGAGTACAGTAATGATACTCCCCATACCAAGCGCAATTTCCAGCTGAGTATAATGCTCCCATATCAACTGCGACATCGCTATTACCTTCTGTTAACAATTCTTCTTATAAGAATAACAAGTTATTTCATAAATACTCTATATGTTTGAGTAAGATATCTAACTGTGTCACTGAAAAAATACAAAGTGCCTCAAAAATAGCCCATCGGTTCCCCGCTGCACTGGTTTTCCGTCACTTGATGCTTTGATCATGAGGAAAAACAAATTCTTCACCGATCAAAGAACCTTGTCCTCCTTTTTGGTTGAGGACGCGTTCAATTTCCATCATCGCAAGCCAGCGATTTTCACACCATAACGGTGCGAGTAAGGTCGGCCTGCGGGCTGATGCGGAGACCCGATGATAAATTACATCGGCCGGTGTTCTGCGAATCATGTCACTGGCCGTTTCAACATAGTGAGATAATTCCGGTGCCTGAAGTCTGCCGGCACGCCAAGACTTAGCCATTACACTCCCTTCGACAATATGTAACCCATGTAGCTTCAGACCGTCAGTGCCCGTATTCAGAACCTGCTCAAGCGTCTCAAAATTATCCTGCTGCGATTCACCGGGAAGCCCGACAATCAGATGGGTGCAAACTTTCAGCCCCAGCGCCCGGGCTTGTCTGGTGACCTGATCATAGCAGGAAAAATCATGACCCCGATTAATCCGTTTCAAGGTGCGCTGATGCGCGGTCTGCAATCCCAGTTCCAGCCATATTTCATAACCTTGTTGTTGATAATCGGCCAGCAGCTCCAGTACCCCGGGTGCAACACAATCCGGACGAGTACCGACACACAACCCAACCACATCTGCTGTGCAAAGCGCTTCTTCATACATATGTCTGAGCCGCTCAACCTCAGCATAGGTACTGGTATATGCTTGAAAATAAGCAAGATACTTTCTGGCACGTGAGACCTCTCCCGCTCTGGCGGCCAGTTGTTCACTAATACTTTGATGCTGGGTCTGTTCATCAGCAAATGAAGCTACATTGCAAAACGTGCATCCACCCCGGCCAATCGAGCCATCCCGGTTCGGGCAACTGAATCCGCCATGTAACGTTAACTTATGGACCCGTTCACCATAACGACGTTTCAGATCTTGCCCTAATGTATTCACCAGCTCATGTAACTGTTTCAAACCCGGCCCCGAAATAAATATTTAATTGTATCAATGACAAATGTCGCCAAACTCATTCGTGCACCGGTCCCTAACCACGTCATTCCACAGAAGAAACAACAAGCTGCTACGAAATAAAATTACAACATCCTGATAATTTCACTCATTTTAGAATAATCAATTCAGGGACGCCCTAACCCACATCAATAAATAAACACCCATTTAATGTTAAATAAAGGTTAATATTTGTCCCATTTGCAATCGATTAACTTGCATAAAAATTCCATTGCTTTGCTATTGGATTTTATGTCACAAAAATGTAGGATAGTTTCAGTTTTGTTCGTATTTGTCATATTTGGAGACGATGGAACGGATGAAACTTCGGTGATAAGCAAACCTACCAAAATAAAGCACTAGTTGCATATAAAGAATGACCTGTATATCACCAAGGATTGTTTTTCCCACCCTATTTCCGGTGGGAGACGGAACGGATTCAGGTCGGCACCACCTGTCGGCTTTGAGACACAATAAAGATAAAAAAAGGACCAGACACACCATCACCCGGGAGAAGTATTCCCCGGTCAGTGTGCGTCTTTATTGAACTGGAAGGATGTATCAATGTTAAATTCATCAGGGCTATACACGCCCGAACTGGAGCATGACGCCTGCGGTATCGGCTTTGTCGCCCATTTAAAAAACCGTAAATCCCATCAGGTTGTCACTCAGGCACTGGACATGCTGGCCCGAATGGAACACCGCGGCGGTCAGGGATGTGACCCATGTAGCGGCGACGGTGCAGGCATTCTCCTACAAAAACCGCATGAGTTTCTGCTCGAAGAAACCGTTAAACTCGGGATTCGTTTGCCCTCATTCGACCAATACGGGGTGGGTGTGGTGCTATTTCCGAAGGATGAGTACAAACGCGAACAGTGCCGTGACATTCTGCAAAGAAATGCCAAGCGTCTGGATTTGGAAATTCTCGGCTACCGGGTTCTCCCGACCGATAACCATATGTTAGGTGCTGATCCACTCAGTACCGAGCCACAATTCGAGCACGTCTTTATCAGTGGTGGCCCCGGTGTCACCCCTGAAGAACTGGAACGCAAACTCTATGTGCTGCGTAACTATACGGTTCGTGTCTGTCTGGAAAGTATCTCCAATATCGGTGATGACTTTTACATCAACTCGATGTCATATAAGACGCTGATCTACAAAGGACAGTTAACCACCGAGCAAGTCCCGCAGTATTTCCTTGATCTGCAAAATCCGACGATGGTGACTGCGCTGGCGTTGGTCCATTCTCGCTTTTCAACCAATACCTTCCCGAAATGGCGTCTGGCTCAGCCTTTTCGTTATATTGCCCATAACGGTGAAATCAATACGGTTCGCGGCAACCTCAACTGGATGAAAGCCAGAGAAGCAATTCTCGAATCTGAGCGCTTTACCCAAGCTGAAATCGATATGCTGTTACCGATTTGTCAGGAAGACAGCTCCGATTCATCCAACTTCGATATGGTGTTAGAACTACTGGTTCTCTCGGGGCGTAGTTTGCCTCATGCGCTAATGATGATGATTCCGGAAGCATGGCAGGAAAATAAAAAAATGGACGCCAAGCGCCGTGCGTTCTACCAGTATCATGCTAATGTGATGGAACCATGGGACGGTCCGGCATCGGTCTGTTTCAGTGATGGTGTGATGGTCGGTGCCACTTTGGATCGCAATGGCCTGCGTCCTTCCCGCTATACCGTCACGAAAGATGATTTCCTGATCATGGCCTCAGAATCAGGCGTGGTCGATATCGCAGCAGACAATATTCAATATCGGGGTCGCCTCCAGCCCGGCAAAATTTTTGTTGCTGATCTCGAAGAAGGCCGGATCATTTCCGACGAAGAGATCAAAGAGAGTATTGCCAATGCACAGCCTTACGAGCAGTGGGTTGAGGATAACCTGCTCAGCCTCAAAGGGCTTCCTGAAGCAGAAACCGGACACAGTCAACCGAAACCGGAACGATTACTCCACCGCCAGCAGGCATTTGGGATCACCAGTGAAGAAGTTAATCAGATTATTCTGACACTGGCTCAAACCGGCTACGAACCCTTAGGCTCGATGGGCGCGGACTGGCCGCTGGCCGTGCTGTCTCACCAGTCCCAGCATTTATCTCACTATTTCAAACAGTTGTTTGCTCAGGTCACCAACCCGCCGATCGATCCGATCCGGGAACGGATGGTAATGTCACTGAACACCTATCTGGGCAAAGATCAAAACTTGCTGAGTGAGTCACCGGCACACTGCCGTAAAGTCGAACTCGAATCACCGATGATTTCCAATGCTGAACTGGAAAAACTCAGAGCAATTGATAATGAGCACCTGCAAGCGAAAACGCTGGATATTGTGTTTCAGGCCAGTGGTGAACCGGGCAAACTCGAACGCGCACTAAAACGTATTTGCCAGTATGCAGAAGATGCGGTGATCGACGGGTATTCGATTATCTTGCTGACCGACCGCGCAGTAAACTCAAACCATGCCGCTATTCCGGGGATGCTGGCTGTCGGTGCAGTCCACCATCACCTGATCCGTAAAGGACTACGGGCCAAATGCGGTATCGTTATCGAAACGGGCGATGCACGGGAAACCCACCACTTTGCGACGTTACTCGGTTATGGTGCCAATGCCGTCAACCCGTATCTGGTGACGGAAACCATTGTCGATCTGCAACAGAAGAACAAACTGGATTCGGAAGCGGATATCCATACGCTCTTCGACAACTATCGCAAAGGGATCAATGGCGGCCTGCTGAAGATTTTCTCGAAGATGGGGATTTCAACCCTTCAGTCTTATCACGGTGCACAAATTTTTGAAGCGCTGGGGATTAGCAAAGCTGTTGTCGATAAATACTTTACCGGGACGGTTACCCGGATTCAGGGACTCACGCTGGACGATATCGCCAAAGAAGTCCTGATCCGTCATCGCCTCGGCTATCCGTTACGCGAAATTCCGCTGCAAGTCTTGGATGTCGGTGGGGTTTACCAGTGGAAACAACGGGGTGAACAACACTTGTTCAATCCGGAAACCATTCACCTGTTACAACACTCAACCCGCAATCAAGACTACGCGCAGTTCAAAGCGTATGCCGAAGCGGTTGATCGTCAGGGTGACAAAGCCGTCACACTCCGTAGTCAGCTTGAAATGGTAAAAAATCCGGCCGGGCAGATTGCACTGGATGACGTTGAGCCGGTCGAAAGTATCGTCAAACGCTTTGCCACCGGTGCTATGTCATTCGGTTCAATCTCTTATGAAGCACACGCCACTTTAGCAGTTGCGATGAACCGCCTCGGTGCAAAATCGAACTCCGGTGAAGGGGGTGAAGATCCGATCCGCTTTGACAAGAAAGACAATGGTGACTGGGAACGCTCCGCCATCAAACAGGTGGCTTCAGGCCGTTTCGGGGTTACCGCCTATTATCTGACTAATGCGGATGAACTACAGATCAAAATGGCTCAAGGGGCGAAGCCCGGTGAAGGCGGACAGCTCCCCGGAGATAAAGTTGATGATTGGATCGGGGCCACCCGCCACTCCACACCGGGGGTCGGTCTGATTTCACCACCACCGCACCATGACATTTATTCTATCGAAGATTTGGCCCAGCTAATTTTTGATCTGAAAAATGCCAACCGTGCCGGTCGTGTCAACGTCAAACTGGTTTCTGAAGCCGGTGTCGGCACAATCGCTTCCGGGGTTGCCAAAGCCAAAGCCGATGTGGTGTTGATCGCCGGTTATGACGGTGGCACGGGGGCATCTCCGATTTCATCAATTCGCCATACCGGCCTGCCATGGGAACTGGGTCTGGCGGAAACGCACCAGACCTTACTGAAAAACGGGCTGCGCAACCGTATCGTCGTTCAGGCTGACGGACAGATGAAAACCCCACGGGATCTGGCGATTGCCACCTTGCTCGGCGCAGAAGAATGGGGCGTTGCCACCGCAGCACTGGTGGTTGAAGGCTGTATTATGATGCGCAAGTGTCACAAAAATACTTGTCCGGTCGGCATTGCAACGCAGAATAAAACCCTACGAGAACGGTTTGACGGTCGCGTTGAAGATGTAGTGACATTCTTCCGCTATATGGCACAAGGACTCCGCGAAATCATGGCTGAACTCGGATTCAGAACCATTGATGAAATGGTCGGTCAAGCCAACAAACTGAAAGTCAGAAGCAACATCGAACACTGGAAATATCGCAACCTTGACTTAAGTCCGCTATTACATATGGAGTCACCCAGAAGCGGTGATGGCATTTTCTGCCAGACCACTCAGAACCATGCGCTGGAAAATATTCTCGACCGCCAGCTCATTGAGTTGGCTCAACCGGCATTACAAGACGGAAAAGCCGTTCAGGCTGAGTTTCCGATCTGCAATACCGACCGGAGTACCGGTACCATGCTCTCGAATGAAATTTCGAAAGTGTACCGCGATCAGGGCTTACCTCAGCCGATGCACGTCAAATTTACCGGGTCAGCCGGCCAGTCTTTCGGCGCCTTCCTGAATAAAGGGGTGCAGTTTGAAGTCGAAGGGGATGCGAATGACTACTGGGGCAAAGGGTTATCCGGCGGCACACTGATTCTTTATCCGAATCACAATGCCTCTCTGGTTGCCGAAGAGAATATTGTTGTCGGTAATGTCTGTTTCTATGGCGCGACATCCGGTGAGTCTTACATCCGGGGGAAAGCCGGTGAGCGTTTCTGCGTCAGAAACTCCGGCGCCCGCGTCGTGGTGGAAGGTATTGGCGATCACGGTTGTGAATACATGACCGGTGGTGTTGCGGTCATTCTGGGTTCAACCGGTCGCAATTTCGCAGCCGGTATGAGTGGCGGTGTCGCTTATGTCTGGGATACGGATGGTGATTTCCATAACAAACTCAATCCGGAACTGGTTGACCTTGATCCACTGGATAGCAAGGACATCGACTTGCTGGAGACCATGCTCAATAACCATATCCGTTTCACTGGCAGTGAAGTGGCACAGAGATTTATGGACAACTTTGAGCAGAATCTGCAATCGCTGGTAAAAGTCATGCCGAGAGATTACAAAGCCGTCTTGCAAAAACGACAGGCTGCCCAACAAGTACCAACAACGGAAGCGGAGGCCGTGTAATGGGAAAACCAACTGGATTTTTAGAACATGGCCGGGAACTGCCCGCCAAAGTGGCACCGGAAGTCAGAATTCAGCACAACAAAGAGTTTGTGCTCAATGACGAATTCGGTGACAAAATTAATACGCAGGCTTCCCGTTGTATGGATTGTGGTGTGCCTTTCTGTCACAGCGGCTGCCCGATCGGCAATATCATTCCTGAATTTAACGATGCGGTGTACCGTAACAGTTGGCAAGAAGCATGGCAGATCCTCAGCTCGACCAATAACTTCCCGGAATTTACCGGTCGCGTCTGCCCTGCCCCCTGTGAAAGTGCCTGTGTACTGGGAATCAATCAGGATCCGATTACCATCTGTAATATTGAGAAAACGATTGTCGAAACCGCTTATCGCGAAGGGTACGCCCAACCCAAAACTCCGCGTAGCCGCACCGGAAAAACCATCGCCATTATCGGTTCGGGCCCGTCAGGGTTGTCTGCTGCCGAACAACTCAATAGCGCAGGTCATACGGTCACTGTATATGAGCGGGATGAAAAAGTCGGTGGATTGCTGCGCTTTGGCATACCGGACTTTAAACTGGGGATGGATGTCATTGATCGCAAGATTGAACTGATGCGTCAGGCCGGGATCAAATTTGTTGTCGATGCCCATATCGGTGTCAACATCAATGCGCAGCAACTGCGTCAGGAATACGATGTGGTGCTTCTGACCGGCGGCTCGACCGTCCCTCGCGATCTGCCGATTCCGGGCCGGGAGTTGGATGGGGTTTACTTTGCCATGCAGTTTCTCGCTCAGAATAACCGTCGCGCCAACAACATGGATCTGAAAGGCGAAGCAATTCACGCCAAAGGGAAACATGTGGTTGTGATCGGTGGCGGTGATACAGGCTCCGACTGCGTGGGCACGTCAAACCGTCACGGAGCAGCAAGCATTACTCAGGTTGAGATCATGCCAATGCCACCAGAGAAACGCCCTGCCAATATGCCGTGGCCACAATATCCGATGATTCTTCGTACCTCGACCTCTCATGAAGAAGGGTGCCAACGTCACTGGAATATCCTGACCAAAGCATTTATCGGCAATGAGCAAGGCCAAGTCACCGGTCTGAAGGTTGCTGACATTGTCTGGCAACCGGCCAAAGCCGGAGAACGTCCGACTTATGAGGAAGTGGCTGGCAGTGAACGGGTCATGCCGTGCGATATGGCATTTCTGGCAATGGGCTTTCTTCACCCGGAACCACATGGGGTGTTGGCTCAGTTGGATATTCAGCTCGACGAACGTGGCAATGTCGCGACAACCGATTACCAAACCAATCAGGCTGGCGTGTTCGCAGCCGGCGACATGCGCACCGGGCAATCACTGGTCGTGCGCTGTATCAATGAAGGGCGGGAATGTGCCCGTGCCATTGATGCTTACCTGATGGGAGAGAGTAACCTCGAAGCCAGAGCCGACTCTCTGATGCGTTCGGCCTAAATCGTCTATATCGGCCTCTCTGTCTCCCCCACTCTGACAGAGAGGTCACCTCAATCAGCATCGCCTTCCTCCCGCCTATCAGACACATTTCCCTCTTAAATCTTAGACATATCAATCGCCTCATAATCGTTACTTATTCACCTGACCCATTTATTGCCGCTATTTTTTATGAATCACTTGATCTTTGGTTCCATAAAGGATAGCGTTTAAAGTCCGCATTAATTCGGGCGCCTAATTGAATGTATTTTTAACCCGATTTAATGCATAAAGATTCAAAAAAATAACAATAACATAGAATAGTTAGTCATTCACTGTCGAAGACAGAACGCAAAGGGAGACTTGCAATGGCTCTATATGATCCAAGTCTTGAGAGAGACAACTGTGGGTTTGGCCTGATCGCGCACATGGAAGGTCAGGCAAGTCACAAACTGGTTCGTACCGCAATTTCAGCACTGGACCGTATGACACACCGTGGCGGTATCGCAGCCGACGGAAAAACGGGGGATGGCTGTGGTTTACTTCTGCAAAAGCCAGATTCTTATCTCAGACACATTGCACAAGAGCAAAACTGGAAGCTGAGTAAACAATATGCCGTCGGGATGATTTTCCTGAGCCGCGATCCGGTCAAAGCCCAATCAGCCTGTGACATTATCAATCAAGAGCTTGCCCAAGAAACACTCTCGGTAAGCGGATGGCGTCACGTGCCAACCAACCCGGATGTACTCGGGCCTATCGCAGCCCAGTCATTACCAGATATTCAGCAAGTCTTTATTTCTGCGCCTGCCGGATGGGGACAGCAGGATATTGAACGACGCCTGTATATCGCCCGACGTCGTATTGAGAAAAAAATTACCGATGATACGGATTTCTACATCTGCTCACTGTCGACTCAGGTCATCGTCTATAAAGGGCTGTGTATGCCCGCAGACTTACCCCGCTTCTATCTGGATTTAGCCGATCTGCGCATGGAGTCTGCAATTTGTTTATTCCACCAACGCTTCTCGACCAATACGCAGCCACGCTGGCCGCTGGCTCAGCCTTTCCGTTATCTGGCCCATAACGGTGAAATCAACACCATTGAAGGAAACCGCCAGTGGGCAAGGGCCCGGGCATATAAGTTCGCTTCGCCTTTATTGCCGGACCTCCAGTCAGCCGCTCCGTTTGTCAACGAAACCGGCTCTGACTCATCCAGTCTCGACAACATGCTGGATCTGTTCCTCGCAGGCGGGATGGATCTGTTCAGGGCGATGCGGATGCTGGTGCCGCCGGCATGGCAAAACCATCCGGATATGGATCCGGAGCTACGCGCCTTCTACGATTTTAACTCCAAACATATGGAACCATGGGATGGCCCGGCCGGGATTGTTCTGTCTGACGGACGTCATGCAGCCTGTAATCTCGATCGCAATGGACTGCGACCTGCCCGTTATGTCATTACCAAAGATAAACTCATCACGCTGGCATCAGAAGTCGGCATCTGGGATTACGCACCGGATGAAGTCGCGACCAAAGGCCGGGTTGGCCCCGGTGAATTATTGGTCATTGATACCAAGACCGGCAAACTGTGGCAATCATCAGAAATCGATAACGAGCTGAAGAGTCGCCATCCGTATCAAGAGTGGATGAAACATAACGTCTATCGCCTCAAGCCATTTACAGAACTGGGCGACGATCAAATTGGTCAACGTGATTTCGATAACTCCCAACTGAAGATCTATCAGAAACAGTTTGTCATGACCAATGAAGAGATGGATCAGGTACTGCGGGTGTTAGGCGACATGGGACAGGAAGCCGTCGGCTCAATGGGTGACGACACCCCAATGGCCGTTCTTTCTTCTAAAGAGCGTCTGATCAGTGACTACTTCCGGCAAAAATTTGCGCAGGTCACCAACCCACCGATCGATCCATTACGTGAAAAACATGTGATGTCGCTGGCAACCAGTATCGGTCAGGAGATGAATGTCTTCTGCGAAACGGATGGCCATGCTCACCGTGTGACCTTCGATTCACCGGTGCTGCTTTATTCCGACATGCAGCAGATCTTAAGTCTGGATGACAAACACTATAAAAACACCATATTAGACATCAATTATGATCCACAGGAAAAAGATCTCAAACAAGCGATTCTCGACCTGTGTGACGCTGCCGAACAGGCAGTACGTGACGGCACGGTTCTGATCATTTTATCGGATCGCGCTATCACCAAACAGAAACTACCGATCCCTGCCGCAATGGTTGTCGGAGCTGTTCAGACTCGTCTGGTTAATACGCAATTGCGTTGTGATGCCAACATTATTGTCGAAACGGCAACCGCCCGGGATCCACACCAGTTTGCGGTTCTGCTTGGCTTTGGTGCGACAGCGATTTACCCCTACCTCGCTTACGAAGCGCTCAGCAAAATGCTGGATGAAGGGGTGCTCGACAAAAGTTACCGGGAAGTCATGCAAAACTACCGTTACGGGATCGATAAAGGCCTGTACAAAATCATGTCGAAAATGGGGATCTCAACCGTTGCTTCTTATCGCTGTTCCCAGCTTTTCGAAGCGGTCGGACTCCACCGGGAGCTGGTTGATCTCTGCTTCCGCGGCGTAGCGACCCGGATTCAGGGCGCTAACTTCGAGGACTTCCAACAGGATCTGTTTAACCTGTCACGCAAAGCATGGGCGAAACGCAAATCCATTGACCATGGCGGATTGCTGAAATTTGTCCACGGCGGTGAATACCACGCGTATAACCCGGACGTAGTCAATCATCTGCAAGCTGCGGTTCGCTCCGGTGATACGCAGGACTACCAACAATTTGCCGCCCAAGTCAATCAACGCCCTGTGGCGATGTTGCGTGACTTGATGACACTGAAGAAATCAGATACGCCACTGCCACTGGAGAAAATTGAACCGGTGACCGGCCTGTTTAAGCGGTTCGATTCAGCGGCGATGTCAATCGGCGCTCTCAGTCCGGAAGCACACGAAGCGCTGGCAACGGCGATGAACCGTTTAGGCGGCTATTCCAACTCCGGAGAAGGCGGTGAAGATCCGCGCCGTTTCGGCACTGAACGTAACTCACGTATCAAGCAGGTCGCATCCGGTCGTTTTGGGGTGACTCCTCATTATCTGACCAATGCCGATGTATTGCAGATCAAAGTCGCGCAAGGTGCGAAACCCGGTGAAGGCGGTCAGTTGCCCGGCCATAAAGTCACGGCCGAAATTGCCCGACTGCGTCATTCCGTCCAAGGGGTGACCCTGATTTCGCCGCCACCGCACCACGACATTTACTCGATTGAAGATTTAGCACAACTGATCTTCGATCTGAAGCAAGTCAACCCCAATGCACTGGTTTCGGTCAAACTAGTTTCCGAACCGGGGGTAGGCACCATCGCAACGGGCGTTGCCAAAGCCTATGCCGATTTAATTACCATCTCCGGTTATGACGGCGGGACGGCAGCAAGCCCGATTACTTCGGTCAAATATGCCGGTAGTCCGTGGGAGCTGGGTCTGGCAGAAACCCAACAAGCACTCGTCGCCAATGGTCTGCGGCATAAAATCCGTCTTCAGGTCGATGGCGGTCTGAAAACTGGGTTGGATGTGATTAAAGGGGCGATTCTGGGGGCAGAAAGCTTTGGATTCGGCACAGCACCAATGATTGCCATGGGATGTAAATTCCTGAGAATCTGTCACCTGAATAACTGTGCTACGGGTGTTGCAACTCAAGATGAAACCCTGCGCCGGGATTATTTCAAAGGGTTACCGGAGATGGTCATCAACTACTTCACCGGATTGGCCAATGAAGTCCGCGGCTATCTGGCTGAATTAGGCGTTGAGAAATTAACCGATCTGATCGGACGTACCGACTTGCTGGAAGTGGTTGCAGGCATGACGGCCAAACAGACCAAACTGGATCTGTCAGGCATTCTGGAAGCACCGGTCTCCCCGGCGGGTCACCCACTCTTCTGTACGGAACCCAATAAGCCATTCGATAAAGCGGCTCTCAACCAGAAAATTGTTGAAGATGCACTCAGTGCAATCGAGAATCAGCAATCTTTGAATCTGTACTACGACATCATCAACACCGATCGCTCTGTCGGGGCACGGTTGTCCGGAGAAATTGCCAAACGCTACGGCAACCAAGGACTGGCCGCATCGCCCATCCGTATCTACCTCGAAGGAACTGCCGGGCAGTCATTCGGTGTCTGGAATGCAGGCGGTTTGGAGCTTCATCTGACCGGTGATGCAAACGACTATGTCGGTAAAGGTATGGCAGGCGGCAAAATTGTCATCAAGCCACATTTGGGAACGGCTTTCAAATGTAATGAAGCCACCATCATCGGTAATACCTGTTTATACGGTGCAACGGGCGGAAAACTGTTCGCTGCCGGTAAAGCGGGTGAACGTTTCGGGGTGCGTAACTCCGGCACGATTGCGGTGATCGAAGGGGCTGGTGACAACGCCTGTGAATACATGACCGGTGGTGTTGTGGCAATACTGGGAGCAACCGGAGTTAACTTCGGTGCCGGGATGACCGGTGGATTTGCCTATGTACTCGATGAGAACGATGACTTCCAAGGCCGTGTGAATAATGAATCCGTAGAGACGATTTCGCTGCAAGAGCTCTACATTCATCAGGAACATTTACGTGGTTTAATTGCAGAACATCTGGAGCAAACCGGCTCCGTTCACGCTGAATCGATCTTAGCTAATTTCGATGCGTGGATTCCGAAGTTCTATCTCGTTAAACCACAAGCGGCTGATCTGCAAACACTGCTCGGGCATCAAAGCCGCAGTGCTGCAGAACTTCGCGTTCAAGCACAATAATTGGAAGGAGCCAGATTATAATGAGCCAGAACGTTTATCAGTTCATTGATGTCAATCGTGTCGATCCGGCCAAAAAGCCGCTGAATATACGCAAAATCGAATTTGTTGAAATTTATGAACCCTTTACCCGTCAACAGGCAACCGCTCAGGCAGATCGCTGTCTCGACTGCGGCAACCCCTATTGTGAATGGAAATGCCCGGTCCATAACTACATCCCTCAATGGCTGAAACTGGCTAATGAGGGCCGGATTATCGAAGCGGCGGAACTCTCGCATCAAACCAACAGTCTGCCGGAAGTGTGTGGCCGGGTTTGCCCGCAAGACCGTCTGTGTGAAGGGTCTTGTACACTGAATGACGATTTCGGTGCGGTCACCATCGGGAATATTGAAAAATATATTAACGATAAAGCCTTTGAAATGGGCTGGAAACCCGATCTTTCTCAAGTCGAGTGGACAGACAAGAAGGTCGCGATTATCGGTGCCGGCCCCGCAGGTTTAGCGGCAGCTGATGTGTTGGTCAGAAACGGGGTCAAAGCGGTCGTTTTTGATCGCTATCCCGAAATCGGTGGATTGCTCACTTTCGGAATCCCTTCATTCAAGCTGGAAAAAGAAGTGATGCAAAACCGACGACGCATTTTTACCGAAATGGGCGTTGAATTCCGGTTGAATACTGAGGTTGGTAAAGATGTCGAACTTCAATCGTTGCTCGATGAATACGACGCTGTATTTCTTGGCGTCGGCACATATAAAAACATGCGTGCCGGGCTGGAAAATGAAAATGCCAAAGGAGTGTATGATGCCTTACCGTTTTTGGTGTCCAATACCTATCGTGTGATGCAGCTGGAAGATCCACAACCCTTTATTGATATGGCCGGAAAAAACGTGGTCGTGTTAGGCGGAGGAGATACAGCAATGGACTGTGTCCGCACTTCAATCCGCCAACAAGCATCACATGTTATCTGTGCCTATCGACGCGATGAAGAGAACATGCCGGGCTCACGCCGAGAAGTCAAAAACGCCAGAGAAGAAGGTGTAGAGTTCATGTTTAACCTGCAACCGCTCGGTATTGAAGTGGATGACCGTGGTCAGGTCACCGGTGTGAAAGTAGTCAAAACCGCACTGGGTGAACCGGATGAAGCCGGTCGGCGTCGCCCGGAGCCTGTCCCGGGCAGTGAACATGTGCTTGCTGCCGATGCCGTCATTATGGCATTTGGCTTCCAGCCTCATGCCATGCCATGGCTGGAACCCTTTGGGGTCGAGCTGGATCAATGGGGGCGTCTCAAAGCACCGGATGACGGTCAGTACCCTTATCAGACCACCAACGCAAAAATCTTCGCCGGTGGCGATGCGGTACGCGGTTCCGATCTGGTTGTCACCGCCATTGACGAAGGCCGCAAAGCTGCCGGTGGCATTCTGGACTATTTGGACGTCTAAATAACCGAGCTCATTGCGGGCCATTCAAACTGTGTGTTTTTCACCGGCAATCATCTCCCAGTACCTCGGTGCTGGGATTTTTTTGCGCCGGATTCCGCTGCGGATAACTAGTTGAATCCCAAAAAATCATGCTAAACTCAGCGCTAATCTGAATAAAGAAAAAGAGACTTGATATGAAAATTGGCATCATTGGCGCAATGGAGCAAGAAGTCGCGATTCTCAAATCGTCAATCCAGAATCTGCAACAAGAAAAAAAAGGTGGATGCACCTATTATTCTGGTCAAATCAACGGTTTGGATGTAGTACTTCTCCAATCAGGTATCGGTAAAGTTGCCGCGGCAGTCGGCACGGCCTTGCTGTTAGAACTCTACAAACCGAATGTCGTCATCAATACGGGTTCGGCCGGTGGTTTTGATCCATCACTAACGATGGGTGACGTTGTCATTTCAACTGAAGTCAGACACCATGATGCCGATGTGACTGCGTTTGGCTATGAAATCGGTCAAATGGCAGGCCAGCCCGCAGCTTTCCAGGCCGATGAAAAATTAATTCAACTGGCAGAAGATGCGCTCTCACAATTGGCAGACAAACATGCGGTACACGGTCTGATTTGTACTGGCGATACTTTTGTCTGTCAGCCGGAACGACAAGCATTGATCCGCCAAAACTTCCCACAAGCAATTGCCGTTGAGATGGAAGCCTCAGCAATTGCGCAGACTTGCCATCAGTTCAACACGCCGTTTGTGGTTGTCCGGGCAATTTCTGACGTAGCAGATAAAGAATCACCGATGTCGTTTGATGAGTTCTTACCCCTCGCTGCTGCGAGTTCTTCGGAGATGGTTCTGAAGATTCTAGAACGTCTTAGTCAGGCATAATCTGACCGTTTCCGACGCTCATGAATCATCTTCAAGAAATCCTGCAAACACACAGTGCGCTCTTCATCATGTGGGGAGCGCTGCTGATTCATCTTGTGCTGCCTTTGCCAAGAGCAGCTCACCCAGCCCTGTTGTGGCATAAGTTTGCAGAGATTCTGGCTGAAAAGGTGAATACGCAAGGAAGCTATGCACAGCGAACCCTGTCCGGCACATTAGCCACATTGATGATGCTGATTCCGGCACTGATGGTTCTGGTCGCACTGGAACCGCTGGTCTGGCAACCTGAACTCTATCACCTGTTATTATTAATTCTGGCCCTCGACTGGCGAGGATTAACCTCGTTGAGTAAACCATTGTTTCAGGCACTGGCGGTAGAGGATAAACCCCAAGCCCGCCAGCTACTCGCAGAGCGACTCAATCGTCAGACGGATACCCTGTCCGTGGTTGGTTTGGGTAAGGCGAGTGCTGAGTTACTGATTGTCGGTCAAGCCCGTCAGGTCATTACAGTCCTGTTCTGGTATGGCTTACTGGGTGGCATCGGTGCCTTCATGTACCGTCTGATTGTTGAGCTAAGCCGGGTTTGGTCACCGTCTGTTCCAGACAACTATCCTTTTGGTCTGGCAGCGAGTCGCCTCAACGCCGGGTGTGAATGGATTCCGGCCCGACTCTTTGCGCTGTTACTGATGGCCGGGCAAAGCCTGTCATCAATCTGGACCCAAACTCGCCAGCAAAGTTGTTCCTGGCCATCCCGAACCGTCGGCTGGCTCCTGTGTTCGGTCGGCCATAAACTCAATCTTTCGCTCGGTGGGCCGGCAATTTATGCGGGGAAAAAAAGTGTCCGGGCCAAACTCGGTGGCAGGGTGATTCCCTCGGCCTTACATCTGTTCCAGATTCAGCGGCTGCTCAATCAACGCACTTATGTTTGGATCGGTGTCGAAAGTCTGCTGATCTTCATCGCTGCACAACTGTTCTAAATCATAAATAGCCCGGATCATAAACGACTCATGCGTAAGCTGTCTCAATCACAAGGTTACCAAATGTTGATTCACCGACTTCATTTATTCGCATTGCTGCTTTTTATCCCGAGTTTCACAACAGCAGCGACCTCGGTTCAACGCATTATTACGCTGGCGCCTCACGCAACAGAACTCGCCTATGCTGCCGGTCTCGGCAATAAAATCGTTGCCGTCAGTGATTACAGCGACTATCCGCCCGAAGCAAAAAACTTACCCAAAGTTGCCAACTATAAAGGGATTAAGATTGAAAAAATTCTCAGCCTTAAACCGGATTTAGTGATCATTTGGCCGGATGGCAATCCGCCCCGGGAATTACAGAAACTGAAACAGATGGGGGTTCGAACCTATCCCTCTCAAATTCATCGCTTAGACGACATTGCTGATAATATCGAAGCACTCAGCCAGTATGCCGATGATCCTCAGATTGGCCGTAAAAATGCGCAACAATTTCGCCAGCAGTTGGCAGCCCTAAAACAGCGTTATCAACATGCCCGGAAGGTTCGTTTCTTCTACCAACTCAGCGAGAAACCTATCATCACCATCGCTCAAAATCGCTGGCCCAGTGAAGTGTTTGAGTTTTGTGGCGGAGAAAATGTGTTTAGAAATAGCCCGGCCCCCTACCCGCAAGTGAGCCGGGAGCAGGTATTACTGGCCCAGCCTGACGTCATTTTTAATTCCCGCCATGCGGTTGAAAATCTGCATATGTGGACAGACTGGCCTCGCATTCCAGCCGTTCGCTTGCATCAGGTCTGGACGCTCAATTCAGACTGGCTCAATCGTCCTACCCCCAGAACCATTCGAGCGATTGAAGAAATCTGTGATTACCTTGATGAGGCCCGAAAAAATAGCCAGACTTTATCAACTGAAAAGTCTGGCTATAAAACTATCGATTAACGCGGTTTTCCCGTACAATGCGCCCTGTTTTTCTCTATACCTAAAAATAATCGCTCTGTGCTCAAATAATTCTGTACTCAAATAATATTGTGGAACCCCTCAACGTATGTTTCTCTATCTGATTGATTTATTCGGAACAATTGTATTTGCCATTTCCGGTGTACTGTTAGCAGGCCGTTTGAAAATGGACCCATTCGGAGTGGTCGTCCTTGCCAGCGTGACCGCAATTGGCGGTGGAACCATGCGCGATATTGCTTTGGGAGCCACCCCGGTATTCTGGATTACCGATACCACCTATCTTTGGGTCATTCTTGCCACCAGCTTCCTGACGATGCTCATCGTCCGTCGCCCCAAACGCCTGTCGTGGTGGGTTCTGCCGGTCTGTGACGCTATCGGGTTGTCTGTCTTTGTTGGCATTGGTGTCGATAAATCACTGCTTTATCAGGATTCTTCGCTGGTCGCCATTATTATGGGCGTTCTGACCGGATGTGGCGGCGGTATCATTCGCGATATTCTCGCCCGAGAAATACCGATGGTGCTGCGCAGCGAAGTGTATGCAACCGCCTGCATCATCGGTGGAATTTTCCATACCACGGCACTGCAAATGGGCTACGACCACAAGACGGCATTCTTATCCGGGTTCCTCTCGACCCTAATCATTCGTCTTGGTGCAATTCGTTGGCATTTATCACTCCCGGTTTTTGCCATTAATCGCTAGTATCCTTGTCTCTGCCTGCCTCTGGACACATTTTTTTCCTCTCAAGCATTCCTTTATCGCAATCAGAGACAGCTTTCGCTAAAGTAAGCGAAAGCTCTCTTTGATTGATTCGGAAACCCATGTTGCTTGAAGGTATTGAAACGCTCTTGATTCTCAGCAAAGAAAAGACCATGAGTCGGACAGGGAGCGTGCTTTATATCAGTCAGTCTGCTGTCAGCAAACGCATCGCCAATTTAGAAAACCGACTGGGGAAAAAACTGGTTGTGCCCGATGGACGGCACATCAAACTCACGGCTGATGCTCAGGCTCTTATCGAGCGAGTCGGCCCGAGCTTTCATGAACTGAGCGGATTAATATTCGAACAACAAGCACTGGAAGATCACACCCTGATCCGCTTTGATTGTTCAGAAACACTGGTGGCAGGTTTACTCAGTCATGTGATGGGAGAATATTTCAGCCATGATCCCAGAATTACTATCACCACCAATCACACTCCCAGAATCGTTGAACATGTCCGGTCAGGCAAAGCCACTCTCGGGCTGTGTGCCGGTTATCTGCCCGGTAATCATGGCCTGCAAACCTTTCATCTCTACAATGAACCGGTTTTTATTGTCAGTCAGACACCACTGCAACAGCTTCCGCAACAAATTATCACCAATGATCTGTCTAACAGTGCTAATACTTATCAGGCATCCGTGCTGGACCATCTCGCGATTACGCCCATCATGGAAATGGATTCATACACAGCTGCGGCACAGCTTGCATTACAAGGCGTCGCACCAGCTTTGATCCCACTATCCATCGTGCATACCCTGTCGATCGTACCTCGTTACTGTTTCAGCTTTGAGGAACTTCAGCCGTTATACCGCCCGGTTCATCTCTGTTTGAGGGCGATGACTTACCGTTCTCCACGTATCAAATCACTGATAGCAGCCATTGTTGATGCTGTTCCCAAAGTAACTTCAGAGCCATGGATAAAGACATCAGAATAACCAGTGGCCGAATCCATTTCTGACCTTGATTAATCACAATGCGAGCGCCGACTCTCGCCCCGAGAAATTGTCCGACAGCCATCACCAGTCCAAGTTTCCAGATCGGTAGTCCTGCAGCCAGAAAGAAAATCAGTGCTGCAATATTCGATGTAAAATTCAGTACTTTCGCGCGTGCTGTTGCTTCAATAATCGACAACCGGCTAATGACGACAAAACAAACGGCAAAGATTGCCCCGGTCCCCGGACCGAAGAAACCATCGTAGAATCCAATACTTGTTCCAACCAGCAAAGCAAACAATCCGTCGGATAACGCCGCTTTTTTATCCGTCTCAGCCTTGGTTTGGGGAGCCAGTAAAAAATACAGTGAAATCGCAATCAATAAGCCGGGAATCAAGCTGGTTAATAGCTCAGCATCCAAAATCTGCACTAATTCAGCACCGATGGCAGCACCGATAAAGGTACAAACAATTGCCATCCACATTTGCCGCAGAGAAACCAAACCATTACGGACAAAATAAAATGTAGAAGAAAAGCTACCGAATGAACTTTGCAGTTTATTGGTTGCAATCGCTTGTGCCGGTGAGATACCGGTAGCCATTAACACCGGTAGTGTAATCAAACCGCCACCACCGGCAATCGCATCAATACATCCAGCCAGTGACGATGCCACAAAAAGCAACGCCAGTATATCGATTGAAATCTCCATATTATTCCTTAAGCGATTAGATAGGGCTCAAAATTACCATTTAAAAATAAACAGATATAGTGAAAACACGGACAGCGTCCTATTCCATATATTCATCATTACGTATGATGCGCAGATGAACGTGTCGCGATCAAAAAACCCGGGAAAATCCCGGGTTTTGATAACACACAACAACGGACGCGTTATTGATTAAGCACGTCGTCTGACTTGCTCATGCATTTCTTGTACAGAAATAACAGAAGCTTTCGGATCAGCGGTATGCCCCATCGCAGTGGCAAATGCAGCATTCAGGGTCGTTGCATAATTGACTTTCTCAGCCAACGCACCTCGGCGTAGAACTTTTGAATCTTCAATGGCCTGACGCCCGGAAGCTGTGTTGATAATGTAGGTATATTCATTATTCTTGATCCGATCAAGAATATGAGGACGCCCTTCATGCACCTTGTTTACCAGACGAGGATTAATACCAGCTTCACCCAGAACTACTGCCGTGCCATGCGTTGCATCCAGTTGATAGCCTAATCGAACCAACTTTTCTGCCAAAGCAACCGCACGCTGCTTATCGCTTTCGCGAACAGAGATCAGCGCACGTCCGCCTTCAGGGTAGACACAACCACATGCCAACTCCGCTTTTGCAAACGCTTCAGCAAATGTGCGCCCGACACCCATCACTTCTCCGGTTGAACGCATCTCAGGACCAAGTAGTGGGTCAACCCCCGGGAACTTATTAAATGGCAATACAACTTCTTTCACCGAGTAATACGGTGGAATGATTTCTTGAGTAAAGCCTTGTTGTTCCAGACTCTGTCCGGCCATCACCCGCGCAGCAATTTTTGCCAGCGGCGCTCCGGTTGCTTTAGAGACAAACGGTACCGTCCGCGCAGCGCGTGGGTTGACCTCAATCAGATAAACTTCGTTGTTCTTGACTGCGAACTGTGTATTCATCAATCCGCGGACACCCAGTTCAAACGCCAGTTTTTCAACCTGCTCACGCATGACATTCTGGATATCCTGACTCAGCGTATAAGCTGGCAGTGAACATGCAGAATCACCAGAGTGAACCCCAGCCTGTTCAATGTGCTCCATAATGCCACCGATGACGACACGTTCACCATCGCAAATCGCGTCAATATCGACTTCGACCGCATCATCAAGGAAATGATCCAGCAAGACCGGAGATTCATTGGAGACACTGACCGCTTCATTGAAATAACGACGTAAATCAGCTTCATCGTACACAATTTCCATCGCACGGCCACCGAGGACATAAGATGGACGCACAACCAATGGATAGCCTATTTCTTTGGCTTTATCTACGGCTTGCTCAAGTGCTGTGACGGTTGCGTTTTCCGGCTGTTTGAGACCTAAACGATCAACCGCTTGTTGGAAACGCTCGCGATCCTCGGCACGGTCAATAGCATCCGGGCTGGTTCCGATAATCGGCACACCGGCGGCTTCTAACGCACGCGCCAGTTTCAGCGGTGTCTGACCACCATACTGAACGATGACCCCCGTAGGCTTCTCAACCCGGGCAATTGCTAAGACATCTTCCAATGTCACCGGCTCAAAGTAGAGACGATCAGAGGTATCGTAGTCTGTCGAAACGGTTTCAGGGTTACAGTTAACCATGATGGTTTCATACCCGTCTTCCCGTAATGCCAACGAGGCATGAACACAGCAGTAGTCAAACTCAATGCCTTGACCGATACGGTTCGGGCCACCACCCAGAACCATAATCTTCTTCCTGTCCGTCGGATAGGCTTCACACTCTTCATCATATGAGGAATACATATAGGCGGTTGAAGAAGCAAATTCCGCGGCACACGTATCGACACGCTTATAAACCGGATGGATGTCGAACTGATCGCGCAAGCGACGAATTTCATGTTCAGAAACACCAACCAATTTAGATAGACGTGCATCGGCGAAACCTTTGCGTTTCATACGACGGAGCACATCTTGGGTCAATCCGGCAAAGCCATTGGTTTTAATCTCTGTTTCCAGCTGAATCAACTCTTCAATCTGAACAAGGAACCAGTGATCAATCCCTGTCAGGTTATAGATTGCGTCAACAGACATGCCGGCACGGAAAGCATCGCCGATGTACCAGATACGCTCAGCACCGGCTTCTTTCAGCTCATGACGAATCTTAGTCAGTGCTTCCGGAGAATCCAGATCAACCATTTCATCAAAGCCGTCAACACCAACTTCAAGACCACGTAGTGCTTTTTGTAGAGACTCTTGTTGGTTACGCCCAATCGCCATCACTTCACCGACCGACTTCATCTGAGTTGTGAGTTTGGTATTGGCACCGGCAAATTTTTCAAAGTTAAACCGAGGAATCTTGGTCACCACATAGTCGATCGTTGGTTCGAACGATGCCGGTGTTGCGCCCCCGGTAATATCATTGGTCAACTCGTCAAGCGTGAAACCAACCGCCAGCTTCGCTGCAATCTTAGCAATCGGGAAACCCGTCGCTTTCGATGCCAGTGCAGAAGAGCGAGAAACCCGCGGGTTCATTTCAATAATCACCATCCGGCCATCTTCCGGATTGATACCGAATTGCACATTCGATCCACCGGTTTCAACACCGATTTCACGTAATACCGCTAAAGAGGCGTTTCTCATCAGCTGGTATTCTTTATCTGTTAATGTCTGAGCCGGAGCAACCGTAATTGAATCCCCGGTGTGAATCCCCATTGGATCAAAGTTTTCAATTGAACAGACGATGATACAGTTGTCGTTCTTATCTCGAACCACTTCCATTTCATACTCTTTCCAGCCAATCAGCGACTCGTCAATCAGCAGCTCATTGGTTGGAGAAAGGTCTAATCCGCGGTGGCAGATTTCTTCAAACTCTTCTTTGTTATAAGCGATACCACCACCGGTTCCACCCATCGTAAACGACGGACGGATAATACATGGAAAGCCGACTTTCTCTAGGACTTGATAAGCTTCTTCCATGGTCTTTGCAGTATCCGCCCGGGGACATTCCAGACCAATTGATTTCATCGCAGCATCGAAACGAGAACGGTCTTCCGCTTTATCAATCGCATCGGCAGTTGCACCGATCATTTCAACACCGAACTCAGCCAGAACCCCTTGGCGATCCAGCTCAAGTGCACAGTTCAACGCTGTCTGACCACCCATCGTCGGCAGTACGGCATCAGGACGTTCTTTTTCAATAATTTTACGGACAACTTCCCACTGAATCGGCTCGATGTAAGTCGCATCTGCCATCTCAGGATCAGTCATAATCGTTGCCGGATTCGAGTTGACCAGAATAACCCGATAACCTTCTTCTCTCAGAGCCTTACATGCTTGAGCTCCGGAGTAATCAAACTCACAGGCTTGGCCGATTACAATCGGACCCGCACCTAAGATAAGAATACTTTGTATGTCACTACGTTTTGGCATCGTCTACTCGCTCCGAATTAAGCACGGTGTTGTTGGATAAGTTCAATAAAGTGATCAAATAGAGGCGCTGCATCATGTGGCCCGGGGCTCGCTTCGGGATGCCCCTGGAAACTAAACGCAGGTTTATCAGTACGATGAATGCCTTGAAGAGAACCGTCAAATAATGATTTATGGGTCGCTTTCAGCGTTGCCGGCAAACTGGCTTCATCTGCTGCAAAGCCGTGGTTTTGCGAGGTAATCATCACGACATTGCGCTCGAGATCTTTGACCGGATGGTTCGCACCATGGTGACCAAACTTCATTTTGATGGTTTTTGCACCCGAGGCAAGTGCGAGGATTTGGTGTCCCAAACAGATACCAAAGACTGGAATCTCTTTTTCCAAAAAGGTTTTTGTCGCTTCAATGGCATATGTACAAGGTTCCGGATCCCCCGGTCCATTCGACAGGAAAATACCATCAGGATTCATTGCTAAAACCGTTTCTGCTGGTGTTTCTGCCGGTACAACGGTCAGACGACATCCGCGGTCAACCAACATCCGCAGAATGTTTCTCTTGGCACCAAAATCGTATGCAACGACATGATAAGGGAGCTCACTGTCATGTTTAGCCTGAGGGAATCCACTTGCCAAAGACCAAGATCCTTGCGTCCACTCATAAGCTTCTTTGGTCGTCACAACTTTTGCCAAATCCATGCCTTTCAGGCCCGGAAACTCTTTCGCTTTAGTTAAAGCAAGTGACTCATCCAAGTTATCACCCGCCATAATACAACCGCTTTGAGCGCCTTTCTCACGAAGGATCCGAGTCAGTTTTCGTGTGTCGATGTCCGCGATTCCAACGATATTTCGGCCCTTCAAATACTCAGATAGGCTCTGCTCACTTCTGAAGTTCGATGCAATCAATGGCAAATCACGAATGATCAGCCCTTGGGCATGAATGTCTGAGGATTCTTCATCTTCTGAGTTGGTGCCGGTATTGCCAATGTGGGGATAAGTCAGAGTAACGATTTGTTGAGAGTAGGAAGGATCAGTGAGGATTTCTTGGTACCCCGTCATCGAGGTATTAAAAACGATTTCACCAACGGAGACGCCATCTGCGCCAATGGACAGTCCGTGGAACACTGTCCCATCTTCTAGGACTAACAGTGCTGACTTGCTCAAGACAACCTCCAGAATAAAAATGCAAAAAATTTAGATTAAACTGCAAATTTGCCTTCCTTAATCACTATAGGTTAGAACCATAGTGTATTTCGGACAAATTAGACGCATTCTATAGATATGTGTGATTTGTGTCAATATTCAAAACTTATCAAATATGTTTTTTTACCGAGTTATATAAAAAAATAAAACGAACAGAGTAAAAAGACACATTAAATATGCATTATCAAACGACTAAAGGGAGACATAAGTCAAAAAAAGGAGAAATGTAGAAAAAAAACTCATAAAAAAATAAATAAACCAACGCAATCGATAACGGAAGCGCCAAAAGATAACTTTTCTTGCCTTTAATACAAATAGAACACCATATCTTTTATTATATAAAATAAAAAATCCACTCGCGTGACTGATGATGGTGTAAAAATAAAATTTATAATTTGAGCGAAAATCAAATGCGCCGGAGAGATCCAGCGCATAATTATGTATTTAAAGCTGATTAAGAGAAAGGACATCGGTCATAGTGTAAAAACCAGCGGGTTTGTCTGATAACCAAATCGCAGCTCTCACAGCACCATTGGCAAAAGTCATCCGGTCAGACGCTTTATGTGAAATCTCAACCCGCTCACCAAGATCAGCGAACATTGCGGTATGTTCACCCACAATATCTCCGGCACGAATCGTCGCGAAACCAATTTCTTCCCGACGTCTTTCACCCGTAATTCCTTCTCTGGCATAGACAGCCACATCTTTCAGTTCATTACCCATTGCATGAGCAATCGCTTCTCCCATACCTAAGGCTGTCCCGGACGGTGCATCCACTTTGTAGCGATGGTGAGCTTCGACAATTTCGATATCACAGTAACTCCCCATCACCTTGGCGGCTTTTTCCAGTAACTTGAATACCAAATTCACACCGACACTATAGTTGGGAGCCATGACAACCGGAATATCTTGTGCTGCCTGATGAATTTGTGCAATCTCGGGCTCAGAAAATCCAGTGGTGCCAATCACAATGCTTTTGCCGTGCTTTTTACATAACGCGATATTTGCCAAAGTGCTCACGGGGGACGTGAAGTCAATAATGACATCAAATTGATCAATTGCATTTTCCAGATTATCAACCAATGAGACACCAAAATGTCCCTCACCACATAACTCTCCGATATCAACCCCTATCAGTGATGATTCAGGACGTTCAGAACCAACTCCCACAGTTGCGACATCATGATGATGCGTAGCTTTGACTAGGTTGCGGCCCATTCGACCAGCAGCACCTGCTATTGCAATTTTAACCATTGCGAACTTCTCCATTCTGCTCAGATACGAATCGAAAACTCCATCCGTATTTCATATATATCAATTTATTTGTCTAAACTACCAATATTCAGTCAATGTGGCTAGGCTTGTTCACGCTTCTGACGTAATATCGCTGCCTCGACGCCGACTCGGCTCAGCGGGAAAAATCACGAATAAGTTGTTCAACGATAGGTTCATTGGCTTCAGGAAATTGATAGTCGGCCAGTGCAGTAACAGAAACCCATCGCCCTTCCTGACCTTCTCTGCCATAAGGTGTGCCGGTAAAATCCGTTACCGAGATAAAATCGAACACCAGTGACTTGTCCGGATAATCATGAGTCAGATGTTGATAAGGATGTTGAACCGTGACCTCAATACCAATCTCTTCGTCTAACTCACGGTGAATCGCTGCTTCAATTGACTCTCCGCTTTCCACTTTACCGCCGGGAAACTCCCAAAATCCGCCTTTATGCAGATGAGCAGGTCGCTTGGTAATATAAACTTGTGATTGATCCTGATTGAAAATGATCGCAGCAACAATATGTGTTCTTTTCATACATTCCTCTGGTACAGCGTTGTCCATCAAGTCTAACGATAATTGCATGGCAAAAAAAGAGCCGCTTTCTCAGCGGCTCTCAAATCATATTGAATTTTTATGCAATGCGGCCATGGCATTGCTTATATTTTTTACCGCTGCCACATGGACAAGGCTCATTACGTCCGACTTTTTTCTCTTCACGAACCAGCGGCTGCTGCCCTTCTTGTGATTCGTCGCCTTGTAAAGTATCACTCGCAGCATGTTGTGCTTGCGCATAACGAGCAGCCTCTTCAACTTGAGCCTGACGACGTGCTTCCATCTCGTCAACTTCTTCAGGTTGTTGAACCCGAACTTTTGACAGAATGGTAATCACATCAGATTTCAGAGAATCGAGCAGACCTTCAAACAGTTCAAACGACTCGCGCTTATATTCCTGCTTAGGGTTCTTTTGTGCATATCCGCGTAAGTGTATCCCTTGTCGTAAATGATCCATCGCTGCCAGATGCTCTTTCCATAATGTATCCAGCGTTTGTAGCATGACGGATTTTTCGAAATTACGCAGCACTTCCGCGCCCACTAATGTTTCTTTCTCTTGGTAAACTTTAACGGCTTCTTGAATGATGCGCTCACGAAGGACTTCTTCATACAACTTATCATCTTCATCCAGCCATGACTGGATCGGCAAATTCAGATCAAAATCATGCTTCAGGCGATTGTGTAATCCCTGAATATCCCACATATCTTCCAGTGACTGAGGTGGAATATATTCGTCAATGACTGCGGTGAACACATCGAAGCGGTTCTGCTCGAGCATTTCCTGAATATCTTCCGCTTCCATCAACTCATCACGGAGTTCATAAACAACCTTACGCTGATCATTGGCAACATCATCATATTCCAGCAACTGCTTACGAATATCGAAGTTGCGTCCTTCGACCTTCCGTTGTGCTTTTTCAATCGAACGGGACAGCAGTTTACTTTCAATCGCTTCTCCTTCATCCATACCACTTTGAATCAGGCCAGCCATTCGATCTGAGGTAAAGATTCTCAGCAGAGCATCTTCCATGGAAAGATAGAAACGCGATGACCCCGGATCCCCTTGGCGACCGGAACGTCCTCTCAACTGGTTATCGATCCGACGAGATTCATGCCGCTCAGTACCGATAATATGCAAACCACCGGCTTGAAGTACCTGTTCATGTACTTTTCGCCATTCCGCTTTGATTTGATCAATCTGTTCCTGAGTCGGATTATCCAGAGCATCCACTTTTGACTGCCAGCTACCGCCTAATACGATATCTGTCCCACGACCAGCCATATTGGTTGCGATCGTAACAGAACCGGGCTTACCCGCTTCAGCAACAATTTCAGCTTCTTTTTCATGAAACTTAGCATTCAATACATTGTGTTTTACTTTGGCTTTTTTAAGAGCCTGAGACAGCAGTTCAGATTTCTCAATCGAAATCGTCCCGACCAACACAGGTTGGCCTTTCTGCACACGCTCTTTGATATCCTCAATGATTGCGGCAAATTTCTCGGCTTCGGTCCGGTAGACAACGTCCGCCATATCATCACGGATCATCGGTTTGTTGGTTGGGATAACCACTGTTTCCAAACCATAAATCGTCTGGAATTCGAATGCTTCGGTATCGGCAGTCCCTGTCATACCTGACAGTTTGTCGTAGAGACGGAAGTAGTTCTGGAAGGTAATCGAGGCTAATGTCTGGTTCTCATTTTGGATTTTCACCCCTTCTTTGGCTTCGACCGCTTGATGTAAACCATCAGACCAGCGACGACCAGGCATTGTCCGTCCGGTATGTTCATCGACAATAATCACTTCACCTTCGTTTGAGACGATGTAATCGACATCTTTCTCAAACAACACATGCGCTCGAAGCGCTGCATTCACGTGATGGAGCAGGCTGATATTCGCCGGAGAGTATAGTGTATCGCCTTCATTCATCAGGCCATTTTTAACCAACAGTTCCTCGACATATTCTTGCCCGGTTTCAGTCAGATAGACCTGTTTCACTTTCTCATCAACGGTGTAGTGCCCGTCACCACGGTATTCTTCCGAGTCTTCTTTCTCTTGCCTTTCCAGCGAAGGAATCAAGGTATTAATGCGGGTGTACAATTCAGAGCTGTCTTCAGCAGGACCGGAAATAATCAATGGCGTTCTGGCTTCATCAATAAGAATAGAGTCCACCTCATCGACGATTGCAAAAAAGCGAGCTCGCTGAACACGGTCTTCTTTGCGAAATGCCATATTATCGCGCAAGTAATCAAAGCCGAATTCATTGTTTGTCCCATAAATAATATCAGCCAGATAAGCTTGTTGCTTCTCTTGAGGCATCATGCCTGGGACGTTGACACCAACAGTCATGCCCAAAAACTCAAACAGCGGTCGGTTGGTTTCAGCATCCCGTTTGGCGAGATAATCGTTCACAGTGACCACATGGACACCGTATCCCGGTAAAGCATTCAGGTAAGCAGACAGTGTCGCAGTCAGGGTTTTCCCCTCACCAGTACGCATCTCAGCGATTTGTCCGCCATTGAGGACCATCCCACCAATCAGCTGAACATCAAAATGACGCATCCCGAACACGCGTTTAGATGCTTCACGAACCGTTGCGAACGCTTCAGGAAGGAGTTGATCGAGTGTTTCTCCCTGAGCCAAGCGCTCCCGAAATTCAATCGTTTTCGCTTTTAAGTCTTCATCAGAGAACGCTTCATAAACAGGTTCATAATTATTGATTTCTTTAACAATTTTTCTCAGGCGTCGCAATGTTCTGTCATTGCGGCTACCAATAACCTTAGTCAGTAGCTTAGTTATCATTTTTATCCGAATCTCTCTATGCTTAGATCATTTGAGATCTATTCTTGTTCCATCAGTCTCTACCAGTCATCAACTAAGTGTACTGAGATAAATCATGTCTATCCGATGATATTGAGGCTTATCGATGGTTTTTCAAGGCAATCCTTTTTAAGAAGGACATAGTGTAAGGAATTTTTAGTCTGATCACCAATATCACCAACGATTTGTTTGATTGCAACACTTAAAATGATTCATCAAACGAAGAAAGAAACACCGGACACGGCATTGACGAGCGATTTGAGATAGAATAGAACAGCAAGAGTGATGCAAACTGGATCCTATGATGAGAAACCACCGCCCGACTGCGACGAATGAGCTAATCAGCCATTCAAAGCTGAAAGAGATTCAGAAACATGCTGAGTCAATCAATCGTCTCAGTCAGATTATTATGCCGCTGCTTCCAAAGGGATCTCAGCCTTATGTGCGCGTGGCAAATCTTCGCCGCAACCATTTAGTGCTGGAAGTTGCCAGCGCGGCAATCAAGATGAAAGTGGACTATGAACGCTTGCAAATTCTGAGTCTTTTACGCAGTCAGGGATTTGCTCACCTGATCAGTCTAGAAGTGGTGATCAATCCGTCAATTTATCGAACCGCTTCATCTTCAAGTGAAGATAAAATGCCTAAAAATCCACGAGTAATTTCTTCTCAAACAGCAGATCTACTCAAATGCATCGCAGATCATGCTTCACCGAAAGTGAAAAAAAGACTGGAAAATATTGCCTGTCTTGCCAACAAGAAAAACGAGTAACTCTTCAACTCACTCATATTAGCAACGGCCAAATGTAAAAAACCAGACATGATGTCTGGTTTTTTATACGAAAAATATAGTCGATTATGCGAGTACAGTACTCGGATCGGCAAAAGCAACCGGAGAACCGACCTCTTCACCAAACGTTGCCCATTCCCATGCTTCCTGGTCTGCTAGAAGAGTGCGTAATAACTGATTGTTCAGACCATGTCCGGATTTGTAAGCTCTGAATTCACCAACAATAGAATGACCACACATGTAAAGATCACCAATGGCATCCAAAACTTTATGCGTAACGAACTCATTTGCAAAACGTAAGCCGTCTTCATTCAGAATACGATAGTCATCCAGAACGATTGCACAATCAAAACTACCACCCAGACAAAGATTCTGTGACTGCAGGTATTCGATATCACGCATGAAACCGAATGTTCTCGCTCGGGAAATATCCCGAACAAACGATTGAGACGAAAAGTCAAACAATAGTCGCTGTTCATCGGATTCAATTGCTGGATGGTTAAAATCAATCTCAAAATCCATCCGAAAACCTTGGTAAGGGACTAATTCGGCCCACTTATCACCATCTTCAAAACGAACTGGCTTTTTCACCCGAATGAATCGCTTCGGCGCATTCTGAACTTCAATACCCGCTTGCTGTAAGAGAAATACAAATGGGCTGGCACTTCCGTCCATAATCGGAATTTCCGGTGCGTCGACTTCAACCACTGCATTATCGATTCCCATCCCAGCAAGAGCAGCATTTAAGTGCTCTACGGTAGAAATCCGGATGCCTTCGTCATTCACAAGCGCTGTACACAACATGGTGTCACGTACATTTTCTGGATTTGCCGGAAAATCAACAGGTGGTGTAACGTCAGTACGGCGATAAATAATACCGGTGTTTGCAGCGGCAGGGCGAAGAGTTAACGTGACTTTTCGACCAGAGTGAAGTCCCACCCCAGTTGTTTTCACTATCTCTTTCAACGTACGTTGTCTGATCATCTGCTTGCCTCAATGTCAGTGCTACAAAACACGGCCAATTTACTTATTGGCCGCAAATAATATCACAATTGTGAGCGGTGTCAAATTATGATAAATCAATCAGCCTGACGACGTAAAAAAGCTGGAATATCGAGATAACCACTTTCTTTCTCTTTCGGAGCAGTACTCTGACCTGCGCCTTGAGAATTTGCCGATGAAGGCTGAGATTTTGACTCAACATTTCCTTGCAACTTCGGTGCCACTTTCTCTTCAGTTTTCGCAGCAACATGAGGAACACCGCCTTGCTGTGATGAAGTGACTGGTTGCTGAGTACCGACAGCCTGTGAGTTTGCTTTGCCACCGGCAACAAGCGTAATATCCGGTTTTTTCTCATTGCCGATGCCTGTTGCAACAACAGTGACACGAATTTCATCAGCCATATCCGGGTCAAGCGAGGTACCAATAACAACAGTTGCGTTATCCGAAGCAAATGCTTTCACCGTATTACCAACCGTTTCGAACTCATCCAGACGCATATCAAGACCAGCGGTAATGTTAACCAATACGCCACGTGCACCTGCGAGGTCGATATCTTCCAGCAGCGGACTAGAAATAGCCATTTCAGCGGCTTCTTCTGCCCGGTCTTCACCTTTTGCGACACCACTCCCCATCATTGCATGTCCCATTTCAGACATGACTGTTCTCACGTCTGCAAAGTCCACGTTGATCATGCCGGGGCGGGTAATCAATTCAGCAATCCCCTGAACTGCATTCTTCAATACGTCGTTCGCACTGGCAAAGGCTTCAAGTAACGTGATACCGCGTCCCAATACCTTAAGCAGCTTCTCATTCGGAATCGTAATCAAAGAGTCAACATGTTTTGATAACTCTTCAATGCCTTGTTCTGCAAAGGCGAGCCGTTTCTTTCCTTCAAAGCTAAAAGGCTTGGTGACCACAGCAACCGTTAACACACCCAGTTCTTTTGCTACTTCAGCAATCACTGGAGCTGCTCCAGTACCGGTTCCACCACCCATACCAGCTGCGATAAACACCATATCGGCACCCATTAGGGATTCTTTAATTTTTTCTTTATCTTCAAGAGCAGCATCACGTCCTACTTGAGGATTTGCACCAGCACCTAACCCTTTGGTGATATCGCCACCAATTTGAATCACAGTACTTACACTCGTCTTACGAAGTGCCTGTGCATCTGTGTTAACACTGATGAATTCCACGCCTTCGATGGATTCACGCACCATGTGTTCTACAGCGTTACCGCCGCCGCCACCAACTCCAACGACTTTAATTACAGCATCGTCAGACATTTCCATCATCGGTTCAAACATGTGTTATCTCCGTTTTTCCTGCAACTCAGGTTAAAACTCTTTCTGTATCCAATTACGCAAACGACCAAATAGTCCGGACATCGATTGGCGTTTAGGTTCGCTATATTCTGTCTCGTCGCTAATTTGACTATCCCTTGCATAATGGAGTAAACCAACCGCCGTAGAATGATACGGCTCTTTTACGTAGTCCGTGAGTCCACTCACTTCAAGTGGTTTTCCAACACGAACCTGATTGCGGAAAACACGTTCCGCACATTCAACCAGTCCTTCAATCTGAGCAGCACCACCCGTCAGGACGATCCCCGCAGCTAAATGATGTTTGATCCCTTCGGATCGTAACTTTTCCTGCACAGTATCGATAGTCTGGTGAACCAGTCCCATTAATTCAGTGTAGCGAGGCTCTATCACTTCCGACAAGGTTTGACGCTGCAAACTACGGGAAGGACGTCCCCCGACACTGGGTACATTGACCGTGTCATCTTTACTGACTAACTCACTCAATGCACATCCATATTTTACTTTTATCTCTTCAGCATCGCTGACTGGCGTCCCGAATGCAAATGCAATATCACTAGTCACAGCATTGCCGGCATACGAAAAAACTTCCGTATGACGCAGTGCACCGCCAGTCCAAATTGCAATATCCATCGTTCCGGCACCGATATCGACCACACAGACACCGAGTTCTCGTTCATCTTCAGTGATCACAGCGTTGCTGGCAGCAAGTCCTGAATAGACCAGTTGTTCAACTTTTAACCCGCAACGCTCCACAGCCTTAATAATATTTCTAGCCATATCATTATGACAGGAAATAAGGTGTACACTGACTTCCATGCGCACACCTGATAAACCAAGCGGGTTTTTAATGCCTTCTTGGTAATCAATTGTAAATTCTTGGGGAATGACATGCAGGATTCGCTGCTCATCGCCAATCTTAATTGATTTCGCTGTATGAATGGCTCGATCCATATCTTCCTGAGAAACTTCTTCCTCAGAAATTGTCCCCATTCCCTTTTCAATCCGACTCGCAATATGTTTACCAGAGATTGATAAAAAAACATTGCGAATTTGACACTCAGCCATCAGTTCAGCTTGATCGATCGCTCGCTGAACAGACTTTACAACCGATTCCAAATCATTGACACCACCCTTATCCATTCCTCTGGATGGGCTTGTTCCTGCACCGATGATATTAATCTGCCCATCAGGCAATATTTCTCCGACTAAAGCAGAAACAGTTGCCGTGCCAACATCGAGACCTACAATTATGTTGTCATCGGTCATTTTTGTCATCCGTTGTATTCTCTTGCTCTAACTCTTGTTCCGAAAACCACCCGACAGCAGCTCCGGTATCATATCTGAGGTCAATATAGCTTATTTTTTCAGCTTTTTGACCAAAATAACGATAAAGTGCAACGAACCTCATGATTCGCTCCTTGATGGATTCTTTCCCCAGTTCAAGGCGAATACCGTTATCCAGTATTATCTGCCAGGCTCTGCGTTCATTCAGCAATAGAGAGGAAATATTCAATCCTAACTTTTGAAACTCAGGATTATATTTTCGCCACATATCAAGTACTTCAACTGACGAATTTTCCGGACCATATAATTTGACATGTTCCCCTTGCACAAGCCCTAAATCGCCATGAAACACAACACCATGTTCGTCTAAAAGAGACTGACCGTTCCATATTGCCTGAACTTGATGTTCAGTCAGAAACACTTTAATCGTATCAGGCCATTGCTTACGAATCGACGCATGTTCAACCCAAGGGATCATTTGAACACTACGTTGTAACTGATCCACATCCTGAGACATAAATGTTCCGACGTGATCCAACGTGGCAAACGCCTGCTGGACATCATGTGCCGTGACATACTTCAAGTGTCCCTGCAAAATGATTCGGGACAACGGTAATCGGTCTTCATCCCACATCCAACTTAACGCAGAATAAAGTAACAACCCGATGAAGAAAGTCACCGATAACAGAAAAATCCCACCCCAGACTCGTTCTCTGAACCATGGTGATAGTGACAGCTGATGGCTTCTCATTAATATTTGCTTCATTCAAGTTCACCGTCAGCCATCAATTGACTTTGTACATCCTGCTTTCGAATTACAATTGCGGCAAAAACATTCACTATAACTTTCGGATTATACTGAGCTCACTAAAAGTATCAAATAAAGAAAAACAGAAATTTAGCTCTGATGCCAACTTCCCCATTTTTGCAACAGATAAATACTAGTTTTTTATCCTACTTGTTGCATCTTTTCGATGTTCAACTGCAATGATGCTAATTGTCTCGCTACTTTGCCAATATCGCCAGCGCCTTGCGTCAGCACTAAGTCACCATCTTGTAATACATTGGCGAGAACACTCGGTAATATCTGAGTATCCGGAACAAAAATTGGGTCTATTTTGCCACGGCTTCGAATCGTCCGGCATAATGAACGCCCATCAGCTCCGGCAATCGGTTTTTCTCCTGCCGGATAAACATCCAGCATAATCAACACATCAACCTGTTCAAGTACATTGGCAAAGTCATCGTATAAATCTCGGGTGCGACTATAGCGATGTGGTTGAAAAATCATCACTAAACGTTTTTCTGTCCAACCACTTCTGGCAGCCTGAATCGTCACATCTACTTCGGTCGGATGATGGCCATAATCATCAACCAGCATGACCTTGCCTCGCCCTGAATCAAATACACCTAAGTGATCAAAGCGGCGACCGGTTCCCTGAGTACTTTCCATCGCTTTCAAAATCGCTTCATCACTAATGTCATCTTCCGTCGCGACGGCAATCGCAGCAGCAGCATTCATCGCATTATGTCGTCCCGGAATATTCAAGGTAATCGATAAATCAGAACGCCCTTTACGGACCACGGTAAATTTACCCTGCTGGCCGTTTTGTTGATAATTTTCGATACGAACATCGGCATCCGATGAGAAGCCATATGTCACCACATGGCGACTCAATTGAGGAATCAGTTCCCGGACTACCGGATCATCAATGCAGAGGATCGCCTGTCCATAAAAAGGCAAATTATGTAAAAACTCGATAAACGTCCGTTTCAGAGTTTCAAAATCTCCTTGATAGGTATCCATATGATCTGCTTCGATATTGGTCACAATACTGACCATCGGCTGCAAGTGTAAGAAAGAGGCATCACTTTCATCGGCTTCCGCGATTAAAATACGGCTACTCCCCAACCTTGCATTGGTCCCTGCACTTTTGACTAATCCGCCATTGACAAACGTCGGATCTAGCCCGGCTTCGGAATAGATTTGTGTGACTAAAGCAGTCGTCGTCGTTTTTCCATGTGTCCCCGCGACAGCAATCCCATGACGGAACCGCATCAGTTCAGCCAACATTTCTGCCCGACGCACAATCGGCACACGTCTCTCTCTGGCTTCAACGAGTTCAGGGTTGTTCATATCAATTGCAGTGGAAACAACAACAACACTCGCTTGTGCAACATTTGCCGCCTGATGCCCAATATGAATGGTCGCACCTTTCGCTTTTAAATTATCGGTGATCGCATTTGCCGCGATATCAGATCCGGTGATCTGATAGCCTTCATTCAATAGAACCTCAGCAATACCACTCATTCCGGCACCGCCAATCCCGACAAAGTGAATGCATTTAACCCGACGCATTTCAGGAACGATTGTTCTTAGCTGGGATAGATCGGGCGTATATGTCATGGTCATGAAACTTTCCATTATTCAGTTAAAGAGATGATCGCATTCGCAACGATCTTATCGGCATCAGGCTGCGCGACTTCTCGGGCCTTGACGGCCATATCGAGCAATCGACTTCGGTCAAGTTGAGCAATGGCATCAGCCATTATCTGCGCGCTGAGTCGGGGTTGCTCGATCATGAGCGCAGCCCCTGCGGCAACCAAATGATCGGCATTCAGAGCTTGTTGACGATCTTTATGCATGAAAGGAACAAAAATGGCCCCCACACCGACAGCGGCTATTTCGGAAACGGTTAGCGCCCCGGATCGACAGATCAGCAAATCAGCCCATGCATAAGCTTCTGCCACATCATCGATAAACTCTGTGACATGAACAGACTCGATCTGTTGCTGGCGATATTGTTCCTCAACGGACGATTGATTTCCCTTACCGGCCTGATGACGAATTTCAAATGTGTCATGCGGTAATAATGCCATCGCTTCAGGCATGGTTTGGTTCAAAATACGAGCGCCTTGACTCCCGCCCATCACCAAGATACGAACGGGACCATTGCGACCGTTCATTCTCTGCATCGGTTCCGCCAGTCGGGCAACATCACTCCGCACCGGATTACCGACAACATCTGCATTCGGGAATGCCCCGGGAAAGGCCTGAAAAACACGTCGGGCAATGCGAGCAAGCCAACGATTGGTTAAACCGGCAACCGCATTTTGTTCATGCAATACAACGGGGATCCCCAACAACCATGCCGCAACACCTCCGGGACCGCTGACATAGCCGCCCATGCCTAACACCACATCAGGTTGCCACTGTTTGATATAAGCTCTGGCCTGAAAAATTGCATTGATAATTTGAAACGGCGCTTTTAATAAACGTAAAATTCCCTGTCCCCGCAATCCTTTGACTTGGATAAAATCAATGTCAATCTGGTGCTTAGGAACCAATTCAGCTTCCATTCTGTCGGATGTTCCCAACCAACGGATTTCCCATCCTTGAGCTTGTAATGCTTTGGCAACGGCAAGCCCGGGGAAAACGTGTCCGCCTGTACCACCCGCCATTACCATTAAACGTTTATTCTTGATCATCTGCGTTCTTTACAACTTCTTTTTCCACATCTGCGAGCCGGCATTCAAAATCAATTCTCAATAAAATTGAAACCGCGACAGACATTACAATTAAGCTCGAACCACCATAACTAATCAGTGGCAGCGTTAACCCCTTGGTCGGAACAATCCCGGCAGCGGCACCAACATTGACCAAGGTCTGAAAGGCAAACCAAATACCAATACCGAAAGCAAGATATCCGCCAAACTGTTGTTCATGTTCAAATGCCTTTTTACCAATGAATACCGCCTTCATCACTAGCCACATCAGTAACAGTAAGACCAGAACAACCCCGACGAATCCAAGTTCCTCGGCTAAGACGGCAAAGACAAAATCGGTATGCGCCTCAGGTAAATACTCCAGCTTTTGAATCGAATTTCCGAGTCCCTGACCAAACCAACCACCACGCCCGAAAGCCATCAGTGATTGTGTCAATTGATAACCACTGCCGAAAGGGTCTTCCCAGGGGTCGAGAAACGATGTCACCCGGCGAATCCGATACGGTTCAGCAATGATCAGTCCAATCACTGAAAGCACTCCGGCGACCATCAACGCAATAAACTGTGACAACTTTGCTCCGGCAATAAACAGCATGCCGAATAAAGTTACTAACATCACGATAACGGTTCCCAAGTCAGGCTGCAGTAGCAGTAAAATAGCCAGACATGAAAACACCATAATCGGTTTCATGAACCCGCCAAAAAAGGTTTGCCTGACTTCATCATGCTTTCTGACCAAATAGCCAGACATAAAAATAAATAACGTCAGTTTTGCAACTTCTGCAGGCTGTAGGTTAAACAGCCCCAAAGGAATCCAACGAGACGCACCATTCACCGACTTCCCGGTAATCAGTACTATCACCAACAGCACAAATGAGATCGCTAATAGCAATGAACTGTACTGGAACCAACGATGTAAGGGGACTTGCAAAACCACAGCAGACACAACTAATGCCAACGCTAAAAAAGTCGCCTGCCGAAACATAAAATGGAACGGTTGATCGGTCAGCCGCGAGCTCACGGGAAATGATGCCGAAGTCACCATCACCAAACCGATTAACACCAGTCCCAGTGCAATCCATACCAATTGCCGATCAAACAATACCTGAGGACTCGGGGTCTTCAGCCATCGGATCATTCTGGCGGTTGCTTTCGATACGAGTGACACAAATAACCCTACATTATGCGTATTGGTGCGCTAAGTCGGCAAAAGCATCGCCTCTTGCCATAAAATTCTTAAACTGATCAAAGCTGGCGCAGGCAGGTGAAAGCATCACGATATCTCCTTGTAACAACTGAGGTGCAATATCGGCAATCACATCAGCCATCGTATCGTACAGTTTTGCTGCCGGGTGCAACTGCATAAACTGCTGACCATCACGCCCAAAACAACAGAGCCGAACATTCAGTGAATTCAGAACCGGAGCCAACGGTGAAAAATCTGCTCCTTTACCGACACCACCGACTAACAAATACAACGTCCCTTTTAAAGCCAAACCCGATAGCGCTGCCAGTGTACTGGCAACATTCGTTGCCTTAGAATCATTGACCCACTGAATCCCACGATTATCTTCAACAACTTGGCACCGATGTGTCAATCCAGTGTAAGATTTGAGGACATCAAGCCCTTTTTCATAGCAAATCCCTGAGTGTTGCAACAGTGCCAATACAGTTAAAACATTAGCTAAGTTATGTCGTCCGACTAACTTGAGTTGATCACAGGCAATCACCGGATGTCCATTCGCTATCAGATATTCACAACCATCAATAGATTGAAGAGAAAAATCGGCCGCTTGCGAAATAGAAAAAGTAACAACCTCACCGGAGAAAGCGTCAGGATATGTCTCTGGGTCATCGCGATTGACGATAGCGGCTTCGGTATGAGTAAAAATACGCAGTTTTGCCTGACGATATCCATCAATATCCCGATAGCGATCCATATGGTCTTCAGACAAATTCAAAAACGCCGCGGCTTTCAGTTTTAGATCATTCGTCGTCTCTAGTTGAAAACTAGACAACTCCAGAACATACAAATCAACAGACTCATCAATCAAATCCAGTGCCGGAACACCGATATTACCACCTACAGCCACCCGAAGACCGGCCGCAGCGGCCATTTTTCCGGTTAAATCAGTGACGGTACTCTTGCCATTGGAGCCTGTAATGGCGATGACAGGTTTGTCGATATGCCAGGCAAATAACTCAATATCACCGACAACGGGAGTGCCAGTCTGGATGACATGTTGAATTTCTGGCGTCGCTAACGCGATGCCGGGATTAATGACGACTAAATCAGCGGCTGCTAACCATTCACTGCACCAGCCGCCTTGATGACATTCAATCCCCGTCGGTAACTCACTCAATCCCGGAGGATTGTCTCGGGTATCAATAACTTTGACAGCAATATTCGGATGATATCTACCAAGATATTTCACGACCGAAAGGCCCGTGATCCCCAAACCAACGACAACGACACTCTTTACATCTTGCCAATCATTCATCTTATACACGCCATTCCAAGCCGACTCTTAAGCTATCACACCAAGATAGACGGCATCGTAACCTCAAAACCACCATAGCACAGCGCCATTCAACGCACAGCAACTGGATGGAACAAAGTATCAACGGACTTTCAGTGTTGCCAAGCCAATCAGAACCAGCACAATTGAAATAATCCAGAAACGCACGATTACACGAGGCTCGGGCCACCCCTTCAACTCATAGTGATGATGGATGGGTGCCATTCTGAAAATACGTTGTCCACGTAATTTATAAGACCCGACCTGTAGAATCACCGAGAGCGTTTCCATCACAAATACCCCGCCCATGATCACCAGAACAAATTCTTGTCGAACAAGCACAGCAATAGTTCCCAGCGCACCACCTAAAGCGAGTGATCCAACATCTCCCATAAAGACCTGTGCAGGATAAGTATTGAACCATAGAAACCCAAGCCCGGCGCCGACGATAGCGGTGCAGACGACGGAAAGTTCGGAAGCATAAGCGATATAAGGAATATGGAGATAATTGGCAAAATTCACATTTCCCGTAGCCCAGGAAATAACCCCAAAACCGGCAGCGACTAAAACAGTCGGCATAATCGCCAGCCCATCCAGTCCATCCGTCAAATTGACCGCGTTACTGGTTCCGACAATCACGAAGTAAGTCAGAACAATATAAAACATTCCCAATTGTGGCATGACATCTTTAAAGAAAGGCACCACAAGTTCTGTCGCGCTGGTATCTTTGCCATGAATATACAAAGCAAATGCGACACATAAAGCAATCAGAGACTGCCAAAAATACTTCCATCGCGCGATGAGGCCATCCGTATTTTTGTGCACAACTTTACGATAATCATCAACAAAGCCAACCGCGCCATAACCGAGCAGAACAACCATCACAGCCCAGACGTAAGGATTGGACAAATCGGTCCACAATAACACCGTAATAAAGATCGACGCGAGAATCATCACTCCGCCCATGGTCGGCGTCCCGCGCTTGCTGAAGTGAGACTCAGGTCCGTCATTACGAACAACTTGCCCGATTTGTAGCAATTGAAGTCGCTTAATAAGGCGAGGTCCCATCCAGAGGGAAAGCGCCAATGCGGTCAAAATACTAAGGATGGCTCTGAATGACAGATATTCAAACAGACGAAAGAAAGAAAAATATGGCTGTAATAATTCTGCAAGCCAAATAATCATGCGTATTTCTCCTTGAGAGCAGCAACTATCTTACCCATGCCGGCACTATGCGCGCCTTTAACGAGTAAAACATGCTCTTGATTTTGATTCTTATCGAGTTGCCGCTCGATATACTCCAGCATATGTTGATGTGAAGAGAAATGTACGCCTTGGCACACCTCACTGATAACTTTGGCATCGTCGCCATATGTCAGCACATAATCAAACCCACAGGGGGCTGCATGTTCACCGACTTGGCGATGATGTGCAAGACTTTCATCACCAAGCTCAGCCATATTTCCTAAAATAAGCCACCGCACTGCAGAGAATGTTGCCAGCAGATCAATAGCAGATTTTACAGCCGGTACACTGGCATTATAGCTATCATCGATCAAACGAATGTTTGGCGTCAGCATCGACACATCCACACGCCCCTGCACATTTTTCGCCTTTTCTAATCCAGTTTTTATTTCATCTAACGTTGCACCGGCAGACGTTGCCAATGCAGCCGCAGCCAAGGCATTGGCAATATTATGTTCACCGATAATATTCAATTGAACATTTCGCTGACCTTGAGGTGACACCAGTGTAAAGCTTGGTCGTGCAGATGCATCCAGACGAATTGACTGAGCATAAAAGTCAGCAGACGCATGTTGGCGTGAGAAAGTCACAACATGCTTATCAGCGAGGATCTTTTCCCACACAGAATTCCCCTGACTATCGAGATTAATCACCGCTGTCGCTCCGGGATTCAGCCCTTCAAAGATCTCTCCTTTGGCGACTTTGACGCCCTCTAAAGATCCAAATCCTTCTAAGTGGGACGCAGCAACATTATTGACCAATGCCGCATCCGGTCTGACTAAGCGAGTCGTATAAGCAATTTCACCGACATGATTCGCTCCCAGCTCAATAATAGCAAAATCATCTTCAGGGCAAGATTGAAGTAAGGTTAAAGGTACGCCAATTTCATTGTTGAAATTCCCTTGCGTATAAAGCACCCGACCTTTTTGGGATAAAATCTCAGCAACCATTTCTTTCACGGTCGTCTTACCGCAACTTCCCGTGATTGCGACGGTTTTCGTCTGACACTGCTGATGAACCCACGCAGCAACTTTCCCTAAAGCTTGGCGAGTATCGCGTACCACAATCTGAGGGACATTAACTTTCAACGCCCGATTCACCAGTAACGCCTGCGCACCTTGCTCGATCGCGTGATCCGCAAAATCATGCGCATCAAACCGTTCACCGGCCAAGGCAATAAACAACGCTCCCTTGTCGATATGGCGGGTATCCGTTGAAATTGTCTGAATATCAAGATCTTCGCCAATCAGTTCTGCTTCAAGAACATTTGCCAATTGTGATAGTGAAACCTGAATCATGCCGTTAACTCCAACAGTCTTATTGCCGTCTCTCGATCAGAATAGTGATGAACCCCTTCGGCCGTCACCTGATAATCTTCATGCCCTTTTCCTGCCAGCAAGATAATATCATTCTCATCGGCATGAGCGAGTGCATATTCAGCCGCTTTTTGTCGTTGATGCTCAATATATACATCCGCCGGAGACTGTAAGCCTTGCAACATATCCTCAATAATCAGCTGCGCCGCTTCACTGCGTGGATTGTCATCGGTCAGTATGACATGATCAGCCAACCGCTCTGCAATTGCAGCCATCAGCGGACGCTTGCCCCGATCCCGATCACCACCACAACCAAAGATAGCCCATAGCTTGCCATGACAATGAACCCTCAGTGCAGACAGTGCTTTTTCAAGCGCATCAGGGGTATGTGCATAATCAACGACTATTTTTGCTCGTCCCGCAGTTTGGAATAACTCCATACGACCCACAACAGGAGATAAATGCCCGGCAGTTGCGACTAAATCATCTTTATCAAATCCAAGAGCCAGCATGGTCGTAAAGGTCAGTAACACGTTACTGGCGTTGAATGCTCCGATTAAAGGCACTGAAAAACTGCCGCTTCCCCATGAACCATCAAACGAGAGGTGAATACCATCTTCACTGTAGCGGATATCCGTTGCCCAAACGCCAAGGCGGGTTTGTGGACGTCCCGACAAAGAGACCCCGATCGCTTCATCCAGATCATCACACCATGAACGACCAACCGGGTCATCAACGTTTATCACTGCGCGTTGGCAGTGATGCGTACAGAATAGTAACTGCTTCGCTTGCGCATAAGTCTCCATATCACCATGATAATCAAGGTGATCGCGACTCAAGTTGGAGAACACGCCCACATCAAAATACAAAGCTTTGACTCGCCCTTGAACCAGACCGTGGGATGACACTTCCATCGCAGTATAGTTCGCCCCTTGATTCACCAAAGCGGATAATGTTGCCTGAATGTCAATCGCGCTGCCGGTTGTATTGCCGACTGGCTGTAACTGTTCAAGAAAACCATTCCCTGTCGTGCCCATCACGGCACACTGATTTCCCAATACATTTAACCACTGGGCAATCAATTGAGAAATCGTTGTTTTGCCATTCGTTCCGGTGATCCCCACCAACGAGTGATGTTGACTCGGATGATGATACAACCGACTGGCCAATTCGGAGAGATGAGCATTCAATTCATCCAAATAGATGATCGGCACTGAAGCGTGAGACTCGATGGTACCGTGTTGTTTGTGTGAATCAGACTGGGCAATAATCAGATTGGCTCCCGCAGTGACAGCAGTATCAATAAACCCCCGTCCATCAACTTGATGGCCGATGACGGCAACAAAAGTATCTCCGGGATAAATCTGCCGACTATCGAGTACCAACCGGCGAATCGGGATATCAGCATATGTGGTTGCTTCTAATTGAAGCCAGGGAGAAATCAATTCCGCAATCGATATACTTTCACACATACGTATTCCTTATTTACTCCGGGGCTGATTATCATCGGGAGCAATATTCATAATCTGGAGTGCCCCTTTCATTATTTCTGCAAAAACAGGCGCGGCAACCGAGCCGCCGTAATATTCGTCTCCCTGAGGCTCATTGACAACCACCACTAAAGCTAAACGGGGATCACTGACCGGTGCAATCCCAGCAGTAATATTGACATATTCATCACTATACCCCCCTTTTGTTGCTTTCCGTGATGTACCCGTCTTTGCTGCAATCCGATATCCGGGAATCGCAGCCTTGGTTGCCGTTCCTCCGGGCTGAGTCACCGTTTCCATATATCCCAGCACTAACTTTGCGACATCATGGTCAATCACTTTTTTGGACAGGTTCTGCTGGTTGTTTTCAATAATATGTAACGGTTGATAAACGCCATAATTCCCCAGCGTGGCATAAGCGTGAGCCAGTTGAATCGGAGTGACAGAGATGCCATAACCGAATGCTAAGGTCGCAATCTCAAATTTGGACCACCGCGTCCGGTTTGGAAAAATCCCCGTCGATTCCCCCACGATATTCAATCCGGATAATTCCCCGAGTCCGACTGAGCCATATAATCCCAGTAACGCCTGAATCGGCATCCGTAAAGCCAGTTTTGCGACCCCAATATTGCTCGATTTCTGGAGAATTTTTTGTAAGTTGGCTTTTCCGACCCGAGACACATCCCGAACACGACTACCACCGATTCGGAAAACGCCGTTCTCGGTATCAATCACCGTATCTTGATTGGCAACGCCATTTTCAATCGCAGCAATCTCCGTGAACGGTTTAATGGTTGAGCCCGGTTCCATTGCATCGGTCAACACCCGGTTTCTCATCCGAAAAGTTTGTAGGTCCGAACGATTATTCGGGTTATATGATGGCGCGTTGACCATGGCCAGAATGGCACCACTTTTGACATCCACAATAATTGCTGATGCCGATGTTGCCCGGTGATCCGCCTTCGCTTGTTTCACCGCTCGATAAGCAATGGCCTGAATTCTTTGATCAATGGTGAGTTGTAACGGTTTCCCTTCCTGCTTGGCTTCCAGAGCAATATTTTCAACCACCCGGCCATAGCGGTCTTTCCGAATCACCTGCTTGCCGGCTTCGCCACTGAGCCAGTTATCATAACTTTTCTCGACCCCTTCTAATCCGTGACCATCAATCCCGGTGACCCCAATCAAGTGGGCACTCACTTCACCAGAAGGATAATAGCGCCGCGATTCCGACTTCAGGCCGACACCTTTTAACTTCAACTCACGGATGTATTTTGCCATCGGTGGATTCACCTGACGCTGCAAGTAAATAAAACGACGACTTTTATTTTCAGAAATTTTATCAATCAAGGCTTGCCGATCGAGTCCCAATACATCAGCTAAAGCGTACCATCGGTTCCGATCATCCAATTCATGATATTTAAAAATAGTGGCGGGGTCGGCCCATACGGCATCAACAGGAACGCTCACAGCCAACGGCTCTCCGTTCCGGTCAGATATGATCCCCCGTGCTGATGGGATTGTTTTCGCACGGATTGAACGCAAATCTCCCTGATACACCAAATTATCAGGCTCAATGACCTGAATATAGGCGGTACGCCCAATCAGAATGCCAAAGGCGGAGAAAACAAAGAATAAAATAATATAGAAGCGCCAGCGGATGAATACATGGCTTTGAGAAGGCTGCTTTTTTGGAGAGGGCTCTATCTTTTTCATTTCAGAGGAACTACCACTTCCTTGTCTGCATCGGGACGAATCATATTCAGATCTTTCTGAGCCAGATCCTGAACTCGGCTGTTATCTGAAAGCGCAGTTTCTTCCAGTAACAGGTTACGCCATTCACTATCTAAGTGCTCTCGTTCAACCATCTCATGTTCTCTCGCTGTGATAGCCATTCGAGCTTGATGTGTGGTAAATACGATTCCCATCGCGGTAGCGAACATAATAAAAAGCAAAAACAGCGCTAACCGACCCACGGTGAATAGATCGGTCAAAATCAATCGAACCAGATTCGGACTGGATTGGCTGTTTTTTGTCTGTGTCATGCTAGTTTTTCCGCAATCCGGAGTACCGAACTTCTGGAGCGGGTATTCTGTGCGACTTCTTGTTCAGAAGGTTTGATAGCCTTACCAATCGTCTTAAGACGAGCACTGCCCAATGCCTGTATCTGAGCATCGGTCAAAGGAAGCCCCTGGGGAACCTCCGGCCCTTTGCTCTCTTTACGCATAAAGTGCTTCACCATGCGGTCTTCCAACGAATGAAAGCTAATCACGGATAAACGACCCTGTGGTGCAAGAATCGACAGTGCCCCTTTTAACGCCAGATCGATTTCATCCAGTTCACTGTTGATATAAATCCGAAACGCCTGAAAAGCACGAGTGGCCGGATGTTTCTTCTCTTTATAATTTTTCGGCACCGCATCGGCAATCAGTTGTGCCAATTGCCGGGTCCGTAATAACGGTTCATTTTCGTCATCGTTACGATAATTGACAATCGCTTTGGCAATTCTGCGGGCGTAACGATCTTCACCAAACTCACGAATGACCCAAGTAATATCATCTAAATCCGCATCCTTCAGCCACTGAGAAACCGGAACACCTGATGTCGGATCCATCCGCATATCGAGCGGACCGTCTTTTAAAAAGCTGAACCCGCGATCAGCATCATCCAACTGAGGCGAGGAGACGCCTAAATCAAACAGAACACCATCCACTTTACCGCTCAAGCCATATTCTTCGGCATAGTCAGCAATGGCAGAAAAAGGGCCATGAATGATCGTAAAACGGGGATCATCAATCTGTCGGGCGGCTTCAATCGCCTGAGGGTCACGATCGATACTATAAAGTTTTCCGTGGGGGCCAAGTTTGGATAAAATCGTGCGCGAATGTCCACCCCGGCCAAATGTGCCGTCGATATAGATACCGTCCGGTTTGATATCCAGTCCGCGGACCGACTCATCCAACAGGACGGAAATATGTTGAAATGCTGTTTGCGTCATGTGTTCTCTCGTAAACCTATGCAGGCAACCCATCCCATATGCAATAAACGCAAGGATTAGAATACGTTCAACCTGCCCAGGACATATGGTAGTAGAATGCCAGAAACACCGCTACTACCTTCCTGAATACCAGACGTGATATTGCGCCAAGTTTAAACGATCTGGGACAGATAACGTCAATATAAAGCAAAAAACCCATCATGACTGAATATCATGATGGGTCAAGAATAGCCGGAGTTAACCTATAAGCCGGGTTCTGTTCCGTTTTGCAACGGTAGTAGCCATTCCTCTAGGCCAGCAATCGCTCACTGGCTCAAGCAACCTACCCGCTCCCAGACGCGAGCCACGCCATATGAGAGCCTATTTGGTCTTGCTCCGGGTGGAGTTTACCTTGCTACGAACTGTTGCCAGTCGCACGGTGCGCTCTTACCGCACCCTTTCACCCTTACCTGACCACAAGGGTCATCGGCGGTCTTCTCTCTGCTGCACTTGTCGTAGGCTTTCGCCCCCCAGGCGTTACCTGGCACCCTGCTCTATGGAGCCCGGACTTTCCTCCCCTTTATCAGTCTCCCCCGGTCAAAACCAAGGGACATCAATAAAGCAGCGACTACCCAGTCAACTCCGAGCGCGAATTGTATAGAGAAAGGGGAACGCTGTCTACCGGTGAAAAAGCGACTGGTTGTTTTTCCATCCGCTGTCAAAGCAATTCAAGCACATCAATCCAGATGGTCAAGTCCCCACTTATAAAGTGCATTTTTCTTCAGGTGATACATTTCAGCCACTAGCCCCGCCGCTTTTTTCAAAGGAAGCTCCTGAACGAGGATTTTAAGCATTCGAACAGCGTCCTCAGAAAATTCATCTGACTCAGAACGCCGATACCCATGAATAAGTAACACCATTTCACCCTTGCGACGGTTTTCATCGGCCATCACCCACGGGATCAGTTCTCCCAACGGCAATCCCTGAATCGTCTCAAAGGTTTTCGTCAATTCTCTTGCCAGAACGACTTCTCGCTCAGGGCCGAGCACTTCCTGTAAATCGTGGAGTGATTCAATGATGCGATGAGTGGATTCATAGAAAATACAAGTCCGTTCATCATGGGCGATATCTGCTATCTTATCTTTACGAGCTTTTGTTTTCGGGGGAAGGAAACCTTCAAAACTAAATCGATCCGATGGTAAACCGGAAGCACTTAATGCCGCGATGACCGCACAAGCTCCGGGCAGAGGAACGACTTTTACACCCGCCTGACGACAAAGTTTCACAAGATGATATCCTGGATCGCTGATTAATGGTGTTCCGGCATCAGACACTAAAGCAATCGACTGTCCGGATAGCAGTTTATCAACCAACACTGAAGCTTTCTCCTGCTCATTATGATCATGGAGAGAAAACGTTTTAGTTTGAATATTCAGGTGAGATAAAAGCTTCCCGGTGTGGCGCGTATCCTCAGCAGCAATCATGTCGACCTGAGAAAGAACATCAATGGCTCTTTGCGTTATATCGCCTAAATTACCAATTGGCGTAGGAACAATGTATAGTGTTGGCGCTTGCTCCTGCAACGTTTTATGATTAGTCATTTGTTTATCATCACTTCAAAGATTATTATAGAGACAATTTTACCGGAATAATGTACAGCTCATGGCTCAGAAAAAGCATAACAGACTCAATGTAGCACGCCTAATCGCTCAGATTACATTCACCATTCTTCTTGCGGCATGTGCTTCCAATTCAACAGACTCGAACCGTGTCGATATTACTCAAAGTCCGACACTCAGTTCTCAGGACTATCTCATGAGAGCCGACAGCAATGAAGGGTCAATACAAAACGACTGGCTGATCATGGCGCTTAAAGCTGCGGTGAAAGAGAATCAAGTCGCCCAAGCGAATCTGCTGTTATTCCGACTCACTAAACAAAATCTGACTGAAACGCAGCAAGCGGAATGGCAACTTGCCCGGGCCAGACTGTTTTTGAATAATAATCAGAATGAAGCAGCACTCGAACGACTGGTTTTTAAGCCGTGGTGGAAACTGCCTGATGCTCAATGGCTAGCATTCTATCAGACTAAAGCTGATATTTTTATAAGTCTTGAAAAATGGTTTGATGCCGCTCGGGCTCTAGTTGAGGTTTATGACCTGAGCCCACAAAACATTCAGCCCAAAGTTGCCCGTCAGATCTGGCAAAATCTTTCTCACTATTCTGCAATAGAGATTACAGAGTTAAATGTTTCATCAGATGAAGATGAATTAGCCGGTTGGCTGCAACTCGCTATTTATATGAAAACACTGGATGGTGATCTCTCCCAACTCAAAAATACACTCGAAAAATGGTTAGCAGAAAATAGCCATCACCCGGCAGCAATTCATATGCCCGGGGGTGTCAAAGCGGTTCTGGCCATGAAAATTTCAACGCCGAAAAGAACAGCTTTACTCCTGCCACTGAGTGGTAAATTTTCTCAGCAGGCTCAATTGATCCGTGATGGATTTATGTTTGCAATGATGAATGACCGGGACAGAGACGCAGATATGACGCTGAATGTGATCGATACCAACGAACAATCATTTTCAGACACTTTGAATCAGTTGATGCAAGAACATATCGACTTCGTCGTCGGTCCGCTAATCAAAGAAGATATCACCCAGCTACAACAGATAGAAAAGCAAAAGAAACATCAAATCCCGATGCTGGCCTTAAATATTCCCGAAAATATCAGCTCAAATTCATCCGCATGTTACTTTGCCCTGTCTCCTGAACAAGAGGCCAGCCAAGCAGCAAAACATTTGTTCCGCTTGGGATACCAGTATCCGATGATCCTTGTGCCTCAAGGAAGTTACGGAGAAAGAGTGGCAGAAGCCTTCCAACAAGAGTGGAAAAAATATAGTAAGCACCCGCTTACGATTAGTATGTTTGGCGATAAACGTCATTTACAGCAAAATATCAATGCGGTCTTTGGCCTACAGGACAGTCAAAAAAATATTGCTCAAATGGAATCATTACTCGATATGAAGCTGGAAAGTCAGCCTCGTAGCAGACGCGATATCGATACCGTCTATATTGTTGCCAATAGCGCGGAGCTCACACTCCTCAAGCCATTCATCGAAGTTGCGATTAATCCGGATACAACGCAGCCGAAACTGTTTTCAAGTTCTCGGAGTAATAGTAGCAATCAGTATGAAGATCTCACGGGAGTCACATTTAGTGATATTCCGTTACTGCTCAAGCCTCAGGCTGCGACCAAAGAACAAATGGAAGACTTGTGGCCTAAAGATTCCAATGCTGAAAAAAGACTGAAAGCGATGGGGATGGATGCGTACACTTTAATGACATCGCTCCCGCAAATGAAAGCGGTCGAGGGATATCAAGTTGAGGGGCAAACAGGCACACTCAGTATTGATAAGCAGTGTATCGTTCAGCAAGAATTAACTTGGGGAGAGTATGGCTCGCTCTAGCCATCGAGAGATCGGTGCTCACTATGAACAAGCAGCGTCGGCTTTTTTAGTGGCGCGTGGCTTACAGTTGATCACTCAGAACTTTTCATGTCGCACGGGTGAAATTGATCTCATTATGCATGATCAACAAACGACTGTATTTGTTGAAGTTAAATATAGAAAGAATCGATACTTCGGTCATGCGGCTGAAGCCGTCACACCGACAAAAGCAAAAAAATTAATTCAGACCGCTCAGTTCTGGTTATTAAAACAAGGTTTGTCACCTTATGACACCGATTTTCGTTTCGATGTGGTTGCCATTCATCAAGATGGTCGTCACATCGATTGGTTCCAAAATGCAATAACACAGGGATAGTCGATGCTCGAAAGCATTAAAGCTAGTTTTACTGAAAGTATCCAAATTCAGATTGCTGCCGCTGAAGCATTACCAGATGCTATTACACATGCAGCACAGGCCATGGTTGCCAGTTTGCTTAATGGTAACAAAATCCTTTGTTGTGGGAATGGGGGGTCATCAGCAAACGCTCAACAGTTTGCGTCTTGCCTGCTCAACCGTTTCGAAACTGAACGCCCTAGTCTGCCGGCTATGGCTCTGACGGCAGACAATACGACGATGACTGCCGTCGCCAATGATTACCATTACCAAGAAATTTTTTCCAAACAAGTACGAGCCTTTGGACAAGCAAACGACATCTTGCTGGCAATTTCAACCAGTGGTAATAGTAAAAATATTATCAAAGCCATGGAAGCGGCAGTAACCCGAGACATGACTATCATTGCCCTGACCGGAAAAGATGGTGGTGAAATGGCTGGTTTACTGGGAGAAAACGATGTAGAAATTCGCATTCCTTCTCTCCGGACGGCCCGTATTCATGAAGTCCATATGGTCACATTGCACTGTCTCTGTGACCTGATTGATCAAGTTTTATTTCCGCCCCATGAAGAGTAAATCATGAAAAACTTAACCATTCTGATTACGTTATCTCTTGCTGTCATGTTATCCGGATGTGTTGGGTTGTTTATTGCCGGTGCAGCAACGACAGCCGATATCGTTACGGATCCACGAACCACTCAGGAAATCTGGGATGACAATTACATTGAAGCCGAAATAACCGGCTTGATCAGAAAGCCACCTTATCGCGGCAAGACCCGAATCATATCGAACTCTTTTCGAGGCGTCGTTGTATTGATGGGTCAATCTCAAGATGACAATCTGTTGGAATCATTGGAAAAAGACGTCCGACAAATTAAGGGCGTCAAAGATGTTCATGATCAGGTTAGAATTCGTCAGCCTTTAAGTACATCGGACATCAGCCAAGACAGTTGGATCACAACCAAGGTTAAATCTTCACTGTTAACGGATAATCAACTGAACGGTGTTAAGATTAAAGTGATTACTGAAGATAAAGAGGTATTCTTATTCGGCTATGTCACACCTGAACATGGTAACCATGCAGCAGAAGTCGCACGTAATATCTCCGGTGTGAAACGCGTGATTAAAGCATTCCAATATGCGCCCAGTCAGAAGAAGCAATAAATAATAGACGGTGGGCAAAAATGTATCACCGCCGTTATGATTCCCAAAAAAAAGCAGCTTAAGCTGCTTTTTTATTCCGAATTTTTGACTAAATCTCAACCAGACTATCTATTTTACTACTCTCAGACTCGGTTTTCCGCGAGGACGAGGAGGCTCATCATCAGGAGAGACAGAGTCGTCAGCATCGGTAGTCTCTACGACATCAATACTTTGCTGCTCTTCCTGCTCTTGAGCCTGTTCAAGTTGCTGAATATATGAGTCTTCCGGTTCAAACATCGTTCCTGCACCATTTTCACGCGCATAAATGGCTTGAACAGCGAAAATAGGAACAATAACGGAATGAGGACGCCCGCCAAAACGAGCGCTAAACATAATTGCATCGTTGCCTAACTCTAGATTCCCGACAGCTCTTGGGGCAATGTTCAGAATAATCTGCCCGTCCTGAATGAATTCTACAGGCACCCGAACACCAGGAAGTGTTGCGTCAACAACCAGATGAGGTGTCAGATCGTTCTCTAATAACCAGTCATAAAAGGCCCGAAGCATATACGGGCGCCGAGGCGTCATATTATCCATGAGTTATACATCCTACCCGAATTAACGAGATAAACGCATCTCACGCTCAGTTTCAGTCAAAGAAGCCAAGAATGAATCTCGTTCAAAAACACGGTTCATATATACTTTTAACTCTTTTGAACCCGGACCAATAAGATCGATTCCCAATACAGGTAAACGCCATAATAACGGGGCAAGGTAACAATCCACCAGACTAAATTCTTCACTCATGAAATATTCAAATTCAGCAAACACTGGTGCTAATGTCAGTAAATCATTTTGTAACTTACTTCTTGCTGTCTCAGCTTCGCTAACAGAACCATTTATAATTTTATCAGCGAGTGAATACCAGTTCCGCTCAATACGATAAACCATTAAACGGCTATTACCGCGTGCTACAGGATAAACTGGCATCAGTGGTGGATGAGGAAAACGCTCATCCAAATATTCCATAATAATTTTTGAGTCATAGAGTGCAAGTTCACGATCGACAAGGGTCGGTACTGATTTATATGGATTTAACTCGATCAGTTCCGCAGGTAAGTTTGATTCATCAACTAACTCTACCTCAACACTTACACCTTTCTCAGCCAGAACAATTCTCACCTGATGACTATACATATCTGAGGTACTTGAAAATAAAGTCATCACAGAACGTTTATTGGCAGCAACAGCCATGGAACCCTCCAGCACACAATAATAATAAAAACAATGGAGGCAAGCCTCCATTGATAATTCAAAACCCTGACAAACAGCACGGTATAGTAGCATAATTAGTGCACATCACGCCAACACTCTTTCTTCAGAGAACAAAGAATCACCTAATGAAACTTCTTTAGAAGATAATATGCTATGCGCCAGGCTCAGTACTGTAATGACCATCGATTGTAGTCTAGCCCCCAAAAATTCATCTCTTGAGAAGCAACTTAAACACATGACACCTACAGTTTTACATATGGGTTCAATGCATAAGTCTGCCAAACGAACGGCTCGATCATCCATAAACAACAAGTATAAAAAAACCCGGCATATTGCCGGGTTTTCGAAACCACATAAAACGTAATTAACGTTTTGAGAACTGTGGACGACGACGTGCTTTACGTAGACCAACTTTCTTACGTTCAACGCGACGAGCGTCACGAGTAACGTAGCCAGCTGCGCGTAGAGCAGGACGTAGAGACTCATCGTATTCCATCAGAGCACGAGTGATACCGTGACGAATAGCACCAGCCTGACCTGAAATACCGCCACCTTTAACAGTGATGTACAGATCAAGTTTGTCAGTCATCTCAACCAACTCAAGCGGTTGTTGAACAACCATACGAGCTGTAGGACGACCAAAGTACTCATCAAGGCTACGCTTGTTGATTACGATGTTACCGCTGCCTGGTTTAATAAAAACACGTGCAGCTGAGCTTTTGCGACGGCCAGTGCCGTAGTATTGATTCTCTGCCATTTCCGAAATCCCCAATTAGATGTCTAGTACTTTTGGTTGTTGAGCAGCATGGTTGTGCTCAGCGCCAGCGTAAACTTTCAGTTTACGGTACATAGCACGGCCTAGAGGACCACGTGGAAGCATACCTTTAACCGCTAGCTCGATAACCATCTCTGGTTTGTGGTCGATCAGCTTATCAAAAGTGATAGACTTGATGCCACCAGGAAACTCAGAGTGACGATAATAAGTCTTAGCTGCAGATTTATTACCTGTTACAGTCACTTTCTCAGCGTTAACAACGATGATGTAATCACCAGTATCAACGTGAGGCGTATATTCAGCTTTATGCTTGCCACGTAAGCGAGATGCAATTTCACTTGCTAGACGACCAAGAGTTTTACCCTCTGCGTCCACAACATACCAGTCGCGTTTTACAGTTTCTGGTTTAGCAACGAAAGTTTTCATGCTAATAATAACCCGTTATTTAAAATTTACACTTAAGGAGCAATCGCTCCCACTGTCTAGAGCCCAGTCATCACCCCTTCGAGTGGTTGGCACTCTCGGTCTGAATAAAAAAACAGACCTACAGTAACGGTGGGTCGCAGGATTATAGAGAAGTGAGAAAAAAAAATCATCTTTTTTCTGACAAAAATTTATTTTTTAACTCAATCAATTTAGAAGCTTGTAAAGCGATTATGACAAGTGCTCTTTCAGCAAATATTCACGACTTTGCATTTCAATCAGACGAGAGCGACAACGCTGAAATTCAAATGTTAATTGCCCACCTTGATACAAGGTATCCAATGCAACTTCTGCTGAAATGATTAATTTAACGTGACGCTCATAAAATTCGTCAACGAGGGCAATAAAGCGCCGGGTTGCATCATCCAGCGTTGCATTCATCTGCTTCACATCAGCCAATAAAACAGTATGGTACAAACGAGACAATTCAATGTAATCATTCTGGCTTCTCATACTCTGACACAGCTGTGCAAATGTCGCGAACAACACCCCATTTCCTGCTTTTAGTATCGGTACCTGTCGATGGTTGACTTCAATACTTGTCGTGATATCAGACTCATGGGTGATGAGTTGACGATAGTAGCTCTCCAAACTGGCTCTTGATTGTTCATCATTCGGGAAATGATAAATTTCTGCCTGTTCGAGTGTCCTCAGCCGATAGTCAACGCCACTATCCACATTCATCACCAGACAATGCTCTTTAATTAACTCGATAGCCGGGAGAAAGCGTGCCCGTTGTAAGCCGTTGCGATATAAATCGTCCGGGGGAATGTTCGAGGTAGCAACCAAAATCATATTCCGAGCGAAAAGTGCCTGAAAAAGTGTGCCCAAAATCATGGCATCGGTAATATCCGAGACAAAAAACTCGTCGAAACAGATGATTTCAGTTTCAGCGCTAAACTTATCAGCAACAATTTCGAGTGGGTCATTGACATGATGGAGTCGCTTCAGCTCTTCATGAACCCGATACATAAAGCGATGAAAATGTACTCTCATCCTTCTCTGAGTGGGGAGTGCATCATAAAAAGTATCCATCAGGTAAGTTTTCCCTCTCCCGACGCCACCCCAGAAATATACCCCTTTGGGAGGGGCTGGGCTCTGAACTTTTTTTCTGAGCAGACGAGCCAATAAAGAATCTCGTTCAACCGGCCTTTCCAGATAGGCGAGGAATCGATGATAAAGATCCTCTAAAGCATCAACTGCCATTAACTGAGCTTCATCTTTCTGAAAATTGTTGTCTTTCAAATCCTGATCGTAACGTTGCCTAGGTGTCATAAATATCGAGTAAAATAAGAAGAGAGGAAAGTGTGCAGCGCAACACATGCTTTTTGCTTTATCAGCTAAGGAAGTCATAGTACCATGTCCTTTGAGCATGTGTAACCTTTTGGTAAAAAACATGTTAAATAACAACAATAAGGAGCGGTTATGCCTTGGATCTATACCATCATAGGTTTGCTGATTGGATGTGTCGTCGGTGTCGTGATCACTCGCCTGACAACCCCCCAATATAAAAACCAGAAGTCCGTACAGAAAGACTTGGATAATGCGAAGTTTGAGCTGGAGCAACAACGGCAAGAACTGATGGATCATTTTGCCCAAACCGCAGAGATGCTGGACACAATCGGCAAAGATTATACCAAACTCTATCAACATTTAGCGAAAACGTCTTCAGAGCTAATTCCGAATCTTCCTGAGCAAGATAATCCATTTATCAAAACGATCGTCAAGCACCAAGAGGTTGAATCGCAAGAATCTCCAGACAGCCTGCCGCCCAAAGACTACGCGTTAGGTGCTTCAGGTCAGCTAAGAAATGAAGAAAAGCCGATCATCCACTCAAAAGATATTATCAACGCACAAGCAAATTAAAATTTTTTGTGAACTTTGCTAAGGTTTTTGAGTCTTAAAACACACTGACGCTGTTGAAAATTTTATATCAAGATATCAAATAGTTACAACAGGTGATTTCCAAAGAGGAGTTTTAAGATGAAAAAACCTTTGCTTGCATTAGCAACCCTATCATTATGCATGAGTTCGATCATCACCCCGCTACCAGCAGCGGCAGCTCTGCCTATCGCCGTTAACGGAGAACAATTACCAAGTCTGGCACCAATGCTTGAGCATGTGACACCGGCAGTCGTTTCTATCGCTGTTGAAGGAACACAAGTATCCCATCAACGCCTTCCAGAACAATTCCGTTTCTTCTTCGGCCCGAACTTTCCAACCGAACAGCTTGAGGAACGTCCTTTTAAAGCACTTGGTTCCGGGGTCATTATTAATGCAGACAAAGGATATGTCGTAACCAATTACCATGTCATTAACGGTGCCGACAAAATCCGAGTAAAACTCTACGATGGTCGTGAATATAAAGCCGAACTCGTCGGTGGCGACAAAATGTCAGATATCGCGCTCATTAAATTGGATAAAGCGAAAAACCTTACTCAAATCAAACTATCCGATTCAGACAAAATCCGAGTTGGTGATTTTGCAGTCGCGATTGGTAATCCATTCGGTCTGGGACAGACCGTTACTTCCGGCATTATCTCTGCTTTAGGCCGAAGTGGACTGAATATTGAAAACTTCGAGAACTTCATCCAGACCGATGCAGCAATCAATAGCGGTAACTCGGGTGGTGCACTGGTGAACCTAAAAGGTGAACTGATCGGGATTAACACCGCAATACTTGGTCCGAATGGCGGTAATGTGGGCATCGGTTTTGCGATTCCAGCCAACATGATGAAAAACCTAACGGATCAGATCCTCGAATACGGTGAAGTCAAACGTGGAATGCTTGGTGTTCAGGGTGGAGAAGTCACTTCTGAGCTGGCACAAGCAATGGGCTATGAATCAAGCAAAGGTGCTTTTGTTAGCCAAGTCGTCCCGGACAGTGCAGCGGATAAAGCTGGGTTAAAAGCTGGTGACATCATTGTCTCCGTCAATGGTAAAGATATTGATTCTTTCTCTGAACTCCGTGCAAAAGTGGCGACACTAGGTGCGGGTAAGAAAGTGAAACTGGGTATCCTCAGAGATGGAAAAGAGCAAACATTCGATGTCACGCTAGGTAAACAGAGTGAGACCAAAACTCAGGCGAAAGCTCTGTATGAGGGACTATCTGGCGCCGAACTGTCTAACACAACTTCAAGCGACCCAATTCAAGGGGTCAAAGTGACCCATGTCGAAAAAGGTTCTCCTGCTGAAGGCTATCAGCTACAAGAGGGAGACATCATTATTGGCCTGAACAGACAGCGTGTAAAAAATATCGCTGAGTTGAGAAAAATTCTGGAGAAATCACCAAGTATTCTTGCTCTGAATATTCAACGTAATGATCGGACCATCTACCTCGTTATCCGTTAATTCATTCATTATTGGGCCTTTCTGATGAAAGGCCCATTTTCTATTGATTCAGAGAGTGCTATTCTTTCCACCCTATATACATGTTTATAATGGTTCTGTGGATTGAAATATGATAGCTAACTTACTTCGTTCTGTTGGAATTGGATTAGTGACCGCGCTGATCGTCATTATTTCTGTTCCTTCTTTGAGAAGCCATATTTTCCCACCGGCAAAGAATCCACAACCAACCAATATCAACTCGCTGCAAATTACCTTCAATCAAGCAGTGCGTAGAGCGGCACCAGCGGTAGTTAACATTTATAGCCGCAAATATGCTGCCAATGACCGCTCAAAGTTATCAACACAAGGGCTGGGTTCTGGCGTTATTGTCAGTGAAAAAGGGTACATTATTACCAATTACCACGTCATTGCTCAGGCCGACCAAGTGATCGTTGCGCTTCAGGACGGTCGGGTTGCAGCAGCACAACTGGTCGGTAAAGATCGCCGTTCGGATATTGCTGTACTTAGAATTGAAGACTCAAACCTTCCGGTCATTCCCCAGAACCCGAACTACTCGCCTCAAGTCGGTGATGTCGTCCTCGCGATAGGTAACCCCTATAATCTAGGCCAAACCACCACCTTCGGAATCATTTCAGCAACCGGGAGATCGTCCATCAGTATTGATGGTCGGCAGGCATTTATTCAGACTGACGCCGCAATCAACGAAGGCAACTCTGGTGGTGCTTTAGTAAATACCCAAGGTGAGCTTGTCGGTATCAATACCGCTTCATTCCAGCAAGCAACCGATCTGGAAACCTACGGTATATCTTTTGCTATTCCCTATAAGCTTGCCAATAAGATTATGGAAAAAATCATTGCCGACGGGCGGGTGATTCGAGGATATATAGGGATTGACGGGCAAGATATCAGTTCGGTTGCATCTCGGCTTCTCGGCAATGAACATATCGGCGGGATTATTGTTCTCGGTGTCGATCCGAATGGTCCGGCAGCCTCAGCAGGATTTAAACCACAAGACATCATCATAAAAATTGATGGCAAAAAAATTAACGGACGTCAAAGCGTCATGGATTTAGTGACCGATCTGCGCCCGGGGACAACCATTCATGTCGATGTTATCAGGAAAGGCAAGGAAATCACCATTCCGGTCACTGTCGTTGAAGATACTCGGGATTAATTCAATCATCTTTCATATCCCTCGCGTTATAAAAGAAGACATAAAAAACGGAGCCAGATGGCTCCGTTTTTTGAGAACGCATGTCTGAGACAGCATTACTTCTTCGCAAGTTTCTCTTTAATACGAGCAGACTTACCAGAGCGTTCGCGTAGATAGTACAACTTGGCACGACGTACTGCACCACGACGCTTAACTTCAATACTGTCAACAGCTGGAGAGTGTGTTTGGAACGTACGCTCAACACCTTCACCGTTAGAAATTTTACGAACGGTAAATGCTGAGTGAAGACCACGGTTACGAACAGCGATTACAACACCTTCAAATGCCTGTAAACGCTCACGCTCACCTTCTTTTACCTTTACTTGCACAACGACAGTGTCGCCAGGTGCAAACTTAGGTAGGTCTTGTTTCATTTGCTCTTCTTCAAGAGCTTTGATGATATTACTCATTGTTAATTTTCCTAGAATAAACTGATACTCAATTAATTGAAGTTACTTAGCTTGATATTCTTGAATGAATTCAACTAGTAACTGTTCCTGTTCGTCAGTCAGAGCTAGGTTTTCCAGGAGCTCCGGTCTTCTTAGCCAAGTACGGCCTAACGACTGTTTCAGTCGCCAACGACGAATGTCACGATGATTTCCCGATTTCAATACGGTAGGAATTTCTTTCCCATCCAATACTTCCGGGCGCGTATAATGTGGACAATCCAGCAATCCATTAGCAAAAGAATCTTCTTCTGCTGATGCAAAATCCCCAAGAACACCGGGGACAAACCGAGCAGCTGCATCAATCATAGTCATTGCCGGCAATTCACCGCCTGTCATGACAAAGTCTCCGACAGACCACTCTTCATCGACTTCAGACTCAATAATACGCTCATCGACGCCTTCGTACCGGCCACAAATCAAAATTAAGTTTTCATTTGCTGCCAGTTCTTCAACCCCACATTGGTCGAGTTTTCGTCCCTGTGGAGAAAGGTATATCACTTTCGTCTTTCCGGGAGCTGATGCTTTGGCTGCGTGGATGGCATCACGCAAAGGCTGTACCATCATGAGCATACCAGGCCCACCCCCATAGGGTTTATCGTCAACTGTACGATGTCTATCATGAGTAAAGTCTCTCGGATTCCAGACTTCAACTGATAGCAACCCTTTTTTTACCGCTTGACCTGTGACCCCATAATCAGTCACAGAACGAAACATTTCAGGAAAAAGGCTAATAACGCCAACCCACATCATTTTCTCGCTCTGTACCGTGGAATCAGAATCCAGGATCCCAGTCAACTTCGATCCGTTGAGCGGAGCGATCAATATTTTTAATCACTTGCTCTTCAAGGAACGGAATTAAACGTTCCTTTTGTCCAAAAGCATCTTTTAGATTCGCTTTCACAACCAAAACATCGTTTGAGCCGGTTTCCATGAGGTCAACGACCTCGCCCAGATGGTAGCCACCTGTGGTGATCACCTGCATCCCAAATAATTCTCGCCAGTAGAACTCATCTTCTGACAGTTCAGGCAGTGAAGCAGAGTCAACTGAAATTTCAAAATTGGTTAAAAGATGGGAGTCTTCACGAAGATCCAATCCTTCAAGCTTAACCACCATCCCTTTGTTATGGCGTTTCCAGCTTTCAATTTTGTATTCAATCCACTCTCCCTTACGGTTGATATACCAAGGGCTATAATCAAAAATACTTTCCGGATTGTCTGTGAAGGAAAAAACCTTAAGCCAACCGCGAATGCCGTAAGTTGATCCAAACTTACCAACAACTATTTTACTTTTCGGTTCACTCATTGTGCCTTGACCTTCCATCGACGTTTACTAGTCATCTACAGATAGATTAAGCCGCTTTTTGAGCGTCTTTTACTAGTTTTGCTACACGATCAGACAGAGATGCACCTTGTCCAACCCAGTGGTTTACTCGATCCAGATCAAGGCGAAGACCTTCTTCCTGACCAGATGCTGTAGGGTTAAAGAAACCTACTTTCTCGATGAAACGACCAGTAGCAGCATTGCGGCTGTCCGCAACTACAATTTGATAAAATGGACGCTTTTTAGCGCCGTGACGTGCCAAACGAATGGTTACCATATCGTCCTCTTTGCTTGCTTATATAATAAAATTAACCCCAAGAACTGTTTTTCAGAACAGTCGATTGGGGTCTCGTGCCAATTTAAAGCCCCCGAATTTTACTCTTATTGCGAGCTATTGCAAGGGCTTTAGCTATTTTTTAGCCATTGTGAATGAACATACACACAACGATAGTATTTACCGTCCGAATGGGTTAAAGCCACCGCCTCCCATCATGCCTTGCATGTTTCTCATCATGCCTTTCATGCCGCCTTTCTGCATTTTTTTCATCATTTTCTGCATTTGCGTAAACTGTTTCAGTAATCGATTCACATCCTGAACCTGAGTCCCGGAACCAGCAGCGATTCTTTTCTTCCGAGAACCCTTAATCACATCCGGGTTCTGACGCTCTTTCATCGTCATAGAGCTGATAATCGCTTCCATCTGTTTGAACATGCGATCATCAACTTTATCTTTGATGCCTTCTTTCATGTTTGCCATTCCGGGAAGTTTATCCAGCATTCCCATCATGCCACCCATATTTTGCATCTGCCCTAGTTGCTCACGGAAGTCTTCCAAATCGAAGCCTTTTTTCTCTTTAAACTTTTGAGCAAGTTTCTGAGCTTTTTCCTGATCAACGTTACGTTGTAAATCTTCAATGAGAGAAAGAACATCCCCCATCCCCAAAATACGCGACGCGACTCGGTCAGGATGGAAAGGTTCTAAAGCATCCGTTTTTTCTCCGACACCCAAAAACTTGATTGGCTTTCCAGTCACATGACGAACAGATAGCGCCGCACCACCACGCGCGTCACCATCAACTTTGGTTAAGATCACCCCCGTCAGAGGCAATGCATCACCAAAAGCCTTCGCGGTATTTGCAGCATCCTGCCCCGTCATCGCATCGACAACAAACAGCGTCTCAACAGGATTAACCGCCCGATGAAGCTCCTGAATTTCAGACATCATCAGTTCATCAATAGCCAGGCGCCCTGCCGTATCGACGATTAAGACGTCGTAAAACTTTTTCCGCGCCTGATCAATGGCGGCTAAAGCAATATCAATCGGTTTCTGATCAGCGCTTGAAGGGAAGAAGTCAACGCCAATATCACTTGCCAGTGTTTCCAATTGTTTGATTGCGGCAGGACGATAAACGTCTGCGGAAACAACTAAGACTTTTTTCTTATCCCGCTCTTTCAGTAATTTTGACAGCTTACCGACACTGGTTGTTTTACCTGCCCCCTGTAAGCCCGCCATCAAGACGACTGCCGGTGGTTGAGCGGCAAGGTTCAGCGCTTCATTCGAGGCCCCCATCACCGCTTCAAGTTCAGCTTGTACAATCTTGATGAACTCCTGCCCCGGAGTGAGTGATTTGGAAACTTCGACGCCGACGGCACCTTCTTTGACCCGACTGACAAATTCACGGATAACAGGAAGTGCGACATCAGCCTCAAGCAGAGCCATCCGCACTTCTCTCAGGGTTTCTTTGATGTTTTCTTCGGTCAAACGACCTTTACCACTGATATTTTTCAGCGTCTTGGACAAACGATCAGTTAGATTCTCAAACATACTGCATCTCTTCGCGGTGCTGTGAATTTCTATAATTGGGTCCGAGTATACCTTAGCCAAAGCAGATAGTCATATCTGTTCAGCCATCGATATCACTTCTCTGGCCCCAATATTCTACCGAAATAGGTCATGACTCATTTGGGCTGTAAACGATTTGTTTTATGTCATTCAAAATTAAGTAGCCAACCGTGGCTCATTGACGCTTAGACATGTATAATTCATCTTCTTTACAATCTTTTTTGATGAGATATATGGATAAGTTTATCGCAATAGTTGCTTCGCTTTTTTACTTTCTCGCTATTGCAACCATCATTCCGGGACTGGTCAATCAAACGGGTATCAAAGCAAAAGCCGTCTTGATTTGTGCTGCAACTGCGCTGCTGTTACATGCGTGGTTACTCAGCGATCTGATCTTTCACCCTAACGGCCAGAATCTAAGCATTCTGAACGTTGGCTCTCTCATCAGTTTCATCATTGGCTTAGTGATGAGCGGTGCGATGCTAAAAACTCGGTTGTGGTTTATGCTGCCGGTGGTTTACGGTTTTGCGGCAATTAATCTGTCGGCTGCTGCGAGCCTTCCCGGAAACTTCATCACTCATATGGAAGATAATCTGCCGCTGCTGATCCATATTTTCCTGGCTCTGTTCTCTTATTCAACACTGACAATCGGTGCACTGTATGCACTCCAATTAGCTTGGCTGGATCATAAATTAAAAAAGAAAAAGTCATTAGCGATTAATCCAAACCTCCCGCCTTTACTCCAGATAGAGAGACAGCTATTCCGTATCATTCTGATCGGTAATCTGTTGTTAACCGGTACCTTAATCACAGGTTTTATCTTCATTGAAGAAATCTTTGCTCAGGGGAAAGCGCACAAAGGTATCTTGTCGGTCATTGCCTGGGTCGTGTATACCGTACTTTTGTGGGGCCACTATCAGAAAGGATGGCGGGGAAGAAAAGTAACCTGGTTTGCGATTGCCGGGGCTTTTATTTTAACTCTGGCTTACTTCGGCAGTCGTTTTGTCCGAGAATTTATCTTACATTAACTTGTTGAAATACTTTATGGATTGACAGCAGAATAGAGTTCAGCCATAGAAGTCACAACATCAATAAAGGAAGCAATTTATTTTGGACGACATATCAACTGGTGTCTTATTTACGCTACTTGCGTGTCTTATCATCATCTCAGGATATTTCTCCGGTTCAGAAACAGGCATGATGGCATTGAACCGCTATCGCCTGAAGCATCTGGCTAAAACTGGCCATAAAGGTGCAAAGCGTGTTGAAAAACTATTAAGCCGTCCGGACCGTCTGATCGGTCTGATTCTGATCGGCAATAACTTAGTCAATATTCTAGCTTCCGCAATTGCCACGATTCTCGGGATGCGGCTGGGTGGAAACCTCGGAGTCGCGATTGCAACGGGTGTTTTGACCCTGGTAATTCTCGTCTTTGCCGAAGTAACACCGAAGACACTGGCAGCACTCTATCCAGAAAAAGTGTCTTATATCAGTAGTTACCTACTGAGCATCCTTATGAAACTTCTGTCGCCACTGGTGCTCTTCGTCAATCTAATCACCAACGGATTTATTAAGTTGCTGGGTGTTTCAGCACGACAAAGTGGCGGTGATCATCTCAGTTCAGAAGAGCTGAGAACAGTCGTCAATGAGGCAGGCGGTCTGATTCCGAAACGACATCAAGACATGCTGCTATCTATTCTCGACTTAGAGCACGTCACCGTAAACGATATTATGGTCCCTCGTAATGAGATTACCGGTATTAATATCAATGATGACTGGAAATCGATTGTCCGTCAGCTAACTCATTCACCGCATGGTCGGGTGGTTCTCTATCGGGATAATATTGACGAAGTCGTAGGGATTTTAAAACTCAGAGACCCCTTCCGTCTGATGCTTGAGAAAAACGAGTTTAATAAAGAAATGCTACTTCGAGCCGCAGATGAAGTTTATTTCATTCCGGAGTCGACGCCACTCAATGTACAATTGCTCAAGTTCCAGAGAAATAAGGAACGGATTGGACTGATTGTTGATGAATATGGCGATATTAATGGTCTTGTCACGCTTGAAGATATTCTCGAAGAGATTGTCGGTGAGTTTACGACTTCTATTTCGCCAAGCCTTGCGGATGAAATTACACCGCAGAGCGATGGTAGTTTCTTAATAGAAGGGAGTGCCAACATCCGTGATATCAATAAAAGTCTCAAATGGAAATTACCAACCAATGGGCCAAGAACCTTGAACGGTTTAATTTTGGAACATCTGGAAGATATTCCTCAAACCCAACTCAGTATCAATGTTGCCCAACATGCGATGGAACTGATTGATATTGAAGAGAATAGAATTAAGCTCGTCAAAGTTTTTCCAAACAAAGCTAATAAAAAGTCGTAACCGATCATTGGCTTCACTTCAGTTGGATAGAATAAGCCCACACATCCGTTAAAAGTAAAAAAGCTTGGCACATGACCAAGCTTTTTAATGCGGCGCTGTATGAGAAATAATCAGTCCACTTTCAGTTCCTGAAGCATTGATTCAGGTAACGCCAGATCATCATTCTGATTGACACTGATACCACTTGAGATGACCGTTTGAGCAATCTCTTTTGCCTCACCCAGAGAGTGCATTGCTGCGGTGCCGCATTGATAAATGTTTAATTCCGGGATTTTGTTCTGGTCTTCAACCTTCAGAACATCCTGCATTGCTGCTAGCCAGGCATTCGCAACTCGCTGCTCAGAAGGCACACCAATCAGGCTCATGTAAAAGCCAGTCCGACATCCCATCGGAGAAATATCAATGATTTCAACACCGTCACCATTAAGATGAGCTCTCATAAAGCCTGCAAATAAGTGTTCTAATGTATGAATGCCTTTCTCAGAAAGGATATCTTGATTCGGAACGGTAAAACGTAAATCAAACACCGTGATCGTATCGCCTTTAGGGGTATTCATGGTTTTAGCAACACGGACGGCAGGTGCGTTCATACGAGTATGATCCACCGTAAAACTATCTAATAATGGCATAATGACAATTCTCCATTTTGACTGATTCTAAACAACCAGTATCAATTGTATCTCTTTGGTCGTACAACGTTATCTCAGATAACCTTCACTAAACTACACGTTTGATGTTTAGAGAATGAGTCATTTCCACGACAACCCGACATCTGATTATTCACATGCAGCCCGGGCTGGCTGCTCTTCCTGAGTATTCAGGTACGAAAAATACTGCTGTAAAAACGTATCGAAATCACAATGATCATCTTGTTCAATCTGATACTGCTCCATCACGGAACGAGTGACTTCTTCTTCCATCAACTTTTGCGAGTAATGCTGATAATTATGCGTCAGATGATACTGACGATAAACTTCACCAAACGCTCTGCCCGTTTTGCCTAATCCACCAGACTGTTTAATCTGTTCCAATAGCTGCCCGGATAACGTATTTTCCGGCTGATCAATGCAAACAGATAACTGCTGGCAAACATCCTGATAAGCGTGATCACCCGCAGCTTGATCCATCCATTCTGCGACAAGTTTTAATTCACCGAAAACGCGCTTCGCCCAATCTTGTAAAGTCAGCACCTCACCATGACAGCCGATTTGCAGCTCTAATCCGGGCTTTCTTCCTTCCAGAATCACTTTTTGCCAGTTTTCTCTCCAGCAATTTAACTCACAGTCATTCATCGGTTCTGAGTCCGATAAAGCAGCCCACGTCAGGAACAGATCCAAGAAACGTATTTGGGTTTCAGTAATTCCTATCGGACTGAATGGATTCACATCCAACGAGCGCACTTCAATATATTCAATGCCTCGGTTAGCCAATGCTTCAGAAGGTTTTTCGCCGCTCTGGGTCACACGCTTGGGCCGAATCGGAGCATATAATTCGTTTTCGATTTGAAGCACATTACTATTCAGCTGACGGTATTCACCATTCACTTTCACACCGATCTGAGCAAATTTTTCCGAAGGAGAATGGATCGCCTGACGAAGTCCTTCAAGATATTCTTCAAGGCTATTGAAACCGATTCTGAGAACACTCTGAGCACTATTGGTATAGCCTAAATCACTCAATCGCAACGAGGTTGCATGTGGCAGGTATAATGTCTCACCGATATTTTCAAAAGGCAGCGATGTTTCACGGCCTTTGATAAACGATGAACATAATGCCGGCGATGCACCAAACAGATAAGGCAACAACCAGCCAAATCGATAGTAATTACGAATCACACCCAGATAAGCTTCTGACTTAGAAGCACAGCGTTCACTATCGGATTGCGTACCGAATAAAGTATCCCAGAAGCTTTCCGGAAAAGAGAAATTGAAATGGACGCCGGAAATAATCTGCATCAAACTGCCGTAACGATTCTTTAAACCCTGACGATACAGCGTTTTCATCTTACCGATGTTCGAAGTTCCATATTTGGCGAGTTTGATATTCTCTTCATCACCGACATAACAAGGCATCGACATCGGCCATAGCCCTTCATCATTGATCGTAACCTGAGCAAAACGATGGATGTCGGATAACTGCTCAACCAACGTCGAAATATCCTGACTCACTGGTGTAATGAACTCAAGCAGCTGCTCGGCAAAGTCTGTGGTAATAAACTGGTTTGTTAATGCTGCGCCCAATGCTTCCGGATGCGGTGTCTGAACTAAATGTCCATCCTTGGTATATCGTAATGTCTCTCGTTCAACACCCCGGTTAAAAGCGTTGACGATACCCGGTTGTTGAGCAACCAACTTTAGTCGTGTGGCAAAATTAGTCAAAATATTATTCGCTTCTTGTAAGTTTGTCGTACCAAGTCAGAAAATCCCAAGACACACCGACAATATAATAAGCTTCTCGTGTAGTCTTTATGTGTACTCTAGTGGACGATTTCAAGTTCTTCCATCGGGATTTTTAACTTTTCTAACTTTGGTTTCAGGGTCTTCATGTCACCCACAACAATAATCTGATAATCCTTCGGATTGAACCATTTTTTTGCCAGTTGATCCAATACATCTCGATCGACAGTCGCAACAATTTGATTTCTCTGCTGAAGATAATCATGGTCCAAACTATATGCCATAATACCATTCAACAATTGAGATTTCTGTGATGGTGTTTCATAAGCTAAGGCATCTTGCTGTCCGATAGCAAGGCGCATAAAACGTATCTCTTCAGCCGTCATACCCGATTGGCTGTAACGCTGCATTTCACGCTGCATTTCCCGAATCGCATTCACTGTTGCATCCTGGCGAACTGAGGCACTATAGATCATCACACCGATTTCCCGGTTTCCCGCCAGCGTGCTGTCCACACCATAGGTATAGCCTTTGTCCTCTCTCAGGTTCTGATTCATCCGGCTGTTAAAATTCCCGGCTAAATTAAAATTCGCCAGTTGTGTCAGAAACTGCTCACCAGTAGCGCCAAACGGTAATCCTTGACGGACATAACGAACAATACTCTGCAAAGCACCGGGTTTATCCACAAGATAGATTTTCTGTCCATGCAGTACAGGGACAATCTGGGGATCCAGTAATGGTGCATCATCACCTTGCCATTCCGATAAAAAAGCAACGGACTTAATTGCATCTTGCTTGGAAATATCACCAACGACAGCGATCTGGGTACCATGTGGCGTATAGTGCTGACGATAAAAAGACTTCACATCATCTAAAGTGATTGCAGCAAGCGACGTTTCAGTCCCCTCACTGATCCGGGCAAACAACGAATCACCGAACAACACTTGCTGAGTAGCTTGTGATGCGAGCCAACCCAACTTTTGATGTTGATAAATCGCACCTTGAATCATTTGGTTTTGAATCCGCTTAAAATCTGACACGGCAAACTTAGGCTGGAATAGCATCTCATCAACAATGGCCAGTGTTTGAGTCAAATTCTTACTCAAACTCGACACGGTAATACGCGTGGTATAAGTTTGCGTATCAACAGAGATCACTGAGCCGAGCTTATCCAGCTCGGATTGGATTTGCTCTGCTGAGTGAGCCAGGCTGCCTTCAGATAATAGGAGAGCCGTTAATTCAGCCAGCCCCTCTTTTCCCTGAGGAACAAAGCGATTTCCTGCGGGTAAATTAATGTTCACCAAAACGGTCGGGGTTTCTGTCGTGACCGTCCCCATCAGCTCAATCCCATTTTCATAATACGCACTGTAGAGCTTCGGCATGTGCAGTGTCACAGGCCCAGATACTGAAGGAGTCACCGAGCGGTCAAAAGAGTCGACAACAGTTCGCAGTGCCAGATCTTGATCATCAATATGACGGGGGGCAGCACTGATATGCTTTGGCGCGACAAAGTTTGCAGACCTGACTGCCAGATTATTTTTACCTTGTGGCACGACACTTAAAGTCACTTTGTGATGATTGACAATAAATTGTCGCAGCACGCGCTGAACCGAAGCAGAAGAGACCATGTCAAGATCATCCAGCTCTTGCTGCAACCGATCCGGCTGGCCGAAGAATGTCTGATTGCTGGCTAACTGAGCAACCTTACCTTTGACACTTTCCAAGGCAAAAACTGCATTGGCTTTTGCCATGCCTTTAATTTCATCCAATCGTTCCTGTACAACACCTTGCTGTTCGAGCTTTCTGACAATGCTGAGTAGCTGCTGAGATAATTGTTGCAAATCATGCTGCTTGTCCGATGGTGCCATCGCATACACATAGAATGTACAGGCAAGCTCTCCACACTTCTGAAAAGCACCGGCGCTTAACGCTTGCTGAGTTTTAACCAGTGACTGATAGAGTAAACTGTTATTACCATCACCGAGTACCTGAGCCAGAACATCCAGTGAAACCTGGCTTTCGGCGCCCTTATATTCTGTCGGCCACCCAATCACAACCATCGGCTGTTGGATACGATCCTCCATCGTGACATATCGGTCTGCCGACAAAGTAACCGGACGTTTTGGGGCAGACTTGACCTCCGGTCCTTTCGGGATCGGGCCGAAATACTTGGCGACCCAAGCTAATGTTTGTTCAACATCAATATCCCCCCCAATGGTCAAAACAGCATTATTCGGGCCATACCAACGAAGGAAGAATGATTTTAAATCATTGACATCAACATGATCCAAATCCTGTACATATCCGATCGACTGCCATGAATAAGGATGCCCCGGAGGAAACATTGCTTCGCCCATTTTTTCCCACATCAAGCCATAGGGACGATTATCATAATTCTGAGCCCGCTCATTTTTAACGGTGTCGCGCTGAATTTCGAATTTTCTTTGAGAGACAGCATCCAGTAAAAAACCCATCCGGTCAGACTCAAGCCACAGCACTTTTTCAAGCTGGTTAGCCGGCACCGTTTCATAATAATTGGTGCGATCCTGATTGGTAGACCCATTCAAAGAACCACCCGCTTCGGTAATTAACTTAAAGTGCTGTTGATCCTTCACATGCTTTGAGCCTTGAAACATCATATGTTCAAAAAAATGAGCAAATCCGGTTCTACCCTGAGATTCTCTGGCAGAACCGACATGATAAGTGACATCGACATGCACTAATGGATCAGAATGATCCGGAGATAGAATCACTGTCAGGCCATTGGCTAATTTATATTTAGAATATGGAATTTGTACTGTACCGGGTTGAGGCAACTGCTTGTCAACCAAAGTCACACCTTGAGGGAGAGCGTCAGAATCACTAACGGAAGAACAACCGGAAAAAACCACCAGACAGAGAAGGCAAAGCAATAGCTTTCTCATCTTATCTCCTTAAAACAAACCATAAAATAACGCAGCCAATATGGCATATCGAATCGCTTTACCAATCAGGATCAAACACATAGAAGGAAGAAAGCGCATCCGCAGCCAGCCAGCGGCAATACACATCGCATCGCCAATCACAGGTAACCAACTAAATAACAAAGCCCAGTAACCATATTGTCTTAACCAAGCTAAAGACTTCTGACCGCGTTTATTCTCCTGAGTTCTGTTCGGAAGCCATATTCCGATCCAATAGTTCACCATGCCACCAAGCGTATTGCCTAAAGTGGCCACAGCAATAATCGTTAAGGTCGGATATTGATGAAGATTGAGGGTCGCAATTAAAGCTGCTTCAGATCCACCCGGTAGAATGGTAGCACTGAGAAAGCCACCAATGAATAGTATCCAAAGTGCTGATTCCTGAAGAGAAAGACCGAATCCTGAAAAAAATGCTTCCAAGCATTCTAACATTGCATATCAAGCAAAATTTTGCCTCGAGTATGGCCTGTTGCAACCTGACGATGTGCTTCTTGCACCTCATGCAGCGGATAAACATGCTGAATTTCTGTTTTCAGTAGACCGACACCGACCATATAGAGCATGGTATCCAGTTGTTCAGGATCCGGATCAACCAGCATTCCCATAGCATGGAAGCCGAGTAATTTGGCCTTTTCACAAATCATCTCCGCAGTCACCGTCGGTACGGTGACAACCGTTGCCTGATCTCTTAAACACTTCAAGGCATCCAATGCAACCTGCCCACCGACCAAATCGATCAGCACGTCCACATCTTCCAGCCGTTCAGATACCGGTGCAAAGTTATAATTAATTGCATGCGCGCCCAGCGTTGCCAGATAATCAAGATTCTCTTCACTGCACGTGGTGTAAACTTCAGCTTTGGCAGCCACAGCGATCTGAACCGCTAAATGCCCGACCCCACCGGCTCCGGCAAGAATCAACACCCGATCACCTTCTTTCACCTGTGCTTTATTTAATGCCTGAACCGCGGTTTGACCAGCCAGTGGCAATACGGCAGCCGCTTCCAGTGTAACCGAAGGCGGCACATAACTTAATTCACTTTCAGGCACACAGACATATTGACTGTAGCCACCGCCCTTCAAAGGAAAACCAATAAAGCCAGCGACAAAATCATTCATCTGAAACCGTTCAGCGTCTTGGCCACACCGAACCACGGTCCCGGAAATATCATAACCGGGCACCCATGGCAGTTGATCTTTATTCTGATCTGCAGCCCATCCCAAGCCGGATCTGGTTTTTACATCGATTGGGTTGATACCAGCAAAAGCAACTTTGACCAAAACTTCTCCGGCTCCGGGTTCTGGTATTGAATTGGATTGAATCACCAATACATCTTCGTCACCAAACTGGGTTATCGCAATTTGCTTGTTATCCATATCCAAAGTTCCTTTACCTATTCATATCGATGCAAAAATCAAAGGAATACCCTGAGGTATTCCTTTGAATATATATCATTTTACCCTGTATCGTGAACCTCTGACGGTAAATTTGCAGAAAAATTAACCGACTAGCGCTAAAAGAATACCCGCAGCAACCGCAGATCCTAAAACACCAGCCACATTGGGCCCCATCGCGTGCATCAGTAAAAAGTTCTGTGGGTTTGCCTGCAATCCGACCTTATTCACCACCCGGGCAGCCATCGGAACAGCGGAGACACCCGCTGCACCAATCAGCGGATTAATATTTTCTTTAGATAACTTATTCAATAATTTAGCCATCAATACCCCACCGGCGGTCCCGATACTAAATGCCACAGCGCCTAACGCAAGAATGCCTAATGTTTCAAGATTTAAAAACTTATCGGACTGTAATTTAGAACCGACCCCTAAGCCAAGGAAGATCGTCACGATATTAATCAGTTCATTCTGAGCGGTTTTTGATAAACGCTCTACAACCCCGACTTCCCGCATGAGATTGCCGAGACAAAACATGCCGACTAAAGGCGTTGCTGACGGCAAAAAGAGGATCGTCATCAATAACACCAGCATCGGGAAGAAGATTTTCTCTAGCTTGCCAACATACCGCAATTGTGCCATTTGTATTTGCCGTTCTGCTGGTGTGGTCAGCGCTTTCATGATCGGTGGCTGAATAATCGGCACTAGAGCCATATAGCTATATGCAGCAACTGCAATCGCCCCTAATAAATCAGGCGATAAGCGGCTTGCAAGAAATATCGCTGTCGGCCCATCAGCCCCACCAATGATTGCAATTGACGAAGCATCCGCCATCGAGAATTCCATGCCCGGCACCAAATTGAGTAAAATCGCGCCAATCAAGGTGGCAAAAATTCCCAATTGAGCCGCAGCCCCCAACCATAACGTCTTCGGATTCGCGATCAGTGCGCCAAAATCAGTCATCGCACCGACACCCATAAAGATCAGCAACGGGAATACGCCTGACTCAATACCAACATGATAGATGTAATAAAGTAATCCACCCGGCTCGGTAAAGCCTGCGTTGGGAATATTGGCTAAAATGGCACCAAAGCCAATCGGCAATAGCAGTAAGGGTTCAAACCCTTTAGCAACCGCTAAAAATAGCAACAGACATCCGACAAGGATCATGCAAATCTGACCAAATTCAAAATTTGCAATGCCGGTCTCTGCCCATAAGGTTAGTAATCCGTCCATGAGTCACCCTTATGCCAAACTGAATAACGGTGAACCGACATGCACCGAGTCACCTTCTTTCACCAAAACGTCCTGTACGGTTCCATTTTTAGCGGCACGAACCTCGGTCTCCATTTTCATCGCTTCTAATACAATCAAGACATCTCCCTCGTTCACGGGATGACCGGGCAAAGCATTCACTTTAAAAATCGTTCCCGCCAAAGGCGCAGCAATCACCTCGGCATCACCTTTCGGGGCCGTCTCGCTTAGTTGTGGCGTAGCTGATGTCACGGAAGTTAACTGGCCTTGAGGGCCGACTTCAACTTCATAGACTTGACCATCGACTTTCACACTATAAGTTTCAATCCCTTGAGTGCCAGATACAGTACTTGGCGCAGCTTTTACCGCAGTAGCCTCTTCAACGGTCGGTAATGGCTCAAACGCATCAGGGTTATTTCTGTTTTTAAGAAACTTCAAGCCAACCTGAGGGAAAAGCGCATACGTCAGAACATCATCGACCACCGACTCGGCCAAATCGATACCTTCAGCTTTGGCTTTCTTCGTCAACTCGTCGGTCAATATTGCCATTTCAGACTCAATCAAATCCGCAGGGCGACAAGTAATTGGCTGTTGACCTTCAAGTACCCGAGCCTGAAGTTCAGCATTGACAGGGGCAGGTGCAGCACCATACTCCCCTTTCAAAACCCCGGCAGTTTCTTTGGTTATGCTCTTATAACGTTCCCCCATGAGCACGTTAATCACAGCCTGAGTCCCGACAATTTGTGATGTCGGTGTGACCAGGGGGATATAACCGAGATCATGGCGAACTTTCGGAATTTCAGCCAAAACTTCATCAATACGATCGGCCGCACCTTGATCCTTTAACTGACCTTCCATATTGGTGAGCATTCCACCGGGCACTTGAGCGATCAGAATGCGAGAATCAACCCCTTTAAGCTGCCCTTCCCATTTCGCGTATTTCTTACGGACATCACGAAAATAAGTTGCAATGGGTTCCAACTGCGCCAGAGAAAGTCCTGTATCTCGCTCACTCTGCTCTAACATGGCAACAACCGTCTCGGTCGGTGTGTGTCCATAAGTCTGACTCATCGATGAAATCGCTGTATCTAAAATATCGATTCCCGCTTCAACGGCTTTGATGGCTGTTGCGGTCGATAAACCCGTGGTCGCATGGCAATGCAGTGCTAACGGCACATCACAAGACTGTTTAATTCTCCGAATTAACGTTTCCGCTTCATAAGGTTTCAACAATCCTGACATGTCTTTAATACATAAAGAATGACACCCCAGGTCTTCCAGACGCTTCGCCAGATCGACCCACACATCAATGTTATGAACAGGGCTCGTAGTATAAGAAAGCGTACCCTGTGCGTGCGCCCCGACATCGATCGTCGATTGAACCGCTTTCTTGAAGTTACGCACATCGTTCATCGCATCAAAAATTCGAAACACGTCCATCCCATTACGATGCGCCCGCTCGACAAACTTTTCGACGACATCATCAGCGTAATGACGATATCCCAATAAATTCTGACCACGCAAAAGCATCTGCATCGGGGTTTTCGGCATGGCTTGTTTCAGCGTTCTGAGCCGCTCCCACGGATCTTCTCCCAGAAAGCGAATACAAGCATCGAATGTAGCGCCTCCCCAAGTTTCTAAAGACCAATAACCAACCTGATCAAGCGCTGATGCGATAGGTAACATATCTTCAATACGCATCCGGGTCGCAAACAAAGACTGATGCGCGTCACGGAGAACAACATCAGTAAGTGCCAATGGTTTAGACATACAACACTCCTATTTATAATTTATGTTTGGCTGATGAGCGATATTGGTGTACAGCTGCTGAAATGGCAGCAACAACCTGAGGGCTAACATCCGTTGAATGGGTAGACTGACTGACGTCAGGCGGTAATGGTGGCGTTTCTTGAGGAACAATCTTGGACATCAGAGTGACGAGATAGACCATGATCGTCAGAAATGCGAAGACGACCAGCATTCCAGTCATCATTAAGGTAGCAGCTTCCGACAATAAGCTTCCTATATGACTCATTCTATTTCCTTTTCATCGATTTTCTGGGAAGGGTATTTGTTAAACATCCGTATCAACAAACTTAAACGGGCTCATCTCAAATCTTGACTGAAGTCATTTCACCATACACATGGTAGAAAGCCCGAATATCACATCAAAAATTCAACGCGAACAGTATCGAATAAAGTTTATGCAAATGCTGAGAGAAAGATAGAAAAAAGGAATAAATCAAGACGGCAATACGTGAGTAAGCTATCAAAAAATAAAAGAATAATCGAAAAGCAGATAAGGAGAAATATAAAGAAATGGCGCGCTCGGAAGGATTCGAACCTTCGACCGCCTGGTTCGTAGCCAGGTACTCTATCCAGCTGAGCTACGAGCGCGCTGATGAAATGCATTATTGTTCAAAAAATCGAAATAATGGCGCGCTCGGAAGGATTCGAACCTTCGACCGCCTGGTTCGTAGCCAGGTACTCTATCCAGCTGAGCTACGAGCGCACTGTTAAATCAATTTACTGATGTTGCCGTTAACATTAAAGTGGCGCGCTCGGAAGGATTCGAACCTTCGACCGCCTGGTTCGTAGCCAGGTACTCTATCCAGCTGAGCTACGAGCGCGCAATACTTCAACATTCTCTGACACAGTGTTGTTCCAATTCACGAATGAACCGTGCTTATGGCGGTGAGGGAGGGATTCGAACCCTCGATACGGCTATAAACCGTATACTCCCTTAGCAGGGGAGCGCCTTCAGCCTCTCGGCCACCTCACCACAACACAATCATAAAGTGGCGCGCTCGGAAGGATTCGAACCTTCGACCGCCTGGTTCGTAGCCAGGTACTCTATCCAGCTGAGCTACGAGCGCGCAATACTTCATGAATCAAGCAAGACATGGCGGTGAGGGAGGGATTCGAACCCTCGATACGGCTATAAACCGTATACTCCCTTAGCAGGGGAGCGCCTTCAGCCTCTCGGCCACCTCACCGTCTTGCGGAGGCACATATTACGATTTACCAAAAATATGTCAAACATTTTCTTGGAAAAAACAGGAAAAAACGCATCAAGCGTTGGCTATTTAATCAATGTGAAATAAATTGCCTCTTTTATCGCCAGCCGAGACACATCGCTCACACTAAGTCACCAATCAATCGATTTGTGATTCGAATCATCAACACGATAAAAAGCAGGAAGATAGAGAGAATCATCGCTATCCGGTTGGTATAAAAAAGGCTGACAAAAAATGATTGCCAGCCTTTCATCGAGGATTAATAGCTCGGTGTACCTGAGCTGCTATTCCCCCCTTTTTCTGCCTGAATACGCATGTATATTTCTTCACGGTGAACAGATACTTCTTTGGGAGCATTGACACCAATTCTCACTTGGTTGCCTTTCACACCGAGTACAGTTACTGTGACTTCATCACCTATCATGAGCGTTTCGCCTACACGGCGAGTCAAAATTAGCATTCTTTGGCTCCTTGAGTCATCTCTGTTTTGCCTTAACCACATTATTATCTATTAAAAAACCTATAGGGGTAAACTGTCTCATACAAAATCAGCCCATAAAACGCTGTTTGGGCTCATGATCAACAAATGAACCGGAAATGACATAAGCTTCATGAATGACATTCGCTGCACTATCTATTTGTTCAGGCGCGATCACCAGACTATGAGATAAGTTATCAGAATAACCACTATCTATCAGAATATTGGCAGAACAAAGCAACTGATATGTTGAATCAATCAAATCATTCGCTTTCTTGCCGACAATCGTCAGTAAGCTAACTGGCTTACTATTACGGATTTTATCTTCAAACACCAGTCCCAACTTAGCACTAGCATCCTGTTTAATCAGTAAAGCTGTGAATTCTGTATCACCGATCACATTCCATACATCAATTCCTAACAAATGGCATTGTTTCAGAATGGAATCAACGTGATGAGGTTCAAAACTCAGCTTGATCATCTCTTTTTGGACCGCGATACCACACACATCATACGGTGAGCTTTCCCCACGAATGAGAGTCCCCTCATTATGTTCAAATGTCGATAAAACCCGCAACGGAACCTGATGTTGCCACGCATATTGGACGCACGGTAAATGAAGCACTTTCGCGCCTTTCCGGGACATCTCTTCCATTGACGGGAAATCGATAACATCGAGTTTTTTGGCATTTCCGACTATTCTGGGATCCGTGCTGTAAATGCCATCGACATCGGTAAATATCTGACATTCATCCGCTGCCAGCATTCCGGCAAGCGTCACTGCGGTCGTATCAGAACCACCGCGTCCCAGCGTCGTGATATCACCGTTCTCACTCACGCCCTGAAAACCAGCAACAATCACGATCGTATCTTCATTCAATAACTGCTGAATTTTCGCTGTATCAGCTTGTAGAATCGTCGCATCGTTATACTGATTTGTCGTCACAATACCAAGCTGGGAACCTGTGAATGAACGCGCTGAATACCCCATTTTATGCAGCGTCATTGCCAGCAGAGCCATTGATACCTGCTCTCCTGCGGATAAAATCACATCCAGTTCCCTAGCATTTGGAACCCGATCAACCTGATGGGCTAAATCTAATAATCGATTGGTTTCACCAGACATAGCCGACACTACGACCACCACCTGCTGACCACTCGCTTTCGCATCGATTACATGTTGTGCTACCGTATGGATTCTTTCAATCGAACCCATTGATGTCCCACCAAATTTTTGAACTATAAGGGGAGTTTTCACCAGTCGTCACCTTCCTAAGACAAAGTCTCTCTCAGAAATCAACCCAGACAGTCTGTTTGGGTATCATTCGGTACATGGCGATGTCATCTCAGATTCAAGAACATCACCGTAAAAAATGTGATAAAAACAAAACCAAGCGGCTTATCAGCTTAGTTTAGAGACGCTAATTAAACCACTTGGTCAGGGATAAATAATTATTTTGAATCAATCTAAAGTTATATGTAACTCAGATTATAACTGGGATTCGATCCATACTTCTGCCGATGCCAAAGCTTGAGGCAATGCATTCACATCGCTACCGCCAGCCTGAGCCATATCCGGACGACCTCCGCCCTTACCACCGACTTGCTGAGCAACCAGATTGACAAGCTCACCGGCTTTCACCCGACTGGTCAAATCTTTCGTCACCCCGGCAATGAGGCCGACTTTATCGTCATTGACATTACCCAACATAATCACTCCGCTGCCCAGCTGATTTTTCAACTCATCAACCATACCGCGAAGTGCTTTATTATCCGCACCTTGTAATTGAGCAACCAAGACTTTAACGCCCGCAATCTCTTTCACTTGCTGAAGCAGATTTGAACTAGCCTGAGATGCCAGCTTATCTTTCATCTGCTGGATCTCTTTTTCCAACTGTCTTGCTTTCTGAGCCGCTTCAGCCAACTTACCTTCATAAGTTGCTTGCTGCTCATCAATCATATCCAGCGCAGCTTCACCAGTGACCGCTTCAATCCGGCGAACACCGGCAGCAATACCACTTTCAGAGACAATCTTAAATAACCCAATATCACCGGTACTGCTCGCATGGACACCACCACACAGTTCGGTCGAAAAGTCTCCCATCGACAACACGCGGACTTTGGTATCGTACTTTTCACCAAATAAAGCCATCGCGCCTTTAGCTTTCGCTTCATCCAGCCCCATGATATTCGTTTCAACCGTATGGTTATTCCGGATATGCTGGTTTACCATCCGTTCAACTTCTTTCAGTTCTTCAGTAGTCATGGCTTCCATGTGAGAGAAGTCAAATCGTAAACTTTCCGCTCTGACTAAAGAACCTTTCTGAGTCACGTGTTCACCCAAAACGCGGCGCAAGGCCTCATGTAACAAATGCGTTGCAGAATGGTTCAGTGACGTGGCCAATCTTCTTTTGGCATCAACCTGAGCTTCAGCCGTTTCGCCTTGATTCAGAACCCCTTCAATCAATGAGCCATAATGAATGATGGCATTGCCCTGCTTCTGAGTGTCTACAACCTGAAACACACCGCTATCGGTACGGATAACACCCGCATCACCGCACTGGCCACCCGATTCCGCATAAAATGGCGTTTCATCCAATACTAGCATTGCGAGATCACCGGATGAAAGTGTCTCAACCGATTCACCATGAACAAACAGAGCAACGATCTTGCCTTGTCCTTCCGTGCCTTCATAACCACAGAACTGACTTGAAGCATCAACTTTAATGATGGTGTTGTAATCCGTACCGAACTGTCCGGCTTCACGAGCACGTTGACGTTGTGCTTCCATTGCCTGTTCAAATCCGGCTTCATCAATACTGAGGCCATGCTCACGCACAACATCATTGGTCAAATCCGCAGGGAAACCATAAGTGTCATAAAGTTTGAAGACTGTTTCTCCGTCAAGAACTTTTCCATCCAGATTTTCCAGCGCTTCATTCAGAATAGACATGCCGCGTTCCAGTGTTCGTCCGAAGTTTTCTTCTTCGATACGAAGCACTTTTTCAACTATAGTCTGCTGTTTTTTCAACTCTTTACCGGCACTGCCCATAATCTCGGCCAATGGACCAACCAATTTATGGAAGAATACGCCCTGAGCACCCAGTTTGTTGCCATGACGTACAGCACGACGAATAATGCGCCGCAGGACATAACCACGACCTTCGTTAGACGGCAGTACTCCATCAACAATTAAGAACGAACAAGAGCGAATATGATCTGCAACCACGCGAAGCGACTGATTTGAAAGGTCATCACATCCAATCACTTGCGCAGCTTCTTTAATCAGGGTCTGGAAGACGTCGATTTCATAATTTGAGTGCACACTTTGCATGATTGCTGAAATACGCTCAATCCCCATTCCTGTATCGACAGACGGTTTTGGCAGAGGTTCCATCGTGCCATCAGCATGACGGTTATACTGCATGAAAACGTTATTCCAGATTTCAATAAATCGATCACCGTCTTCTTCTGGTGATCCCGGAGGACCGCCCCAAATGCTCTCACCATGATCATAAAAAATTTCAGAACACGGACCACAAGGGCCGGTATCACCCATTTGCCAGAAGTTATCTGACTCATAAGGCTTGCCACCCTTTTTATCACCAATGCGGATAATCCGATCAGCAGGCAGACCGATCTGCTTGTGCCAGATATCGAACGCTTCATCATCAGTCTGATAAACGGTGACTAACAGACGCTCCTGAGGTAACTTGAGGACTTCAGTCAGAAACTCCCACGCATACTGAATGGCGTCTTGCTTAAAATAATCACCGAAACTGAAGTTACCCAACATTTCAAAAAATGTATGGTGTCGCGCAGTAAAGCCGACATTTTCCAGATCATTATGCTTACCACCAGCCCGAACACAGCGTTGCGCAGTAACAGCTCGTGTATAATCGCGCTTTTCTAAACCAAGAAAACAGTCTTTAAACTGGTTCATCCCCGCATTCGTGAATAGCAGTGTTGGATCATTGGCAGGGACCAAAGATGAACTGTCTACGATTTGGTGTCCTTTTGTTTCAAAGAACGAGAGGAACGCCTGGCGAACCTCGTCAGTGCTCATGTACATGTGCTATTCCTGAAATATTCAAAGATTCAACTAAAATTTTGCGCCCTATTGTAAAGCATGGATAAGTGTTCGCCTAGTTTTGTTTTGAAGTGTAAATACAGATAAACAAGGTCGATCATCGACTATAGAAGACAGGTCAGCGAAGCTAATCTTTACGGAATTTCCCAAAAATGGGAGAACACATTATCTGTGGTTGGGATTCAATGCATATTGAATCTGTTCAAAATTAAACCCCCGATATTGCAAAAAACGGACTTGTTTCGCATACACCTTGGGATCTTTTACCGGCTCTTCCGGGCTGATACCAAACTTTCTCTCCGCCGTTGATTTAGCTAATTCAAACCAATTCATATCCAATGCAGCCAACTGTTCAGCGATGATTGACTCATCAACTTGCTTTTGTTTCAACGATTGATAGATTCTCTGTTCACCGTGACCTTTGGCAATATGATGTCGAATCATGCCTTGCGTATAGCGCATATCATCCAAGTAGCCATACTGTTCACAAGCCTGTACAGCCTGTTCGACTTCATTGTCGTCAAAGCCTTTTGCCATCAACTTATGGTATAACTCGATACGGCCATGATCCCGGCGGCTTAATAGCTGGATCGCGGTTTCCAAACAGGTTCTCGAATGTAATTTATGCATCTGAAATCCCCTTTAAAAAAGCCCTGCATCTGCAGGGCTGTTTCACGATCTTATCGCTTATCGCGTCATCTGAGTACGTCGCGAATTAATTTTCTTCTTGCTGAAGTGCTGTCTCAACCCCTTCCTGATCGTCTTCAGGAATCGGGTCATTACTCAGCAACATTTCACGAATTTTATGATCAATGACTTTGGCAACTTCAGGGTTTTCACGCAGGTATTTACAAGCATTCGCTTTCCCCTGACCAATTTTATCCCCGTTATAGCTGTACCAAGCACCCGCTTTTTCAACCAGTTTATGCTTCACGCCTAAATCAACCAGCTCACCTTCGCGGTTAAATCCTTGACCATACATAATTTGCGTATTTGCTTCTTTAAACGGCGCAGCAATTTTGTTTTTCACCACTTTGATACGCGTTTCATTACCAACCACCTCGTCGCCTTCTTTAATTGATCCGGTACGACGAATATCGAGACGGACAGAAGCATAGAATTTTAAGGCATTCCCACCAGTGGTTGTTTCAGGGTTACCAAACATGACCCCGATTTTCATCCGGATTTGGTTGATAAAAATACACATACAGTTCGATTGCTTCAGGTTTCCGGTCAACTTACGCATCGCCTGAGATAACATCCGCGCCTGTAGCCCCATATGGCTATCACCCATCTCACCTTCAATCTCTGCTTTCGGCGTCAATGCTGCAACCGAGTCAACGACCATGACATCAATAGCACCGGAGCGCGCCAATGCATCACAAATTTCCAGCGCTTGTTCACCGGTATCTGGCTGAGAGACGAGCAATTCATCAATATTAACCCCAAGTTTCTTCGCATAAACCGGATCCAATGCATGTTCAGCATCGATAAATGCACAGGTTTTACCTTCACGTTGTGCTGCAGCGATGACTTCCAGAGTCAATGTTGTCTTACCTGAAGATTCAGGACCGTAGATTTCAACGATCCGTCCCATTGGTAAACCGCCGGCACCTAAAGCGATATCCAGTGAAAGAGACCCTGTAGAGATCGTTTCAACGTCCATGGTACGGTTATCACCAAGACGCATGATTGACCCTTTACCAAACTGCTTTTCAATTTGTCCCAGTGCCGCGGCCAGTGCTTTTTGTTTGTTCTCGTCCATTACGTTCTCCAGACAGTCACTTTCAGATATTAAGTCTATGGGTTGTTTCCCAAAAATATGTTGAATGATTATACTGTAAATTCATACAGTGTCCAGACCTGTCGATGAATTTTCCTAACAGGTTTGAATCCTTGGGATCATATCACTTTCAGGCCATGTTTTTATACGGTATGCCACTCATTCAACGCCATGAACAGCAGAAGGCGAGCAGATCAAACAATGGTTGCTTTCATGACTGTGAGACACGCTCATGTGTCAGATAATCATGAATCGTCTGCAAAGCATGGTAAACCGCTTGAGAGCGAACTTGCGTGCGACTTCCTGAAAAATGGACAGTTTCAACCTTCTCCCACCCCGAACGTGTTTGCCAGGCAAAACAAACGGTTCCCACGGGTTTCTCGACACTGCCGCCACCGGGGCCGGCAATACCACTCACGGAGACCGCCAGCGATGCCTGAGAATGCAATAGAGCCCCTGCGGCCATTTCTAAAACAGTCTGCTCACTGACAGCCCCCCACTGTGACAGCGTTTCCTGTCGGACGCCCAGGATTTGCATTTTGGCTTCATTACTATAAGTAACAAACGCACGATCAAACCAAGCGGAGCTCCCGGCAATCTCTGTAATAGCAGTTGCAATACCGCCACCGGTACAGGATTCGGCCGTTACCAGGATACCCCCACATGCCAAAAGTAATTCTCCGATACGTTGACTTAAAGTTTCATGTAATTCCATCGATGTTCCCTTCGTGTTGCGATTGCTCAGTTTGCCTCAATTCGCACATCCTAAGCGCTCATTAAGTCAAAGAAAAGCAGTTGCCCTGAAACGACCACCGATCAAATTTGTCCTTCGTAAGCCGTTTTTATGCTTATCGCACCCATAAAAAATGGCAGCCTTTGCTGCCATTGACAAACAAATCCGCTAATTGGCTAGACTGGATATTGATGATATCCGAGTTGCTCAGAAATATTTTTGCCAGCCTGCTGAAGTAGCCCGACATAATAAGACATCCGTTTTTCATCGAAACGAATGGTTGGAAACGAGATCGACAATCCGGCAATAATATTCCCAAATCGGTCATATACGGGAGCGGCAAGACAACGCAGACCGGATTCCTGCTCTTCATTATCTTCGGCAAAATGTCGTTCTCTGACATACGCCAGTTCCGCTAATAACTGATCCACATTCTCTAATGTTTTATCGGTATGCTTGACGAATTCGACCGGCTCAAGAATCTGACGGACAAAGGACTCATCTCGCTCAGACAGTAAAACTTTACCAATCGCGGTACTGTAGAGCGGATTCCGTCGCCCGATACGGGATTGCATCCGTAGGTTATAACCGGAATCAATCTTATGAATATAAATAATGGCGCCGTCGTCTAAAGCCCCCAAATGCACCGCTTCATTGGTTTTTTCAGAGATACAGTGCATCTCTTTATCAGCGAGAGAAACCAAATCAACGTACTCAAGAGATTTTGCGCCAAGTTCAAACAGCTTGAGCGTCAGCGAATATTTATCGGCCTCACCTTCCTGAGAGATATATCCGAGAGACTTCATCGTCTGCAAAAAGCGGTAGGTCGTTGCCTTAGACATCATCAGTCGTTGAGATAGCTCAGATACACCGATTTCTTTTTGTTCGCCTAACGCCTGAAGAATACTAAATACTTTCAACACCGAAGAAACGGCTTCTGGCTGGGTAGATTTCTGCATGAATAATCTATTCCTACAAGTTTGTCTTTTTCTCATTATAACGAAGAGAAGTCAGAGAGCCAGTAATTTAAAAAAGCCATTTCAAAAATTTAGAACCAGCACCAGACGAGCACAAAATAAATACATGAATCATATTTTATGAAAAAGCGTTTCAAAAAAAATTGCCTGTTATGTTTTTTTTGTGTAGTGTAAATCATACAAAACGTGAACGATCATGATTCATTCGCGCTGCATGTTACCACTGGAGGAAGCAGAATATGATTCTCGATTCATTTAACCTGCAAGGAAAGGTTGCAATTGTCACTGGATGTGACACAGGATTAGGTCAGGGAATGGCATTAGGTTTAGCAGGTGCTGGCTGTGATATTGTCGGAGTCAACATTGCTCACCCCACTGAAACCATCGAAAAAGTTCAAGCGCTCGGTCGCAAGTTCGTGGCGATTCAAGCAAATCTGATGAAGCTGGACGATATTCCCAATATTATTGATCGCGCGATCACCGAGCTTGGTCGCATTGATATTCTAGTCAACAATGCAGGCATTATCCGCCGCAATGATGCTATCGAATTTTCAGAAAAAGACTGGGATGATGTCATGGACATCAATGTGAAATCCGTTTTCTTTATGTCTCAGGCAGTTGCCAAACAATTCATGGCGCAAGGCACCGGAGGCAAAATCATTAACATTGCTTCGATGCTTTCTTTTCAAGGTGGTATTCGTGTTCCTTCGTATACTGCATCAAAAAGTGGTGTGATGGGCATTACGCGTCTCATGGCCAATGAATGGGCGCAACACCAGATTAATGTCAACGCGATTGCACCCGGTTATATGGCCACCAATAACACGGCTGCTCTCCGGGCTGATGAATCACGTAACCAAGAAATTGTCGAGCGGATTCCGGCAGCACGTTGGGGGCTTCCTGAAGATTTAGCCGGTCCTTGTGTATTCTTGGCATCATCAGCATCAGACTATATCAATGGCTATACGATTGCCGTTGACGGTGGTTGGCTGGCTCGTTAATTCGGGCAAATAGAGAAAAACAATCCATCGAATCGGGAATCGAATCAGATTTCCGATTGATTGTCCTTCAGTTAAATTAAAGAGGGGGAAAAATGTTCGTTTATAACCAAGAGGTTGTGCTGGAAGATCTTGGGAATGGTGTGTCACGGAAAATACTCGCCTACAGCGATAATATCATGAGCGTTGAAGTTCATTTTGAAAAAGGCGCTGTTGGTCCGATGCATAACCACCCCCACGAACAACTCACTTATGTATTATCCGGTGAATTTGAATTTACGATTGGCGATGAAACAAAAATCGTTAAAGCTGGAGACGTGCTTTATAAAGAGCCGAATGTCATGCACGGGTGTGTCTGTCTCGAGCCCGGCGTGTTACTCGATAACTTTACACCGATGCGGCAAGATTTCCTCAAATCATAAATCTATATTGCGGTTTTTAACCGCAGGAGCATAAACATGAAAATCGCGTTAATGATGGAAAACAGTCAAGCGGCTAAAAACGCTGTGGTCCTGAATGAGTTGACTCAAGTCGTGACACCACAAGGTGACTCAGTCTACAACGTGGGTATGAGTGACGAAAATGATCACCACCTCACCTATATTCATCTTGGTATCATGGCAAGCCTGCTTTTGAATTCAGAAGCCGTAGATTTTGTCGTCGCCGGATGTGGTACAGGTCAGGGGGCGATGATGTCACTCAACATTCATCCCGGTGTTGTGTGCGGGTACTGTCTGGAACCATCCGATGCATTTCTGTTCAACCAAATCAACAACGGTAATGCACTCTCATTGGCCTTTGCTAAAGGTTATGGCTGGGGAGCAGAACTAAACATTCGTTATATTTTTGAAAAAGCATTCACCACAGGCGAACGTGGACAGGGTTACCCGCTGGAACGTGCCGTGCCACAAAAACAAAATGCCGGGATCCTCAATCAGGTCAAATCTGCTGTCGTCAAAGATAACTATCTCGATACGTTAAAAGCGATTGATCAAGAACTAGTCAAAACAGCGGTGTCAGGACCTCGTTTTCAGGAATGTTTCTTCGACAATTGCAAGAAGCCAGACATTGCAGCATACGTACGTGACTTGCTGAAATAGTTTCACTGATCTGATCTACCTACCTAACAAAGATTAAGAATCAGTTACTTGTCAGCCTGTTATGGGCTGACTTTTTTCTTGTGCCAACTCCCGAAATCAGACATGGCGTGTAAGTTTTGGTGATGTTGTGTGCAAGTAATCAATGATCAATCAAAGATCTTAGTCACATAAAAATGAAACATTATTTTATTTTTAATCAATAATAAATAAAATAGCTTTTTACCCGGTTGTTATTCTCAGGAGCTTTTATGTTGCCAATAACTCAGGTCGCCATTATTGGTGAGTGTATGGTTGAATTGCGGCGAGCCAATCATCAGGTTGAACAAGGATTTGGCGGGGATACGCTCAACACCGCAATCTATCTGTCAAGATTAACTCACTCACAGGGGATTACCACCGCTTATGTGACAGGATTGGGAAGAGATCCATTCAGTCAAGATATGCTCAGCGCATGGCAGCAGGAAAACATTGATACCAGTATGGTTGCCATTTCACCTGACAAGTTACCCGGCATTTATGCCATAGAAACCGCAGCAGATGGTGAACGCAGTTTTTACTATTGGCGTAATGACTCAGCAGCAAAATACTGGTTACGGCAACAGACACCAACCGAACTTGCAGCGCGCTTAGCGCAATATGGTTTAATTTACTTAAGTGGTATCAGTCTGGCAATTCTGCCCGTAGACTGTCGCGAAATTTTACTTGAGTCGCTTCGCCTCTGTCATCAAGATGGTATTGCCATTGCGTTTGATAATAATTATCGGCCGACCTTGTGGGAGACTGCCACAGAAGCCCAACATTGGTATACCCAAGTATTATCCATAACTGACTATGCATTCCTGACATTTGATGATGAAACCGCGCTTTGGGGTGATACACAAACGTCTCAGACACTTGCGCGGACTCAAGAGCTCGGGGTCAAAGAAATCGTGATTAAACAAGGTGGTGAAGCTTGTATCGTCACTTGCGATTCGTCTCAGTGGTCAGTCTCGCCTGAGCCAGTCAAACAGATCGTGGACACGACAGCAGCCGGTGATTCTTTCAGTGCCGGATATCTCGCCGCTCGTCTTCTAGGTAAATCCTGCGAATTATCGGCTCAATCAGCCCACCAGCTTGCCGGGCTAGTCATTCAACATCGTGGTGCGATTATTCCCAAACAAAATATGCCTGAAATTGAGACGCCCGTTGATGTGGAAACAATATAAACACAATTGATCGAATATTCAGTATCGGATAATGAGGAAAAAAGATGAAAACACTTGAACAACAGTTAGAAGCCATCGGCGTCATTCCGGTCATCGCGCTGGACGATGCCCAAAAGGCAGTCAAACTGGCACAGGTTCTCATTGAAAATGGCCTGCCTTGTGCTGAAGTCACGTTCAGGACCGCACAAGCAGCACAAGCGATTGCCAGTATGCGCGAAGCATATCCAGAGATATTAATCGGGGCAGGAACAGTGCTTACTCCCGCTCAGGTTGATGCTGCAATAGATGCGGGTGCAGATTTTATTGTCAGTCCGGGATTTAACCCAACGACCGTTAGATATTGCCAGCAAAGACAAATCGCCGTCATTCCGGGTATCAATACGCCCAGTCTGGTTGAGCAAGCGATGGAAATGGGGTTGAAAACACTTAAGTTCTTCCCTGCCGAGCCATCAGGTGGTACCGCGATGCTCAAAGCGATGTCAGCTGTCTATCCGGTACGTTTTATGCCAACGGGAGGCATTAATCCTCAGAATATTAAAGAGTACCTGAACATCCCAAGCGTACTGGCTTGCGGTGGTACATGGATGGTTCCCAATCAACTGATTGATGGGGAAAAGTGGGATGAACTGGCAGCACTCATCAAGGAAGTCGCGACCATCATTCGCTAAACCAGCAGTAACATAGCCATACGAACGGCTCTCGCAGAAATCATACCGGAGTAAATCAATCCGGTGTCTTTAGGCGAGAGTTTTTTCTTTAGACGGTATTCAATGAGAAACGATCATAAATAGGAAGGCTACGATAGTATTTTTCTACGATAGACGGTTAACCAGCCCTGAGTCACCATGCGATAGAAATAGATAACACCACGAATCCACCAATCCATATACATCCCGAGCCAGACACCATAGATATTCATTTCCAGCGTGATCCCGAGAATATACCCCAGCATCATTCTTCCGCCCCACATACTGACAATCGCTACCCACATACAGAAAGTTGCATCCTTCGCCCCTTTAAATGCAGCAGGTAAGACAAAAGAAGCGCCCCAAACAGGCGTCATCAGTGCATTGATCAGCAACAGATTGGTCACAACACCGACTACATGATTGTCCGAGATATAAAAACGGGCAACCGTCTCCGCCATTGGCACAATCAGTACCGCAAACAGCGTCAGTAATCCGGTTGCAAGCCAGAAGATCAACTTCATTTCTTGGTACGCCACATTCGGTTTATATTGTCCCAAACGTTTACCAATTAACACTGTCGATGTCATCGCCAGTGTATTTCCCGGAATATTTAACAAGAGTAATACCGAGAAGGTCACAACATTACCTGCCATCGCGACCGTTCCCATCCCTGCAACCATGATCTGAGTGATAAGTTTCCCCAGATTAAACATCAACGACTCAATGCTGGAAGGAATACCGATGGCCAGAATCTCCACCAGCGTTTCCCGCTGGAAAGGGCGGAAATATCGCTGTAACTGAATTTTTAAAGTTGTATTGCGGATCAGACAAATCACGATAAGCACAGCGCCGACCCAACGGGCAGCAATAATCCCGATACCAGAGCCAACCAACCCCAAACCGCTCCAGCTGCCGGGAAAAAATTCATCAACCCCGTAGATCAACGGATAACTGAATGCAACATTCAGCAGGTTCATCATGATATTACTCAACGCAGGCAAACGAGAGTTTCCGACGGCTCGCAACACCCCACTGCCAGCCAATGTAATCGCTAAGGCTGGGTAACTGAAAACAATAAGCTGAAGATACAGCTCACTCAAATCAATCACCTGACCCGTTGCTCCATAGGCGACCACAGATAAAATCGGGGCCACCAAGTAATAGATGAGCAGTAAGGCGAACAGGCTCATCAAGACACTCAATGACATCACCTGACTCGCGCAGGCCTGTGCTTTTTCCCGATCCGAACGCCCAAAAGCTTGTGCGATCACCACCGAGCCACCCAACGCAATCGCAGACAGCAATGAGATAACAACCCAAGTGATACTATCCGTAATACCAACGGCTGCCGTCTCTTCCGCACCAAGTCGGCTCACCAGAATCGTACTGATGATGCCCATCATGACCACACAAGTCAGTTCAATAAAAATCGGCCAGGCAAATGGCCAAATATCATGTTGGAATAATACGCGATGCCGCTGACGTAACCCAAAGCGCCTGCCGAGAGTCGTATTGATCACAGAGAAAGGTTTCATTCACTCAGCCGGTCCCGTTGACATCGCCATCTCAGGATAAGGCTGCTCATAAATGATATCGCGGTCGTACACCACTTTGATCTCTCCGGCAATACGCTGTTCACCGTGTAAATACCCACCAGTGGAAAATAATGGCGGGAGCTGCGCATAACACTGTTGGTATGCAGCTTCTATCGCCACTAAAGCATAAGGAAGCGGGTCATCGAGTCGCGCATTTTCCTGTTGAGGATGGGCAATAAACAATCCACTCTCCGCGTGATAATGGCGTGCCAATAAATTCTCCGCCACGACATCTGCCAAACGCAACACTTCAGATTCGGGATGATATTGATTCAGCTCTAACAACGCAAAAATCAGATAAGCCGATGTACATGAGGTTGTTTGGGCGAGACGGATGGGAACCAGCGTTACGGGATCAAGCGCTCCTAATTTGAATCGCGCAAACATGCGGCTCACCAGTTGGCATAATTCAGGATCCCCCGTCAACAATGCAGCTTTCATCAACGGGAATAAATATGCAGGATCAGCGGGTTGTCGCGACAACGTAGTGCCTTTATCACCATAGTAGCCATCCCGGACAAAGGTATACCCTGTCATATCTTGTCCGCTATTCCACATCGGGATCATTTGGTTGTCTTGTTCATCCCAAGCATAGCGAAAATAAGCTTTTAATCCGTCAGCGATCCATTCAAGCCATTGCCGGTCACCGACTTGCTCCGCACAAGCCATCATCGCCAGCGGATTATCCATGATTAACGGCCAACAGTCCCGAAACAGTACATTGGCTTCACGGGCGATCGCACCAAACTCAGGGCCAAACTGACGAGCCGCCCGATCTCCAAACCAAGAGTAAGTTAAACGGTCATCGTCCGGGACAGGTTCACGCTGTCGCGGAGAAGAAAACTGGTAAACCGGCATTCCCGTCTCCGGGTGACGTGCCAAAACAAACTGATGATATAAATGTTTCGCCCAGTTTAAAGCATCTTGATCACCGGTATAGCGATAGTAATGGACAGCCGCATAGATCAAATCGGTTGACGCATTAACAAAGGTTAAACCAACTGTTTCCGGCAGTTGTGGCCATTGGCGCGGATCCACCACCGGCTCAGGGGAGTACTGTTGAAAGATATTTGCAAGAAACGGTTGTCCATACTCACCATGCCGGGTGAGATCCAGTTTTTGCCAATCGGTCACATGAGCAGCCCAGAATCCTCGCAGATAACACTCCGTCACCTCGGGGCGAATTTGGTGTAGCAGATCATAATAAGGAAAATGATGCTTCAGCTCATGCACCCGAGCTTTACTCTCCGGCCCTTCCGGATGACCTGAATTGAGATCAACAAACAGATGTCCGCCCCAGTAAAATAATCCACTGCGCTGATCAACATGATGATCCAAAAAATAGGCAGTCGTCTCTTGTGCCTGACGCAAAAAAGCGCCGTCTCCTGTCACAATACTGATTGCCGTCAATCCACGCATCAGGTTTTGCTGGCTGGCAAAGTTACTCATGGCAACGCGCCGGCCATCCGGATAAGTCCAGCAAACCGGCTCCCCGGATGTCACACAAAGACCATCAGCCAACAGTGGAGAAATATCAGAATGCGCCAATTTTAGCGCCTGTCGATAAAAACGAGTCACAATAGCCAGCCGCGAGTGCCGAGATGCAGACATGCAAACCCTCCAATTCAAAATAGATATAGCCCCGAGACCGGGGCTTTTATCGAATGGAAACACAGAATAAAAAAGCGCAATAAACCCATGCGATGGGCAGGACAATGACGTTAATCAGCAATCCGTTTTAACACTCGGTTGCCACGGCGCAGGAAGTTTCTGGCCGCGCCTTCTACATCAGTCTGATCATAATCCAGTTGCTGCATTGACTCTGCAAATAACTCCAGTAATTGTGCATTATCCGTATAAGGCGTCGGAACAATATGCTTCGGCAATTGCTGCGCTAAACGATAACCTTGATAAGACAAGCTCTTATCATCAATCTGACCATCATCCTGTAAGGTTTTAAATCCAGCCAAACTGATTGGCATACCACGGGCTAGCCCCATAGCTTTGACGCCTGCAGGATCATTGAGCAAAAAGTCTACCAGTAGCGCCGCTTCTTTCGGGTGTTTGGTATTGCGCCCAATGGAGAACATCATCGAAGGTCTTGCCAGCAACCCTGAGTCCGTCGCCCCATCAAGCATCGGATATGGCCCAAGCTCCAACGTCATTGGTGGCGCTAAATTAGCCGCATATTTACCAATGGCGGTATCCCACATATACAACCCACCAAAACGACCATCGATCCACGGGCGCATCTCGTACATATTCCCTTTTCCGTAAGAAGCAAACTCTTTGGTTGATGGGAAAAGATGACTTTTTACCTGATCGACGTAAAGCTGGAAGAACTGTGTCATTTCTTCTTGGTTAAAGTTGATCAGATTGGTGTCGTGATTGATGATATCTTTGCCATATTTCTGAATAAAATAAGAGCGGTTCATGGCAAAAACATCACGCGCTTCAATCACCAACGGATAATAATCATCGCCAAGTTTTTCTTTGAAAGCCAGTCCGACTTTCATCAGTTCATCCCATGATCGTGGATAGCCGACGCCAGCTTTCATCCACATATTACGATTATAAAAGAACACGCGGGAGGTCATACTGACCGGCAACCCATTCAGTTTACCGTCAATTGTCGTCAGATCGAGCGCACCGGGGAAATTAAACAAATGCAGCGTTTCTGCCTGAGCATTCATGTCATAAAAACCCTGACCATCCCGGGAAAAAATCGGCATCCAGTTCCAGTTGGTCTGCATGACATCCGGTTCCGTATTGCCCGCAATTTGCGTGGTCAGACGGGACAAATGCCCATCCCAGCCGGTATATTCGCCTTTGATTTTAATATCAGGGTATTTTTCCTGAAATTTTTCCAATGCTTGCAGAGTGGCTTGGTGACGGTTATTCCCCCCCCACCATGACATTCGCAGTTCTGTTTGAGCCTGTACAGCCACAGAAGCGGTTGCAATCACAGCAGAAATCAGTGTAGTCAGTACCTTTCTATTCATGGATTAGTCTCCAAATAAGTTTATTGTTGTTCTCCAATTTATTTATTGTTTTGTATTGAGATATTCTTTTCTGTCTCCTTGTCGAAGATGTGTGCTTTATTCATGTCCACAACAAACATCACCCCTTTCCTTAATTCCATGTTGAGCTTATCGCGGACATCATCGATCGGAATTCTGGCAATAAAATCATACTGCCCGATCCGGAAATGGACATAGACTTCATGTCCCATATTCTCCATGCGAATCACATCCCCGATGATGGTTTGTTGTCCGACATCCGGCTCCGTCAGCGCAAGTGTGATGCTATCAGGACGAATCCCCAACACGGTTTTTTGATACCCGTGACTGCGGATTGTGGCCGCCTTATGCGGGGGCAGCTGTAAAATTTGATCACCTAACAGGGCGGCCATGCCACCGTCCTGTTCAGAGAGAATGACATCGCACATATTCATCTCCGGTGCACCGATAAATCCGGCCACGAACATATTGACCGGGTTGTTATACAGTTCATCCGGTGTATCAACCTGCATGATCTCCCCCTGCTTCATGACGCAGATGCGATCACCCATCGTCATCGCCTCCGTTTGATCATGGGTGACATAAACCGCTGTTGCCGGATGATTTTCACGCTTCAGATGGCGGTGCAGGTCAGTAATTCGAACCCGCATCGATGCACGTAGTTTGGCATCCAGGTTCGATAGGGGTTCATCGAACAGAAAAACCTCGGGTTTTTTGACAATCGCCCGTCCGACAGCAACTCGTTGTGCCTGCCCGCCGGACAACTGCCTTGGTAAACGATCAAGTAATTCCTCGATTTCGAGGATATTTGCTGCTTCTTCAACGCGCTGGTCAATTTCATGCTTTGGTAGTTTTTGCAGTTTCAGACCAAACCCCAGATTTTCCCGCACCGTCATATGCGGATACAACGCATAATTCTGGAAGACCATCGCAATCCCCCGATCTTTCGGGGCCAGATTATTGACGACTTGTCCCCCAATCACGATTTCGCCACCGCTCACATTTTCCAGACCGGCAAGCATGCGTAATGTGGTCGATTTGGCACAGCCAGAAGGACCGACAATCACCATAAACTCACCGTCATGAATGGTTAAATCAACACCATGGACTGCTTTAAAACCGTTCGAGTAGACTTTCTCTAATTTGTTAAACTTCACTTCCGCCATTGTGATTACTCCTCAGAATTTAACCTTTAATACCGCTGCTGGTGACGCCTTCAACAAAATATTTCTGTGACATAAAGAACACCAGAATTGAAGGAATGATAGCGATTGAAGCCATTGCCAGAATTTCGTTCCACCTTGCACCTTCCGTGACATCAATGGACATTTTCAACGCCAGTGCTATGGGGTACTTTTCAACGCTGGAGATATAAATGAGCGGGCCAAGGAAGTCATTCACCGACCACATGAACTGGAACAGTGCCACGGAGATAATCGCAGGGCGAATGACCGGAACAACCACATGCCAGAGCACTTGAAAAGAGTTACACCCATCAATCATTGCGGCCTCTTCCATATCGGTCGGAACCCCGCGCAAAAACTGGATCAGCATGAAGACAAAGAATCCCTGTGTTGCAAATGCGAAAGGCAGATAGAGCGGCAAATAGGTGTCGAGCAATCCCATCTCACGAAACATCAAATATTGTGGGATCAACAAGACCGATTGAGGCAGCAAAATGGTGGCGATCAGGGTTGCAAACCAAAACTTCTTCCATGGGATATCAAACCGGGCAAACCCATAAGCGACAATGGTTGAAGACACTACCGTGACAAAAACCTTCGGCAGCACATAGGCAAAGGTATTCAGGATATAATGACCGAACGTATATTCCGTCCCGGTCTTCCACCCATTGATGAACCCATCCAGACTCCATTCACTCGGAATCAGATTCATCGACGAAAAGATTTCATGGTTTGGTTTCATTGCGGCAGAAAACATCCACAGCAACGGATAGAGCATCATCACGCCGACAATGATCAGAATCGTATAACGAATCGCCGCATTAATTTTTTCACGACGAATGGTGCGATCATTCTCCACATAGCTATGATGTGCTTGATTACTTTGTTTCTGTTCGGCAGAAACACTCACGACAGAAGCCATAATTATTTACCCCCCTTATCACCTGAATAGAACACCCAGTACTTCGAAGAACGGAATGTGATGGATGTAAATATGGCTACGACAATAAACAGCGCCCATGCCAATGCACTCCCATACCCCATATCAAAAAACTTAAACGCGGTTTCGTAGATGTAGAGCGAGATCAGATAGGTTGACTTCATCGGCCCGCCACCGGTAATCACATACGGTGCGGTAAACTCCTGAAAAGCCTGAGTGGTTTGCATAATAAAGTTAAAGAAAATGACAGGTGTAATGAGCGGTACCGTGACCTTGATAAACATCTGCCATTTGCTGGCACCATCAATCAATGCCGCTTCATACTGAGACTGAGGAACATTTTGCAAAGCCGCCAAAAAAATCACCATCGCTGACCCAAACTGCCAAGCACGCAATAATGTGATTGAAAACAGCGCAAAAGACGGCTCACCAAGCCAGTTCACAGCATCAATACCAACGAGGGCTAACATACCGTTTAATACCCCGTCGATGGCAAACAATGCCCGCCATAAAACTGCAATGGCAATACTACTTCCCAAAATTGAAGGGATATAATACGCCGTTCTGAAAAATCGAATCCCCCGTAACTTAAAATTCAAGATAAAGGCAATGAATAAGGCAAACGCCAACTTTACTGGAATAGTCAGGAACACATACAAGAATGTGACACTCATCGACTTCCAGAACAGGTCATCTTCCGTCAGCATATACCGATAGTTTTCAATACCAACGTACTCTGGTGATGTCATCAGATCGTAATCGGTGAAACTCATCAGAAATGACGATACAAAGGGAAATGCAGTAAAAACCAATAGCCCGATGATATAAGGCGACAAGTAAGCAAGTCCCAGCTTACGACTTTCATACATATTGTTTTCGTCCTCTGAAAAAAATCAACAGTGGCCGAATGATCATTCGGGTGAATGTCCCATTCGGATTCGTTATTTCTATTAAACTGAATCCCACCTGAACTACCAGCACTCAACCTCATATTTGTGATCTTGAATGCTATTTTATAAATTGATAAACAAAAAATGTGAAATATGGTTTCATTTTTATATTTTAAATTGAAACAATATAATTATTCTTCATTAGCAACATGCATATGCGGTACATTTGATATCAAACCAAGCTAGTATGAATGAACAAAAATGGATAGAAGGTGACTAAAATCAAATAAATATCCAATGCAGTTCCAATATCACACATCAGATCAAAACCAATAAAAACAAAATATTATCAATCACATAAATTAAAACGTTAAAAAAACATACCATTCCTTTTTTCATCGACACAAAATCACAAAGAAAATCCTACAAATACTAAAGAGATCACGTTTATTGATACATTTATATTAAAACACCGCTTCACAGATCACGTTATTCATACCAACCAGTTCAAAGAGTTCAAAATCGGATCTAAATTGAACCGCGAGAATACAAATAACAAAACGGTGTTTCAATATGAAAAATAAATTAATTACCTCTGCTCTACTCATTGGTTTAACCGCAAGCGCAGCACATGCGACTTCACTTAATGTTCGCCATGAATTCATTCCTGAAGAGGGTGAAAAAGCAGCACGTCATCGCGATCGACTAGTGATTTCACATCTGTTTGATAATGGCATTGGTATCAGCGAAGAAGTGAAATGGGGCTACGAAAAAGACAGTGTCAATTTCAGTGAAATGAAGAGTGTCGGTCACGAAACAAAGATCGGTTACAACTACACCATCAATAAGGACTTTAAAATTCAACCAGCCTATGCACTCGACTCATCTTCAAGTGCTATCGTGCATAAGTTTGATCTGAAAGGAGTCTATAAAATCAGTGACAGCTGGAATGCATCCCTACGCTATCGTTACGGGATGAAAGTGCCGTCCAACGACTCGCCGAATTCACATTACAGTCAGGTCAACTTGGTCACAGCATATAAGTTCGATCAATACCAAGTGGGGGTCGACTTCGAAGGCAAGTTCGAGCAATCTGCCTCCAGCGGCTATGACGGTGATAACAATTACCTGAATCTGGTTAACTTGTTCGCTGAATATCAGGGCTGGGATAACGGCTGGCGTCCGTTTGTCGAATTCGGGCTGACATCTCAGGAAACCACCAAAAGTACAGCAGGCAAAGATCAATACGTCCCACGCTACCGGGTGGGTTTGAAATACAATTTCTAACTTGCTGATTTTGATCGTTGGTCATTCAGGCAGATATCGAATCACCACTGCACTAGGGATGCGACAGCCCAACAACAGGGATCTCGCCGCATTTTATCGATATCTGCCACCCCAAAGTGGCTCTTCGACAGTGAGACACAACCCCAACCGTTTCAAAACGCATAGTTTTTAAACACATAGTTTTCAAAACATATAGTTTCAAAACAATAGCTCCAGAACTCATGAATCGGACTGTTATATGGGGACATGTGAAGATGTCACACGGCTTCGAATTCAGCCTTTTTCTTTTTCAATACGAGGTTCACCATGATGAAACTGCACAGAACGACATTACTGATGACGTCGATTTTGTCTTTATCTGCCTGCTCACAATACAGCGCCCTCCCCGCGCCTCAGGATTTAACCTGGCAGGCGATCACCTTCGGCCAGTCAACCGATCTGAATTTTGCTTCGACGATTTTACCGGAAAAAGTCGGACTCAATGCTGTCACCTTCAATGGTCAGCCGGTACAACCGGGGGCGCTGCTCAACACCTTTACCATAGAAAGTCGTGGCGGCAAACTGGCGAATTCACATGAAGGCGTGACGTACTACTACACCAAGCTCCCTGCCAATGCGAACTTCACCTTATCAGCCGACATGACACTCAACCAACTGGGTCCGGAAACAGGCTCAACCCCGAATCGTCAGGAAGGCGCAGGCATCATGGTCCGTGATATTCTGGGCTCTCCGCGTTTAGATCCTCAGCCTCCCGGTGCAGAAGAATTCCCCGCAGCATCCAATATGGTGATGCATGTGCTGCGCGCTAATAAAAAGAAAAATAACGGTCTGATCAATGTGAACGCTACCTACCGGGAAGGAGTCTACCAACCTTGGGGAACCAAGGGCAATCGCATTGTCCGGGATGAATTTATCAAGGGTGTTCCCTATGGAAACAACATCACTTACCAGATGTCACTGAGCCGGACCGACGCAGGCTATAGCGTGACCTATCATTATGGTGATATCAGCGAAAGCCATCCCATCAAAGGCGCCAATACCAATATCATCGCCATGCAAGATCCCAAGTATCAATATGTGGGTTTCTTTGCTTCGCGTAATGCCAAAGTTACCATCAGCAATGCGCACCTGACTGTTGAATCCGGTACGCTGACCAATGCTCCGACCTATCACCCTCAACCTACATCACTGGTACTACAGCCAGCATCTCCCGAGCAATCTGCCACAGCTGATTATCTGTTTCAGTCACGCGCCAGTAACACCGGTGCATTTACCCTCTATCAAGACGGTAAGTTACTGGTTAAAAATCAACAAGTTTCTGCGGGTCAACTGTTCAGCGTAAAAACCCACTTAGAAACCCCAAAAACGCTATTTTCGATCCACTTTACACCGACAGAAGGTGCTGACCGATCTTCCAGACAGTACCAGCAAACCGTTACCCAAGTTGCGCTCAAAGATCCAATGCATTTACGTGTCAATCCTAACGGTGATCATGGCCGACTCACCCTCAAAGATGCCATTCGACTGCTCCCTCCGGGTGGGACCATCACGCTAGAAGATGGCGAATATGGTGAACTGCTCATTCCACTGACAGCTAGTGGGCAAGCGAACCAGGTCAAAACCCTGAAAGCCGGGGGAGATCATGTTCGTTTTACGGGTGACATCACCCATCAAGCAAACTATTGGCATGTTTCTCATCTTGAAGTCGCTGGTGCACGCTATATTGTCAATGGCAGTCACAATGCATTTGAGCGCATCATCACTCATGACGCATCAGATACCGGTTTTCAAATTACCTCACCAGCCAAATCCCCCCGCGCATTTTGGGCAAGTCATAACCTTGTGCGGGATAGTCAAAGTTATAACAACATGGATCCATCCCAGATCAATGCTGACGGTTTCGCTGCAAAAATGCGTATCGGTGATGGCAACACCTTCATCCACTGTATCTCTCACCACAACATCGATGATGGCTGGGATCTGTTCAATAAAGTGGAAGATGGCCCCAATGGCGTCGTGACCATTATCGATTCCATTTCTTATAAAAATGGTCAGACTCTACAGGTCAAAGCCAGAGGCGGGAGCCGAGGGAATGGGTTTAAACTTGGCGGAGAAGGGCTGCCTGTTGCACATATCATTAAGAACAACCTCGCTTATCAAAACAATATGGACGGCTTTACCGATAATTTTAATCCGGGTCGCCTAACCCTTGAAAACAATGTTGCCATTGATAATAAGCGCTTCAACTTCCTGATCAGAAAGAGCCCTTACACTGATACTCAGAAGCAAGGCACATTCATCGGTAATCGGTCTTATCGCTTCTATTCTGCCAGTCCATACGATGATGTCGTCAATGCAGAAACGCGTCGGGACAATACGCTGATTGTTGAGGGGCAATCCACTGATGCTCAGGGAGAACATCCTTCTGCTGAGATGTTAACTAAACTGAAACAGGCTGCCAAAATTTCATCGGAGGCACCAATCCCCGGTCAAACGGCCGTACAAAACATCCGAACATGGTTGAATCAGCACCCCTGATCCACCTCTTGTCCACTTTGATGTGACTTGTCAGGTTTCACCCAGAAACCTGACATCCCTCGCAATTAATAACTATAACCATCTGATTTATATGGATTCAAGATCCATTCCTGCCAAGGTGTTCTACACTCGTTCAATCATGACTCGTGAGTAAGCGCTTCGTCTATCCGGTGATTTATCTCCTCTCCAGTCGTGCACTTCTGCTGACTCGATGCCTGTCAGTAAGATCACTCTTAATCACGACACGCATCACACTTAATCATAAAAAAACAAAAAATGAACCGTCGTTTTGATATTAATCACACACCTTTTTATTTTTTTGTTTAAAAATAGACTTATCAAATACTCATAAAGGAATAAGCAATGCAATATGATTATCTTGTGATTGCAGGTTACTTCATACTGATGATCGCGATCAGTCTACTATTTAAGAAAATGGCGAGCGCCAGTACCAGTGACTACTTCAGAGGTGGCGGTAAAATGCTGTGGTGGATGGTGGGTGCAACTGCATTTATGACTCAGTTTTCTGCCTGGACGTTTACCGGCGCTGCCGGTAAGGCATTTAACGATGGGTTCGCAGTGCTTGCTGTTTTCATCGGTAATATGGTCGCTTATGTTTTTGCACATTTCTATTTTGCCCGCCGTTTTCGCCAAATGCGTGTTGATACACCAACCGAAGGCATCAGACGCCGTTTCGGTAATGGGAACGAGCAGTTCTTTACGTGGGTGATTATTCCGTTAAGTGTCATTAATGCCGGGGTGTGGTTGAACGGACTTGGCGTTTTCGCATCAGCGGTCTTTAATGCCGATATTATTACCACAATTTATGTCACTGGTGCTGCGGTTCTGATCATTTCACTGCTGAGTGGTGCCTGGGGGGTAGTCGCATCGGACTTCATTCAGACATTGGTCGTTGCCGTGGTTTCTGTGGCCTGTGCCGCGGTTGCCCTGTACTTCGTCGGTGGCCCTGGCGAAATTATCCGCGAATTCCCCGGCGGGTTTGTTTCTGGCCCGGATATGAATTATCCGCTACTGTTGGTTTGTACTTTTATCTTCTTCATCGTTAAACAGTTACAAAGTATCAATAACATGCAGGAGTCATATCGTTTCCTCAATGCCAAAGATTCACGGAATGCAAGTAAAGCCGCATTAATGGCGTTAATCATGATGATGGTTGGTGCTGTGATTTGGTTTATTCCACCTTGGGCATCAGCTATTCTTTATCCTGATGCAGCCAAAGCCTATCCAGAACTTGGTGCCAAAGCCAGAGACGCCGTATATTTAGTCTTTGCCAGAGAAACCATGCCGTTAGGTACCGTCGGACTGCTCATGGCCGGTCTTTTCGCTGCCACCATGTCATCGATGGATTCCGCACTGAACCGAAACTCAGGGATCTTCGTCCGTAGTTTCTACTCCAACATTGTCCGTCGTGGTAAAGCGAATGACAAAGAGCTGCTACGCGTCGGTCAACTGGCCTGTCTGGTCAATGGTATTCTGGTTATTCTAATGGCTCAATTCTTTAACTCACTGAAAAGCTTGAGCCTGTTTGACCTGATGATGCAGGTTGCGACCTTATTGCAATCCCCGATTCTGGTGCCATTATTCCTTGGTATCTTAATTCGTAAAACACCGAAATGGGCGCCTTGGGCAACGGTTGTGGTCGGTATGTTGGTGTCTTTACTGGTTGTCAAAGTACTCACGCCACAATTTGTCGCGGGTTGGTTTGGTATTGAGACGCTGACAGGAAGAGAAGCCAGTGAAATGCGGACTATGATTACCATCGCTGCGCATCTGTTCTTAACGGCTGGGTTCTTCTGTCTGACCACTCTCTTTTACCAAGAGTCTCATGACATCTATAAAGTCGAAACAGACAAATTCTTTGTTGATGTGGAAAGAGAATGTGTGGTCACCGATAAAGATCAGGATCAATTTGACCGGATGCAGCGTGCCAAACTAGGAACATTAGTCATCTATATGGCTTGTGGTCTGACTCTGATGATTCTTATCCCGAACCCACTTTGGGGACGACTGATGTTTCTTGCCTGTGCCGCAGTCATTTTCATCATCGGTTTTGCATTGAAAAAAAGTGCCCGGGTAGAAGAGCTTCAGGGAAAAGCAGTTCCCGTTCGTTAACTCAAGCTCATGAGCTCAGGCTCGTTCAATCAATATGATAAGGGCTGCCGATAGTGGCAGCCTGACATAACAGGAGAACATTCATGGCCAAAGGTGATGTAATCAACCTTGATTTTGAAAGCTTCATCGATTCAGATACTCAAGTCAAGGTGACACGACTGACACCCAAGAATGTGATATGCCATCGCAACTATTTTTATCAGAAATGCTTTACCCAAGACGGACAAAAATTGTTATTTGCCGGAGATTTCGACACCAATAGAAATTACTATTTACTCGACCTCACCACACAGCAGGCAACACAATTGACGGAGGGCCGCGGAGATAACACGTTTGGCGGGTTTATTTCATCCGATGACCAGAGTTTCTTCTATGTCAAAAATGAACGCAACTTGATGAAGGTTGATTTCAAGACCCTAGAAGAAACTCAGATTTACACCGTCGATGAGGCGTGGAAAGGTTACGGCACCTGGGTTGCCAACTCGTCCTGTACCAAACTGGTCGGGATTGAAATCCACAAAGATAGCTGGCAACCACTTACATCATGGGAGAAGTTTGCTGAGTTTTATCATACCAACCCAACCTGCCGACTCATTCAAGTCGATATTGCGACTGGCGATGTCAAAGTTATTCATCAAGAAGATGCTTGGCTAGGCCACCCGATTTATCGTCCATTTGATGATCAGACCATCGGATTCTGCCATGAAGGACCTCATGATCTCGTCGATGCCAGAATGTGGCTGGTCGATGGGGACGGCAATCACGTTCGCAAAGTCAAATCCCATGCTCCGGGAGAATCCTGTACTCATGAATTCTGGATTCCGGACGGGAGTGCCATGGCGTACGTTTCTTACCTGAAAGGACAAACCGAACGGGTCATCTGTCGTGTCGATCCTCAAACATTAACAAATGAAGTGGTGATGGAAATGCCACCGTGTTCCCACTTGATGAGTAACTTTGATGGCTCACTGATGGTCGGTGACGGATGTGACACGCCACCTGATGTAAACGACACCGATAGCTACAACATCGAGAATGATCCATTTCTCTATATTCTCAATACACACAAGAAAACGTTTGCCCGGTTAGCAAAACACAGTACATCCTGGCAAGTGCTCGATGGTGATCGCCAAATCACTCATCCCCATCCTTCATTTACACCCAATGATCAAGGGGTGTTGTTTACCAGTGACTTTGAAGGTGTGCCGGCAGTGTATATTGCTGATCTTCCCAACGAACTAAAGTAGCACTTGTTTTTCAGAGAGGCGCAACGCCTCTCTTGCCATCATACGCACAGAGCGCTCAAACGCTTCAACTCCCCCAATTCGAAGCGTTTGTTGCGCTCTTCATTGCAGGTTTGCTATTCTTTTCACCCACAGCTCAGCACTCGTATGTAATTATTCCGGGCGCAAAGCATTCATCATCCGGACCACCAGCGCATTCAACATAATCGCGCCTTCCGGTGAGCCGTTTTATCACGACCTAATTGGCATTGAAATATAAAAAATGATCGATAATCCGACCTCAAATAAAGCACCAGAAAGTAAACATACGCCCATGATGCAACAGTATCTGAAGCTCAAGGCCGAAAATCCTGATATTTTGCTGTTTTATCGTATGGGGGACTTTTACGAACTATTTTATGATGATGCGAAACGCGCCTCTCAGTTGCTTGATATTTCACTGACCAAACGTGGTGCATCTGCCGGAGAACCGATTCCGATGGCTGGTGTTCCTTTCCATGCCGTCGAAGGCTATTTAGCCAAGCTGGTTCAGCTTGGTGAGTCGGTTGCCATTTGTGAGCAAATCGGAGACCCCGCCACCAGTAAAGGGCCAGTAGAGCGAAAAGTTGTCCGCATCGTCACCCCGGGAACAATTACCGACGAAGCCCTGTTGCCGGAAAGACTCGATAACCTGATTGCTGCCATTTACCAACAAGGTCAACAGTTCGGCTATGCCACGCTTGATATGACTTCGGGGCGTTTTCAGCTCTGTGAACTAGACAGTGAAGAAGCAATGGCAGCCGAATTACAGCGCACTGCACCAAAAGAACTGCTCTTTCCTGAAGACTTTCAGGCTGTTCACCTTATGGGAAGCCGTAAAGGAAACCGTCGTCGCCCGGTGTGGGAGTTTGAACTGGAAACAGCCAGACAACAGTTAAACCAACAGTTCGGCACCAAAGATTTAGTCGGCTTCGGGGTCGAGACAGCCGAGAAAGGATTGTGTGCCGCCGGCTGTCTGATTCAATATGCCAAAGATACCCAAAGAACCGCGCTCCCTCATATTCGTTCTCTGATCTATGATCGTCAAGACACCACTGTGATTATGGATGCCGCCACCCGACGAAATCTGGAACTGACCCAAAACCTTTCCGGGGGGACGGAACACACGCTGGCTGAAATTCTCGATCATTGTGCGACACCGATGGGAAGCCGAATGCTCAAACGTTGGTTACATCAACCGATGCGTCAGATTGAGACACTTAATCATCGGCTTGATGCCATCGGTGAACTCAAAGATCAGGGTGTTTTCAGCGATGTGCAACCGGTCTTGAAACAGATTGGTGATATTGAGCGAATTCTGGCTCGTTTAGCTATCCGTTCAGCCCGCCCACGGGATCTTGCCCGTTTGCGTCACGCCCTGCATCAATTACCGGCGTTACAGACAAGCCTCTCATCACTGACGCATCCGCACTTGCAGCAGCTGGCTCAAGATTGTCAACCGATTGAGCCGATCACAGCCTTGCTAGAACAAGCAATCGTGGAAAACCCTCCGGTGGTGATTCGCGATGGTGGCGTCATCGCAACCGGCTATCATGCCGAACTGGATGAATGGCGCAATTTGGCTGATGGTGCAACCGAGTATTTAGAACAGCTGGAACATGACGAGCGGGAACGTCATGGCATTGATACGCTGAAAGTCGGTTATAACAATGTCCATGGTTTTTATATTCAGGTGAGCCGTGGGCAAAGTCACCTGGTGCCACCTTACTATGTACGTCGTCAGACGCTGAAAAATGCGGAACGCTACATCATTCCTGAGCTCAAAGAGCATGAAGATAAAGTGCTGAACTCAAAATCAAAAGCACTGGCGCTGGAGAAACAACTCTGGGAAGCATTATTCGATCAATTACTGCCTTATCTGGCACAGCTTCAAGAACTCTCCGCGGCGGTATCACAACTTGATGTCCTGCAAAATCTGGCGGAACGGGCGGATACACTCGATTACTGTCGTCCGGAACTCACCACGGAAGCTGGGATTCATATTCAGTCAGGGCGTCATCCGGTTGTCGAGCAGGTAATGCAAGACCCCTTTATTGCCAATCCGGTGGCGCTGCATCCTCAACGGAAAATGTTGATTATTACCGGTCCGAATATGGGCGGTAAATCTACCTATATGCGTCAAACGGCGCTGATTGCATTGATGGCACATATTGGCTGTTATGTCCCAGCGGAGTCGGCCAAGATCGGCCTCATGGATCGCATCTTCACTCGTATCGGAGCATCTGATGATCTGGCTTCGGGACGTTCAACCTTTATGGTTGAGATGACGGAAACAGCCAATATTTTACACAATGCCACCCAATATAGTTTGGTATTGATGGATGAAATCGGGCGCGGTACCAGTACCTACGATGGTCTGTCTCTGGCTTGGGCAAGTGCCGAATGGCTGGCGACAGAAATTGGTGCGCTGACACTATTTGCCACCCATTATTTCGAATTGACCGAACTGCCTGATTTGTTGCCGCATCTCGCCAATGTCCACCTTGACGCGGTCGAACATGGCGATAGCATTGCATTCATGCATGCGGTACAAGAAGGAGCAGCCAGTAAATCTTACGGATTAGCTGTCGCCGGACTGGCTGGCGTGCCGAAAGCTGTGATCAAAAATGCTCGGATGAAATTATCCCAGCTAGAACAAAGCCACCAGCTGGATGGAAAACGGACCGGGCAATCGCCCACGGTTGATATCGCCAATCAACTGAGTCTGATGCCGGAACCGTCTGAAGTCGAGCGACGACTCGCGGAGATCGATCCGGATAGTCTTACGCCAAGGCAAGCACTCGAACAGCTCTATCAATTAAAACGCTATCTCTAAATCAACCAAAGCGCAGCCATTAGGCTGCGCTTTTCAATCTTGTATCCTCATCAATCCGTTATACCGTAGACAGATACGACTGACTATCATCATATTCTTGAAGAATTCGGAAAAAATCCGCTTGTCTGCGCTCAAAAATTTCTACCAATTGGGGATCAAACTTCACGCCGGACTGTTCATGGATATAAGTAACAATCTCTTTTTCACCCCATGGTTCTTTATAACAGCGCTTACTTGCCAACGCATCAAAGACATCAGCCAACGCGACAATACGGCCATAAATATGAATGTCCGTGCCGGACAACCCTTGCGGATAGCCGTGACCATTCCAGTCTTCATGGTGCTGACTGGCAATAATAGCCCCAGCTTGCATGACCGGTTGATGGGAACCTTTCAAACAATTTTCTCCTGCGGTGGTATGCTTTTTCATCTGCTCCCATTCTTCATCGTTCAATTTGTCCGGCTTATTCAGAATATAGTCCGGAACACTAATCTTACCGATATCATGAAGTGGTGCTGCATAGAAAATCTCTTCACACTGAGCAGGACTCAACCCAATTTCTTCAGCCATTAACCGGGAATAATAAGCAACGCGCCGAACATGGTTACCCGTTTCTTTCGAGCGGCTTTCAGCTAAGCCACAAATTGCATAGACAATCTCTTTCTGAGTATTTCGCAAACTATCATTGAGCCGTAAATTATCCAAAGCTATCGCCATGTTATTACAGAACATCTCAATGAGATGTATATCAACATTTTTAAACTGATGCTTACCGGAAATATTTAAGATAGTCTCTACACCGTTAATATTGGAAATATGGCAAATATTGTCTTCTTGATAATGGAGCTCTTGGTCGCTGCCTCGGGCAACATCGAGCTCTTCCTGAGAGATTGACGCTTTGAACGCTTGCTCGGAAATATCCCCAACCTGAGCCAGAACATGCACATTATCGATATTTTTTTCTGCCAATACCCCTTCGATTTCAGACAGCATCGTGCCATCTTTCATGTACAGCAATGACGAGACTTGCTCTAACACACCTTGAGCAAAACCTTCCATTGATTTTTGTTTGAGAATATTGGCTGTCGCAGTGATAACTTTTTCCAGACCAATCTTGTGATTTTCTAATGCCAACATGTCACGGTAGGAACGGAGTGCTGTATAAACCGTCGAATGAAGCTTACGCTTGGTCAGTTCGGTTTTTTCTCGATAATCATTAATATCATACTGTTCTATAATGTCTTTTTCCGGAATTGTTCCCGGTTGGCCGGTACGCAAAATAATCCGAATCAGATGATTGTCCAGCACATCACGAATGTATTCAGCCACCTCCAGACCCGCTTCTTCCGTTTCCATCACCACATCCAATAAAACCACGGCGATATCATTTTCAGATGACAGAATCTCTTTTGCCTGAGCCACATTGTATGCACTGAGGAATGTAAGTCCTTTCCCGGCGAATTGGGTCCGATTCAAAGCCAGCTTGGTGATTGTGTGAACCCCCTCTTCATCATCGACAATCAGAATGTTCCACTTTGAAGGTAACTCTTTAGATCCGTTCATTTGAGCCGATTGACTAAGATTACCTGACTCATCAAATAGCATATCCTGCTCTGACATTTTCCCTACCCTCTCTGATCCCAGCCGAACCTGACCATTTTTATTTGCCCATTCACGATATGAGACTTGATTTTTACTGCTTTGTTAATCAATTTTAGTATATGAATAAACTTTTACATATACGAATGCAAAGCAACTCGATTCTTATTATTCTCAACTGCGATCACTGGAGATAGCGCATGTCTATCTATTACCGAATCACAATTTTTTGCTTGCTTCTGGTTTTCTTATGCATGGGGGCCTTTGGCTATATATCAAACCAAGCGGGTGCAAACCTGCTAAATCAATCGGTTAATAAACTCTTAAATGCAATCGCAACAAACCAACAAGACCGAATCTACAATCTCATTCATGCTTGGAAAGATCGGGTAGCTTTAATCGCCAGCAGAACGCAGCTACGCTTGAGTCTCAACGATTATTTACTCAATCCCAATCAGCAATCATTAAAAAAAATGAACAGTATCATTGAGGATGCTATCAACTCTGTCTCAAAAGTGAAGTCGATTCAACTGAAAAAAGTCAGTGGTGAAATCGTAACTCAGACGGCACCGAATCAAGCCAATAAAGTTGCGGCGACACTTAATCTGACCGACAACAGCCAAAACGATATTGTATTAAAGACCATGACGCGCGACTTAAACGGGGGACTATATGTTCACATCGAATCTCCCATGGTTCTTCAAGGTGAACTGATCGGTGTGATGGTCGTAACGCTAGCAGCCGATGAATTACTCAACAGCACTCAAAGCTATACAGGAATGGGCATATCAGGAGAGACCATCCTCTTCACCGAGAACCGAGCCGGGAAGTTAGTCTATATCACTCCTCTACGTTACCCTCAATATTTGACAAAGCCAGCAGATGCCGCCTCTTTTGCACTCGCAGACAGAGACTCTCTCGTTCAGGCCATTGAATTTCACACCCAAGACATTATTCAATCGAACGACTATCGAAATACAGATGTGATAGCGGTTGCTCGTTATTTAAAAGAGCTGAACTGGACCATTATCGTGAAGGTGGATCAACATGAAATTATGCAGCCGATGAAACATTACCAATATTTGCTGGCGATTGCAGCATGTGTGCTGGGAATCATCGCGATCATCATTGGTCTGGCGCTTGGACGGGCCATTTCAGCTCCGATTGTCAAACTTGCCGCTGATAGTCGCAGAATTCGTCTCGGAGAACATCAGTTAAGAGCGAACGTCCATCCGACTCAAGCAAAAGAACTCAATGAACTCGCCCGCAGTTTTAATAATCTGGCGGAAAACCTACTCACCACCAATAACGAACTGGAAGACAAAGTTGCCGAGAGAACCGTAGAACTGCAAGAACTGAATGAAACGCTGGAGCAGCGAGTTGTAGCCAGAACGGTTGATCTGCAACGGGCCAATCAAGAAATACAAGAAACACTTGAAAATCTCAAGAAAACCCAGCGTGAACTTGTGGAGTCAGAAAAAATGGCGGCATTGGGAGGATTGGTTGCAGGAGTTGCGCATGAAATTAATACGCCACTAGGCATTGCCATTACCGGAACCACTCACCTCCATGAGGAGATACAGGAAATTCATACCAAAGTGCTATCAGGTAAATTGACCCGAAATGAATTAGAAGATTTTGTCGAAGATGCGAATCAAGCTACAGAATTAATGTGTTCACAACTGGAACAAGCATCAAAGCTCATCTCTAATTTTAAAGAAATAGCAGTGGATCAATCGAGCCCGGACTATCGGACCATTTCAGTGCAAGAATACCTGTCAAAGATCGTGGCGACCATGCAACCCAATTTTAAGAAAACGCCTCATCATCTCTCTATCAATATCGAGCAAGATTTGCACCTGATCACCTGCCCGGGAGCACTCGCACAAGTGCTAACGATTTTGATCACTAATAGCCTCACACACGCATTTTATCCGTCTGATAGTGATCAATCTAACACGATCAACGGGCAGGTCACGATTTCAGCCCAAAAAGTGCAAGGGAAAAATTTAATTATCGTTGCCGATAACGGAACAGGTATACCGCCCCAAGATCTCCCCAAACTCTTTGAACCTTTTTTTACCACCAAACGAGGTCACGGCGGCAGCGGTTTAGGGCTCAGTATTGCGCATAATATCGTGAAAGATATTCTGCATGGGAAGATACACTGTGAAAGTCAATTCGGTCAGGGGAGCACATTTATTATCACACTACCGGATCAGCCGATGTCATCCCACTCTGTCGAGCGATCCGCATAGTTCCGTATAGTCGAACAGCTTCCGTAGTCGAACAGGGCTGCACAAAGCGCTAACCTTGCCCATAACAACTCCCATCGGGATGACTCACTGTTGTATCCGTCATTCAGATCGACATATCAACCGCTTTTATCCCAGCGGGCCCGCAACAATGGTTTCTCTGAGCCCTTCAATAATATGCTGTCCCGTTTCGGTTTTTAATGACTTATACCAAGCCAAGGTCTGCTCCATCTGTTTTCCATGGGTAATATCGCACCGCTTTCTCGCTTTCAAAACCAGAGATCTCACCCGCTCTAATCGTTCGTTTTGATAATCAAGCAACGCAGTTTTAATATCATGATTTCGTGAAAAGGATTGTCCCAAAACCACTGCATCTTCCATCGCTGCACACCCACCTTGGCCAATATCCGGGGTGGTACTGTGTCCGGCATCTCCCAGTAAAGCGATCCGGCCATTAACCAACTGCTCAAAAGGATCAATATCGTGGATCTCGATTCGGTTGGTTGTTTCAGGATTAATTTGCTCAATCAATGTCTGAACATTAGGAGCCCAATCGCGAAAGTAACGACGGAGATCAGCTTTCAAAGTTGTCCGATCTTCCGCGAGTCCTTTCGGCAAAGGGACATCGAAAAAGAAATAAAATCGGTTGTCAGCAATCGGCATCACCGAAACTCGCTTGCCTTCTGCGACAAAAGTCGTCCATTGATCCGCTGGTGCAATCGCTGTATCGATCTCAACCAATCCATTCCAGTTGACATACCCCGCATATCTTCGTTCGACTGAATGGCCTAAAACATCCGCACGAACTACCGAATGTGTGCCGTCCGCGGCAATCATAAAGTCACCTTCGGCAACAGATCCATCACTGAACCAAGCCATCACCCCTTCCTCGGTTTGTTCGACCCGCTCAACCCGCTTACCGAAATGAATTTGCTCGCGCCCCCACCAATCCAGCATGCTGGCTTGTAAATCAGCACGAGAAACCGGGCAAGGTCTTGTTCCGACCGCTTCAACCAATGGCATCAAACTGAAGCGAGTCATTGTGGTACCAGAGAAGCCATCCTGATAAGACATATAGTGCATCGCACCACCCAGTTTATCCATGAGATGGCCCATACCAAGATGATGCATACATTTCACCCCATTAGACCATACGGAAATAGCTGCCCCTACCGGTTTAATCTCTCTGACCGCTTCATAGATTTCACATGTGATTCCATTTCTTTTCAGTGCAGCAGCGGCAGACATACCACCGATTCCTGCCCCGATAATGAGCGCTTTCATCACTTCACCTTATCCCTATTATTGTGCTGAATACTAAACGGCAAGCATAATTTATTCCACGGCAACCTTGATGCTAAGAACATATAATTAATTGTTTTTCCAACATAAAAATAATAGTTTATTTGTCGTAATTCTCACCTTGGTTCAAATCTGTGCACATGGAGGTACAAACGTTTTAGTTTGGTGCACATTACTCGCAGTTCGTTGCCCAGCGGAGGGCCGTAACCCAAACCGCTACATAGTCAATAAAACGATTTATTTTATATTCATATATGCCACTTAACGCATAAATATTGCAAGTAACAGAAATGAGAATTTCAAAATAAGATGATCGATGATTCAATAAACCAAATAAATGAAACAATGTTTTGGATTTTTTCTTATTCAAATGCTAATAGTATAAACGAGCGTTTTATTTGCTCAGGTTATTTATAATAAGAATCGATATCCTATCCATATAAAAAGCGAGAAGGGAACATTATTATGATTCATCGAGTAACGGTGGTTCTACTTTCATTTCTGTCATGTCAGTTTGCAATGGCTGGTGATTTAACACTCATGCTATACCAACAAGACGCACAAACCATCCTGAGTTGGTCATCTGATCAGGATAGTATTGTTCGTCAAGAAGTTTACCGAAAATCCACATTGTCAGACGAAGGAGAAAGAATTGCGGTTCTGACCCCAGATGAAAGAACGTTTGAAGATACAACAGCAGATGGCTACAACGATTATTACTACCAGATCAAAGCAGTAGACGATCAGGATCACATTTTTACCTCAAATAATACCAGTACAAACCCCAGCGAAGAAAATTATTTAACCACCAGTTTAGCGGCTGCCAGTTCATCTGAGTGCTACGCTGGTGCTGTGATTAAGAACAAAACAGTTGACTGCCAAGGCAAGACGATCGGATTAAGTTGTAACGGGGATAAAGAGGGTCAAAAAGCCGTCCTTACCTTACATAACGCAACTGTTAAAAATGTCCGTATTTCCAAGAATGGCGGTGCAGATGGTATTCATTGTGAATCCGGTAACTGCACCTTACAAAACGTCATTTGGGAAGATATCTGTGAAGATGCAGCCACCAATAACGGCAAAAAAATGACGATTATCGGTGGCGTTGCTTACAACAGTGCCAATGGCCCGGGCGGCAAGCCTGATAAAGTTTTCCAACACAATTCTAAAAATAGCACCACAGAAATCCGCGGTAACTTTACCCTCACAGGCGAACACGGAAAACTATATCGTTCTTGTGGAAACTGTACCAACAATGGCGGTCCTAGATACCTGTCAATCAATGGTGTAAATGTTGATGCTAGTATTGGCTCTATTGTAGGAGTAAACAAAAACTATGGCGATTCAGCAACCATCCGAAACCTGAAAATCAAGAACTATAAATCCGGTAAACCTAAAGTCTGTCTAGAGTATATCGGTGTTCAAAAAGGCCAGGGTGAGTCGAAAAAAGCAAACAACGAAGATCAATGGAATACCAGTGCATGCAACGTGTCTAAATCAGATGTTAGAAAACTGTAATTTGTTTAAGAAGTAAAACAGAAACCCCGTATAAACGGGGTTTCGCTTAAAATGATCGGTTACTAATTTTTATGATGTCTTATTCTTCACTCTCTACATCGAACAAAGACTCCATGTTCAAGCCTTGTTTCAGTAGAATTTCTCTCAAACGACGTAGTCCCTCGACTTGGATTTGACGACCCCGCTCACGCGTTAAATTAATCTCTTTACCAACCTCTTCTAAAGTGGATGGCTCATATCCGAGCAAGCCAAAACGCCTTGCCAACACTTCTTTCTGTTTTGGATTCAGTTCATCTAACCAATGTAGGAGTGAAGATTTAATATCATCATCTTCTGTCGAATATTCTGGGTCATAGTGTTTCGCATCAGGAATAATATCCAACAATGCTTTATCACCATCACCACCAATAGGTGTATCAACAGAACTAATACGTTCGTTCAAACGGAGCATCTTACTGACATCATCAACCGACTTATCCAGCTCAAACGCGATGTCTTCCGCTGTAGGTTCATGGTCTAACTTCTGTGACAGCTCACGTGCTGTACGTAAATAAATATTAAGTTCTTTGACAACGTGAATAGGTAAACGAATCGTTCTGGTTTGATTCATCAACGCCCGTTCAATCGTTTGTCGGATCCACCAAGTTGCATACGTAGAAAAACGGAATCCTCTTTCAGGATCAAACTTTTCAACGGCCCGAATCAACCCGAGATTGCCTTCTTCGATTAGATCCAGCAAAGCCAGACCACGGTTACTATATCGGCGAGATATTTTGACGACGAGACGTAGGTTACTCTCAATCATTCGTTTACGAGCGGCCTCATCACCTCGGAGAGCCCGACGTGCGTACAAGATTTCTTCCTCTGCGGTTAACAAAGGAGAAAAACCGATTTCGCCTAAATAGAGTTGAGTCGCATCTAAACTCTTGGAAGTTACTTCATAATCTTCTCGAGTTTCGACGGTTGCAGCGTCAGAACTGACCTCATTGTCCAATGTATTGAGATCAAACGCTTCTGAATCAAAATCAAATTGATCGACCTTAGTTACTGAATTGCTTTTACTCATGATGCCTCCCCCTGGCGAGCTAGCAAGACACTACTACTTTTAATGTCGCTATATGGTGCTTACGCTTATCAATTCAAATACTTATGGTAAGTAGCGTTTTGGATTCACTGGCTTACCCTGATAGCGAATTTCAAAATGTAAACGAACACTGCTGGTACCGGAACTCCCCATCGTTGCGATTTTCTGGCCAGCTTTTACACTTTGTCCCTCACTCACTAGCAACCGATCATTGTGCGCGTATGCGCTAAGATATTTATCATTATGCTTAATAATCACAAGATTTCCGTAACCTCTTAAAGCATTCCCCGAATAAACCACGGTTCCTGCAGCTGAAGATACGACGGACTGACCTCGCTGCCCTGCAATATCAATCCCTTTATTTCCTTGATCAATAGCTGAAAATTGTCGGATAATCCTCCCTTTTGTTGGCCACAACCACCTATCAATTTTGGTGGTATGTGCTAAATTAGTAGTTAGTAAATTAGAATTAACATTTTCTTTACCTGCGGATTCACCATACCCCTTTGATTGTGAAGATTCAATACTTTTACCTGATGGTTTTTTAACTTTGTCATATTTATTCTCTAAATTGTTAGAGATTTGCTTATTCTTAGAATCTTTTAATGATACATTAGTTAACACTTCATCAGAACCTTTGATCCCTATCCCATTTTTACTCGCAACAGCAGACTGAGACTTCCCATAAGAAGGTGGTGTATAAGCAGGTTTCCACAGGTGGAGTTTTTGACCGGGATAGATGGTATAAGGGGGAGAAAGGTGGTTATAGCTGATCAAATCTTCTACATTTTTATCGGTAAGGTAAGCAATAAAGTAAAGTGTATCTCCTTTCTTAACTTGATAGTAACTCCCTCGGTAACTTCCCCGGGAAGCCTTCTTTACGTCAGACACCGGAGCGGGTGATGTCGCGACACATCCCATCAGATAGATTGATAAAACTGCCAAAATTAAAAGTCTGATGCTGCTTCTCATTGTTAGGCTAAATCACCTGCAACTAAAGGAACGAATCGGACCATTTCAATAATTTCTGAGTGAAATGACCCATCATCCCGGGTTATTCTCAGTAGCTGTTGCTCGTCACTACCAACGGGGATCACCAATCGTCCCCCGTCAGCCAGTTGATCCAACAGCGCTTGAGGTATTTCAGAAGCAGCAGCAGTGACAATAATGGCATCAAAAGGTGCCTTGGTCCGCCATCCCTGCCAACCATCGCCATGTTTCATGGATACGTTGTAAATATCCAGTTGTCTCAGACGACGTTTTGCTTCCCATTGCAACGTTTTAATTCGCTCAATCGAGCACACATGCTCCACTAAACGTGCCAATACCGCAGTCTGATACCCTGAGCCGGTTCCGACTTCCAGTACCCGACTTGTCGGTGTCAGAGCTAACAACTGGGTCATCTTGGCAACGATATAAGGCTGGGAAATCGTCTGCCCCAACCCTATCGGTAATGCATTATTTTCATACGCCTGATGAACCATGGCCTGTGAAACGAAATTCTCTCTCGGTAGTTCACGCATAGTGTCCAGAACACGTAAATCTTCAATGCCGTTTCTGACAAGAAAGTCGATCAACTTATCAGCGAGTGAATTTGACATGTCAACTACCTTTCTAACCAATCTGTCATCGCGTTGATCGACTCATGGGCAGTCAAATCCACTTGCAATGGTGAGATCGAAACAACCCCATGATCAACGGTGTAAAAATCTGTGCCTTCCCCCGCATCCTGTTCTTTCCCCGGAGGTCCCAACCAATAAATATCATGTCCTCGCGGATCTTTTTGCCGAATCATACTTTCCGCATGATGGCGGGCTCCCAGGCGAGTCACTTTCATACCGTGAATTTGGTCCAACGGTAGATCAGGAATATTGACATTCAGCAATCGATTGGTAGGGATCGGAGAGTGCAGATGCTGTTTTACAATCTGGCGGGCAATATGAGCGGCAGTGTCAAAATGAGTCTCGCCCACCAACGAAAATGCGATTGATTGTACGCCTAAAAAATGCCCTTCCATCGCTGCGGCAACGGTTCCCGAATAAAAAACATCATCGCCTAAATTCGCGCCGTGATTAATACCGCTCAAGACCAGATCGGGTAAAGCATCTTTCATTAATTCATTCAAAGCATAGTGAACACAGTCCGTTGGCGTCCCTTGAACAGAGTAAACCGCCGGTGCGATTTGCTGAATACGGAGGGGTTGCTCCAGTGTCAGAGAGTTGGAAGCCCCGGAACGATTTCGATCCGGGGCCACAATCACGACTTCAGCCAAATCAGACAATACTTCAGCTAAAGTATTAATTCCCCGAGCATAGACACCATCATCATTGCTCAACAAAATTTTCATCAATTAGAACTCCCTTTCCACAGGTATTTCTTCAATTAGCTCTCGTAATAAAGAAGTCGCAAAGCATCCCGCATCAAGCGAAAAATTCAATATAACCTCATTTTTTCCCAGCTTCCAATCCAGTTGCTGAGGTTTGAGAGCAATATTCCGCCTTTCATGCTTCATGCGATTCCCGCGAATCAATTTCATTAAGTCAGGTTCATCATCGACAAATCGCTGTTCTAAAGCGAGAGCCTCTCGGCCGGTCGGTAATGCATTATCTCCCGCCAGTGCGGCTGAAATGCCGGCCTGATGCTGCGCAACGGACGATTGCCACTGGGCCAGCATATCGTCACCGTCAATGCGGAGCTGTTCATCCCCTTGCAGTACGATATCGCCATCAATCAAATGATGGAAACAATCCATTGAAATCCGTTCTGAGACGATCTGGTTAAAGATCCAAGAGCGAGCTGTAGAAAGGTAGAGACTGCGCTGATTCTGGTTGCGAGAGCGGACATTCTCACGCCCCCATCGCCGGGCCTCATTCAAGTTATTGCCCTGATGACCGAAACGTTGCGCACCAAAATAGTTCGGTACAGCTTGCTCACGAATCATGTTCAACCGCTGTTCGACATCCGCGATATCCGAAACTTCTGTTAACGTAATCTGAAAATGATTTCCGCGCAGATCTCCCGGTCTTAATTTGCGCCGATGGCGGGTAGTTTCAAGGATCTCAATGTGGGGATAACGCGTCAGAAAGGCAGAAAAGTCCGGTGTTTCTCCTTTCGGTAAGTGAACACTCAACCATTGCTCGGTGACAGCATGGCGATCTTTTAACCCCGCCCAGCTCACATCTTTTGACTTCACACCACATGCTTTGGCTAACTCATTGGCGACAAAGCTGGTATTTTCTCCGGTCTTACGAATGCGCACCATCAGGTGCTCGCCCACACCATCCAGTGGAAATCCGAGATCTTCCGTGACGATAAAATGTTCAGGTTTTACTTTAATTTTCGCCTTCGCAACTGGTTTCCCATACAAATAGGCCAGATTGGCTAAAACATCATCCATTCGGATATCCTCGCTATGATGGTCAAGCCATCCCCCTGACGGGGTTATTTACAACTGAATTCATGACGAAATGCGTGAATTACTTCATCAATAACACAACAGCTTCACAGGCAATCCCTTCCTTACGTCCGGTAAATCCCAATCGTTCGGTTGTCGTCGCTTTCACATTGACATGACTGATATCTGTTGCCAAATCATCAGCAATCAAAGCTCGCATTTGATCAATATAAGGCGCCATTTTCGGAGCCTGAGCAATAATCGTAATATCTGCATTACCCAATCGATAGCCATGCGCAATGACTTTTTGATAGACACACCGCAACAGCTCGCGACTATCCGCGCCTTGCCACTGTTCATCCGTATCCGGGAAATGACGTCCGATATCCCCGGCAGCAATGGCGCCCAGTAATGCATCGGTTAATGCGTGCAAAGCAACGTCGCCATCGGAATGAGCCAGCAGCCCTTGTTCATAAGGGATCGACACTCCGCCAATCATGATTGGCCCTTCGCCTCCAAACTTATGAACATCAAACCCATGACCAATTCTAAACATAACGGTTCCTTACTGCTTTATTCTCTAGGATACACATCTTTTAGGCCGATGATTCTCGACTGAGATAAAACTCAGCCAGAGCTAAATCTTCGGGTTGTGTAATCTTAATATTATCGGCATGACCCGACACGATACGGGGTTTGTCACCATGCCATTCCATGACCGACGCTTCATCAGTTACGGCTATATGCTGAGCAATCACCCGGGATAAGGCCCGATGTAACTCAACTGTCCGGAACATTTGGGGAGTCAATGCGTGCCAAAGGTTCTCTCGCTCTACGGTGCCGACAATATCTTGGGTGTGATTCGAACGCTTCATCGTATCCCGGACCGGTACTGCCAAAATCCCCCCCACATCATGTGGCATAACTGCTTCAATCAAGCGATCAATATCACTTAAACGAACACATGGACGCGCAGCATCATGCACCATCACCCAGGTTGTCGGTATAGACTTCACCACATAATCGAGCGCGGCAAAGACCGAGTCTGAACGTTCCTGCCCGCCGGAAACCCGAATGATATCAGGATCAGAAGCAAGAGATAATTGACTGAAATAAGGGTCATCATCACTGACGGCAATCACAACCTTGCCAACCTGTGGGTGGGCACGCAACTTTTCGACTGTATGCTCCAGAATCGTTTTGCCGTGAATCGTCAAATATTGTTTCGGTTTATCGGTTAACATCCGCCGACCGACACCGGCAGCCGGAATAACAACTGAAATAAGTTCCTGTCTCATCTAGGGGTGATCCTCATTGATAACACGGTAAAACGTTTCACCCTCTTTCACCATACCAAGCTCGTGCCTTGCTCTTTCTTCAATTGCATCCAGCCCCTGACGTAAATCATCTATTTCTGCATACATTTCTTTATTTCGTTTTTGTAAATGAACATTGACAGAACGCTGGATCTCTATTTCATCAGAGACACGATGAAAATCAGCAACGCCATTTTTGCCAAACCACAATGAATACTGGAGCAGCATTAGAAATAGAGTCAGTGTTAAAGCAAATACTCGCATGACGCTCACTTGTGATTTCAAATAGGATTATCGGGAAGTCTATCAAAACTGACCGAAAAGAACTTCCCTCTTATACCATAAGTCCGTTAAAGGACAACTTACTGACCGACAGGCCTTGCGACACGACGGTTTTCCACAATTAATAAGCCCAGTACAGTAAAATACCACCGAAAACGATGCGATAAATACCAAACGCATTAAATGTAAAGCGGTTCAGGAAAGCTAAGAAAACTTTCATCACAACCCAAGCGGCTATATAAGAAGTGATAAAACCAACCATCAGAGGTAATGCACTTTCACCTTGAAAACTCTGATGATGCTTCAATAAGTCCAAACCACTCGCAGCAAGCATGACTGGCAAAGCCAACAGAAATGAAAATTCAGCACTCGCTTTACGACTGACGCCCACGAGTAAAGCACCGACAATCGTTGACCCGGCCCGACTGGTTCCCGGCACTAAAGCAAACACCTGGGCAATCCCAATCCAAATCGCTTGCCGATAGGTGATCTGATCCAATGTTTCAGCCGTCGGTGCATGATTTTTCAAAAAGCGTTCCACCATCAGAAAAATAATTCCCCCGATAATGAACATGATCGGGACAACCTGAATGGTAAACAGGGCTTTCACTTGATTTTGAAACAGAAAACCGATGGCTGCGATGGGTAAAAACGCGATGACAACTTTCACCCATAACGCAAGATATCGGAGATGGAAACGATCTTTATAATTCGTCAGTACGGCCAAAATAGCAGAAAGCTGAATAATGACTTCAAAAGCTTTATTACTCTCAGTTTGGGGTAAACCAAGCCAATCACTGACAATAATTAAATGTCCGGTTGATGAAATTGGTAAAAATTCGGTAATACCTTCAACCAATCCAAGTATAACACTATGAATTAAATCCATTATTTACTCTTTATGTTGGGAAAATCAGTTTCAGTGAACCAGAATTCTACAGGCTTCAAAACTTCCAGATTGTCAGCCTTAAGCCAAATTTGCCGAACACTTCGTCCGTCACCCGGCAATAGAAGATCAGGACACAGTTCAAACAGTGGCTGAATCACAAACGGATATTGGTAAATATCTTGACGGGGTAACTGCGGGGCTTCAGAGCGGACAACATCACCAAATAAGATGATATCCAGATCCAATGTCCGATCCTGATATTTTTGGGCATCGGGCTGTCGCCCCCAGCTTAGCTCGATATCCTTGAGCATTCCGACCAAAGCAGTCAATGAAAGATCGGTACGCATTTCAATCACTAAATTGAAAAATGCCCCTCCCTGAAACCCTTGTGACGGTGATTCATAAATCGTTGAAAGACGAAGTTGCTCTCCCAACTTTTTCAGTTCACTGACCGCGACCTCGACATGCTTATGTCGGTCGATATTGGAACCGACACCGACATAAACCAACGTCATAACTGGCCCCTTTCAATCACGACACCAACACCAACAGCCTGAGCAACGGCTCCCGGTTTCGTCAGACGGATCCTGAGCCAAGGCACCGCAAAAGTTGTCATGATCAGATCGGCGACCTCTTCAGCGACACGTTCTATGAGTAAAAATCTTCCATTTTCAACATATTGGATGACTTGTTGGCTCACCTGAGCATAATCCAACGCATCAGTGACATCATCACTCTTACCAGCTGGGCGATTGTCATGCGCCATTTCAATATCGAAAACGAGCTTCTGCTTGATCTGCTGTTCCCAATCGTAAACACCGATCGTTGTAACAACAACTAACTGTTCTATAAATACTTTATCCATCAATTATCTCACTACATTTCTATCCCAAATATTGAATTGAGATAAAAAATAATCGTCCTGTATCATCTATCACCAGACATGACCTCAAAGATGCCCGGGAAGCGAGCATCATCAGATGCACAACAAATATTTCGGTCTAAAACCGCATTTTAAGATCATTTTGGCATATACCCAAGCCTCATTGGGATGACTTAGGTATAGTGATTATCATATACTTAAACGATTTCAATATGCGAAATTAATATAGATTTTTATCGATATAACCATACACCTAAACTTGCACGCAACTCAGGGCCCAAATGACGCCATTGATACTTCTGATCATTATCTCAGCTTACCTGCTTGGCTCGATTTCAAGTGCAGTGCTCGTGTGTCGTCTGTTCCGGCTTCCCGATCCCAGAGAGTCCGGTTCTCATAATCCGGGCGCAACAAACGTTCTCAGAGTCGGAGGGAAAAAAGCAGCCGTAATCGTTCTGCTATGCGATATGCTGAAAGGCACAATCCCGGTCTGGGGAAGCTACTTTCTGGGGGTAACGCCATTTCTGCTCGGCGTTATCGCGATTGCCGCCTGTTTAGGACATATTTATCCTATTTTCTTCCATTTCAGAGGAGGAAAGGGCGTCGCGACAGCATTAGGCGCAATCGCGCCGATCGGACTGGACTTAACCGGGGTTGTGATGGCGACATGGCTGATAACGCTTCTTGTTTCCCGATACTCCTCGCTGGCTGCATTGGTCACCGTATTACTCGCGCCGCTCTACACTTGGATGATCAAACCCAATTACACCCTGCCTGTTGCCATGCTGTGTTGTCTGATTGTTTTCCGACATCAAGAGAATATAAAACGCCTGCTCACAGGCACAGAACCTAAAGTCGGTGAAAAAAGCTGATCATGCAATCAAGGCCAAAGCACACCGACAATAGCCTTGATTAGGTAGATAAGGTTTATGAGATTTAACGTGTCAGTGTTCCGAGGAAATCTTGCAACGCTTGGGTGACGAACTCGGGTTGCTCCAGATTACTGATATGACCCGCCTGAGGAATCACAATCAGTTGACTCCCCGCGATTGCATCTTGCATCAGATGTGACTCTAACACCGGCCGAGGCTTATCTTGCTCACCCACCATGATCAATACTGGCAGATTCAGATCACCGATTTCATCTATCAGATCCCGGCGACCAAACACGAGCTTGCCGATTCGCCCCATTTCTGCAACCTGCGGACCCGATGTTTCCATCAAAAACATTCGAAACGCAGTGACAAAATCGGGTTCTGGCGTTTGCTGTAAAGCATTGTCGGAGAAAAACATCGGCACAACTTGTGGAATCAACGGATCAGGAAAAGACTGCGTTGCAATTGCCGCATCAAGCATCGCAAAATATTTGGCGTGCATCACTTCAGGCTCAAGCCCGATAAAGGTATCCATCAAAACCAACGCTTTTACTCGCTCTGGTGCGATCAAGGCCAGCTCACTCCCCCACATGCCACCGACAGATAACCCAATCACCGAAAATGATCCAATGGCAAGATGATCCATGAGCGCCAACATATGATCGGCATAATCTTTCAGCGAATGCATCGTGTCAGGGGCAGCATCAGATTGACCGTGCGACCACAAATCAGGAACGATACATCGATAATTCTGGCTCAACACTGCAACTTGTGGTTGCCACATCTGGCTACTCCAAAGGTAACTATGACCGAACAGCAACACCTCGCCAGTTCCGACATCCTGATAACGCATGGTTTTGCCGTTCACTGTAAATGATTTCATTCGTTTGATAACCTTCTATCTATGGTGATTCGTACTATTTATTGGTAACGATCATTATTGGTAATACTCACTGATTTTGAATAATCACTGACAGAAAAACAGCCCAAGCTATCATCTAATCCAGCTAAAAAGCACGGGTTGGACATCACACTTGGGCTGTCGTTATTTAGAATTAAAGTTCAGGCATGAACTGCCTGAAGCTGATCAATTGACCAGCGGGGCGTCGCCTGAACGGCGAGACCGGATGTTTCACCATTTTTGAAGCGTTGCATGCCGGCATAAGCAATCATCGCCCCATTATCAGTACAAAATTCAGTTCGCGGATAATAAACCGCACCACCGACTTTCTGTGCTAACTGCGCTAAATCGGCTCTCAATCGTTGATTGGCACTCACCCCGCCAGCAATCACGATCCGCTTCAATCCGGTTTGTTCCAGTGCCCGACGGCATTTGATCACCAACGTATCACATACGGCTTCCTGAAAAGCGTAAGCGATATCTGCCCGGGTCTGCTCATCATCGCCATGAGCGGCAATCGTATTGGCAGCAAAAGTTTTCAATCCGGAGAAACTCATGTCCAGCCCCGGCCGATCTGTCATCGGGCGAGGAAAACGAAATCGTCCCTGAGTGCCTTTTTCAGCCAAACGTGCCAATAACGGCCCTCCCGGATAATCCAGCCCCATTAACTTTGCCGTCTTATCAAATGCTTCTCCGGCCGCATCATCGATTGATTCACCGAGAATCCGATACGCACCAATCCCCCGGACTTCAACAATCATGGTATGTCCACCCGAAACCAACACGGCAACAAAAGGAAACTCAGGCGGATTCTCCTCCAGCATCGGTGCCAGCAAATGCCCTTCCATATGATGAACCGGTACTGCCGGCACATTCCAGGCATAAGCGAGACTACGCCCGATCGTGGCACCGACCAACAAAGCACCGACTAACCCCGGTCCGGCAGTATAAGCAACCCCATCAATATCTTCCGGACGGCAATTAGCCTCGGCCATCGCAGCCTGAATCAGAGGAATTGTTTTTTTAACGTGATCCCTTGAAGCAAGCTCCGGGACAACGCCACCATAATCAGCGTGAAGTTTTATCTGACTATATAATTGATGAGCCAGTAAGCCTTGTTCATCATCGTAAATCGCAATCCCCGTCTCATCACAAGAGGTTTCAATACCTAATACACGCATAATTTTCCGGAAAACTTCCATCTCGACATCAAAATTGACGCCATGTTACCTTGCCTTCAGATGACAGACAAATTTTGCACAGAGATTCATCCATAAAATACTTTACAAAGCCTTTCCATTCAGATTAAAATTCCGCACCATTTTTGATTGTGCTGGTAAGTACCGGAAACATTCCGACTAAGCGAGACCAGCGTTAACGAATATCCCCTGAGGTGAAAGGCATATGCCAGTAGTTAAAGTACGTGAAAACGAACCGTTCGACGTCGCTCTGCGTCGTTTCAAGCGCTCTTGTGAAAAAGCAGGTATTCTTTCTGAAGTGCGTCGTCGTGAGCACTATGAGAAACCAACCACTGTTCGCAAACGCGCTAAAGCAGCAGCTCAAAAGCGTCATGCTAAGAAGCTAGCTCGCGAAAACGCTCGTCGCGTTCGCCTGTACTAATAACTCCTTCGGAAAGGAATGAGTTATGGCTCTGATTGACAAGCTCAAAGAAGAGCAAAAACTTGCGATGAAAGCCAAGGATAAAATTCGCCTTGGCACTATTCGTTTAGCCATGTCAGCAATCAAACAACGTGAAGTTGATGAGCGAATTACGCTAACCGACGATGATATCGTTGCCGTTCTGACAAAAATGGTCAAACAACGTCGCGATTCTGTCGCACAATATGAATCTGCGGGACGACAAGACCTAGCAGATGCGGAAAGCAACGAAATCACAGTACTTGAGGAATTTATGCCTCAGCCATTCACTGATGATGAAGTGCTGCAACTCATTGATGACGCAATTACCGCTTCCGGTGCTCAAAGCATGCAGGATATGGGTAACGTCATGGCTGTATTGAGACCGCAAATTCAAGGGCGTGCAGATATGGGAAAAGTCAGCGGCTTAGTTAAAAGCAGACTCACTTAACCCACTCCTCTAAACATCAAGCCGTGCTATTCTATATGGCACGGCTTGTTTGTATACACGCTAACATGTAAATTAGCTATCTACAGTAACATTAGCTATCAGGTCTTATGGCTGGGTATATTCCTCGAAACTTCATCAATGATTTACTCGCTCGACTGGATATCGTCGATGTTATCGACGCTCGCGTCAAACTTAAAAAAAAGGGTAAAAACTACAGCGCCTGCTGCCCTTTTCATAATGAAAAAACCCCGTCCTTTAGTGTCAGTCAAGACAAACAGTTCTACCACTGCTTCGGTTGTGGTGTGCATGGGAATGCCATCGACTTCATGATGGAATACGAACGTTTAGAGTTCGTCGAAGCTATTGAGGAGTTAGCCGGCTTACTTGGATTAGAAGTACCGAGAGAAAAAGGCGCAACACCATTCGATGCCCAAAAATCACAGGCGCGCAAAGAACAAAAGCGTACCTTGTATGATTTAATGGAACAGATTGCACAGTTTTATCGCCACCAGCTCAGACATTCCAGCAGTAAAGTGGCTATCGATTATTTAAAAAATCGTGGACTCTCTAAGGAGATCGTCCAAAAATTCGGGATCGGCTATGTCGCTGATGAATGGGATCTGGTTCAGAAAAATTTTTCCCGTTCGCCAGAATCAGAGCAGATGCTTACCGCAGCGGGAATGCTGGTTGAGAATGACAACGGGCGTCGCTATGACCGTTTTCGAGGCCGGGTCATGTTTCCCATCCGGGATCGCCGCGGCCGTGTAATTGGCTTCGGGGGCCGGGTCCTCGGGGACGGAACACCCAAGTATCTCAACTCACCGGAAACCGATATTTTCCATAAAGGAAAAGAGTTATACGGTTTATACGAAGTCCTTCAGGCGCATCGTGAACCGCCACAAATTCTGGTAACTGAAGGTTACATGGATGTCGTTGCTCTGGCTCAGTATGGCGTTGATTATGCGGTCGCGTCTTTGGGAACATCGACAACCAACGACCATTTGCAGGTTCTTTTCCGACAAACCAACGCTGTCGTTTGTTGCTATGATGGCGATAATGCCGGACGGCAAGCCGCATGGCGTGCATTAGAGAATGCGATCTCACTACTCAGTGGTAATAAAACCCTGAAATTTATGTTTTTACCGGACAAAGAAGACCCCGACTCATACATCCGTCAACATGGTACAGAAGCATTCGAACAACAAGTTCAGCAATCGATGTCTTTCTCTGATTTCCTGTTTCAGGGACTTATGGCACGCGTGGTTGACAACAGCAGCCGGGAAGGTCGTTTTCGAGTCGTCCACCTGGCGGAACCTTTAATTAATCAGGTTCAAGATGAGGCGCTGAAAATTTATCTGTGGGAAGAATTGTCATTGCGCACCGGCCTCGGCGCCAATGCTATTCAAGCAGCATTGAATAAAAAGCAAATTTCGGAACAAACGCCGGCTATCCGTCCACAGGCGGAAATGAAGCGCACGCCAATGAGAGAAGTTATCGCTTTGCTTCTGCAAAATCCGAACTATGCTGATAGAATACCGGATCTTTCAAGTATCGCGACACTTGATATTCCCGGTTTGAGCTTATTTATTGAGGTCCTTGAAAAATGCCGAGATTACCCCAATGTAACAACAGGCCAGCTACTTGAAAACTGGCGAGGCCATCGAAATGAACCTCTTCTATCACGTCTTGCCAGCTGGGATATCCCACTCGTAGAAGACAATCAAGAAGAAATATTTTTAGACTCACTGGATAAAATTATTACCCAGTGTGTTGAAAAACAAATTGAAAATCTGCAGGCAAAAGAGAGAAGCGTTGGTTTATCAGCTGACGAGAAAAGGGAACTGCTAGCGTTAATGCTAGATTTGAAAGCGTAATCCCTTATTTATAGCCAACAAATGATTAATTTGTTAGAATACGTGGTTTGCATTCCGCATACTAATTCCGTCACTAGAAATGAAGTTGGATACCGTCTATGGATCAAAATCCGCAGTCACAGCTTAAATCACTTGTCCTTAAGGGCAAAGAACAAGGCTATCTGACCTACGCTGAAGTCAATGACCACCTCCCTGCAGAAATTGTAGATTCTGAGCAGGTAGAAGACATTATTCAGATGATTAACGACATGGGTATCAAGGTGGTAGAAACTGCACCTGATGCTGATGATCTGGCACTGAATGATGATACGAACATTACGGATGAAGATGTTGCAGAAGCAGCCGCAGCAGCTCTATCCAGTGTTGAAAGTGAAATTGGCCGTACGACAGATCCGGTTCGCATGTACATGCGTGAAATGGGAACTGTCGAGCTTCTCACTCGTGAAGGTGAAATCGATATAGCAAAGCGCATTGAAGAAGGGATTAACCAAGTTCAAAGCGCTGTTGCCGAATATCCGGGAACAATTCCTTATATCCTTGAACAATTCGACAAAGTTGAAACTGAAGAGTTAAGACTGACCGATTTGATTTCAGGCTTTGTTGATCCAGATGCTGATGAAACAACATCACCAACTGCAACCCATATCGGTTCAGAACTGACCGGTGCGGATCTGGACGATGAAGATATGCCTCTGTCATCGAAGAATAAAGATGATGAAGAGGAAGATGACGAAGATGAAGAGAGTGATAGCAATGACGATGATAGTGACGAAGATGTCGGTATCGATCCTGAGCTAGCACAAGAGAAGTTCAACAATCTTCGTAATAAATATCGTGACTACCAGTTAGCGCTGAATGAATTTGGCGAGTCGAATGAACAAACATCACAAGCATCCGGTATGGTTCTGGATGCCTTCCGTGAGTTCCGTCTGACACCCAAACAGTTTGATAACCTGGTTGAAACACTTCGCGGTTCGATGGATCGGGTCAAAACGCAAGAACGCTTAATCATGAAGCATGTGGTTGAACATGCCAAGATGCCGAAAAAAGCGTTTATTACTGCATTTACCGGCCATGAGTCTGACGAAAACTGGTTAGATACCCTTCTCGCATCTGACAAGCCCTATGTTGACAAAATTCGTAAGAGCGAAGAAGACATCCGCCGTTCGATCCAGAAACTCAGAGCGATTGAAGAAGAAACTTCTTTAAGTGTCGTTCGGATCAAAGATATCAGCCGCCGCATGTCTATCGGTGAAGCGAAAGCGCGTCGAGCCAAGAAAGAAATGGTTGAAGCGAACTTACGTCTGGTAATTTCAATTGCGAAAAAATACACCAACCGAGGCCTGCAATTCCTTGATTTAATTCAGGAAGGGAATATCGGTCTGATGAAAGCCGTTGATAAGTTTGAATACCGTCGCGGTTACAAGTTCTCTACTTACGCAACCTGGTGGATTCGTCAGGCTATTACCCGCTCGATTGCGGATCAGGCTCGGACGATTCGTATTCCGGTACATATGATCGAAACCATCAACAAACTGAACCGTATTTCTCGTCAAATGCTTCAGGAAATGGGTCGAGAGCCGCTGCCGGAAGAATTGGCAGAGCGGATGCAAATGCCGGAAGACAAAATCCGCAAAGTGCTGAAAATTGCCAAAGAGCCTATCTCAATGGAGACACCAATCGGTGACGATGAAGATTCGCATCTGGGTGATTTCATTGAAGATACCACGCTGGATCTGCCAATTGACTCAGCCACTGCGACCAGCTTAAAGGCTGCGACGCGTGATGTTCTGGCAGGTCTGACACCTCGCGAAGCAAAAGTGCTTCGGATGCGCTTCGGTATCGACATGAACACAGACCACACTCTTGAAGAAGTTGGCAAACAGTTTGATGTCACCCGTGAACGGATTCGTCAAATCGAAGCCAAAGCACTGCGTAAATTACGACACCCAAGTCGCTCAGAAACACTTCGCAGTTTCTTGGATGAGTAAGCCTGATTTAATGTAATGAACAAAAGGTGAGCAAATGCTCACCTTTTTTATTACCTGTGATTTAAGTGAATAAATTATAAGCATATTTAGGTATCATTGAGTCTAGACAGCATCGGGCGTATCCCCTATAATCGTCCGTCTTAAGGGGCCTTTAGCTCAGTTGGTTAGAGCATCCGACTCATAATCGGCAGGTCCTGGGTTCAAGTCCCGGAAGGCCCACCATATTCAAGACCGTAACAGTCCGTTACGGTCTTTTTTATTGCCAAAACTCATTATATATCAATCAATTACAATAACTTAGCGTCTTGAGAAGTTCAAAGGCGTTTCCTAAAATCCACAATTTAAAGTAACATTAATAGTAACACTGACCTATCAATACACTTATAGGTGTTACTATGAGCCGAAAAATAGCCCCACTAACAGCAACCCAGATTAAACAAGCCAAGCCCAAGGAAAAGGAATACAACCTATCTGATGGTGATGGTCTAATGCTCAGGATAAAACCAAACGGTTCCAAAAATTGGATTTTTAATTACTATCGTCCATACACCAAAAAACGAGCAAATATCGGTTTGGGATCTTACCCAGAAGTAACACTAGCAAATGCAAGAGCAAAACGAGCTGAATCCAGAGAACTACTCTCACAGAATATCGATCCTAAAACCTACAAGGACGAACAAGCTCAATTAAGTAAAGAAATATTAGAAAATACGTTCGGTGTGTTAGCTCAAAAATGGCTGGAACTAAAGAGACAGGAAGTAAAACCGGAAACAGCAACTAAAAGTTATCAAACGCTACAAAGACATATCCTCCCTTCACTGGAAAATGTCCCTATTAGTACCATTCGTCAAAAACAGATTATTCAGATCCTTCAGCCTGTCATTGCTCAAGGAGCATTAGAAACCGTAAAAAGGTTATGCCAAATCATCAATGAAATTATGAGACTGGCAGTTGCTGGTGGCCTCATTGAAGTAAATTACCTAGCTGATGTAACTAAGTTATTCCCCTCCCCTAAGAAAAAAAATATGGCCACAATAGAACCAGAAAGACTCCCCGAGCTCATACAGTCTCTTCATGGTGCAAACATAACGAGAACAACCCGTTGTTTGATAGAATGGCAGCTACATACGATGACCCGGCCAATTGAGGCCGCTACTGCCGAATGGGCAGATATCGATATGGAAGCCCAAGTATGGGTAATCCCAGCAGAACGGATGAAAATGAAGCGTCCACATACAATCCCTCTGACACCACAAACACTGGCTTTACTGGAAGTAATGAAACCAATTAGCGGTAATCGTCAATACATATTTCCCAGCCACAGAGATCCCAAAAAGCATTCGAATAGTCAGACGGCTAATATGGCATTAAAAAGAATGGGATATGAAGGAGAACTGGTTTCTCATGGTCTACGGGCATTAGCATCCACTACATTGAACGAACAAGGTTTTGATCCGGACGTCATTGAATCAGCCTTAGCTCATGTCGATAAGAATGAGGTGAGACGGGCATATAACAGAGCTGAATACATAGAACGCAGACGTAAACTAATGCACTGGTGGAGTGAACATATCGAGCAAGCAAGTATCGGTAGCCTTTCGGTGACAGGCTTTAAGACACTAAAAGTTGTAGGAAGTTAGTCTCTTTTCATCCATTAGCGATCACCAAGGTATTGACTCTTCTGAAAAAGTGCTCCATAATCTCCCAATCATGTGTAGTTGCGCGTGAACGAAAGCCGTCCTTACCGACGGCTTTTTTTATACCTAAAATTTCATCAACTTATCGATAAGCCCACTTCCTTCCCGGAGTGGGCTTTTTTTATGCCTGTCTGGAGGAAAAGCAATGACTGAAAGTGTGAATTTCTGGAAATTAAAAAAAGTCATGGAAAGTACAACTTTGTCCAAATCAACCATTTATGCATACATCGCTGAAGACAGATTTCCCAAACCCGTTTCACTGGGTGCAAGGTCTGTTGCATGGGTAGAAAGTGAAATCAATGAGTGGAAGGCGCAACAGGTCGCAATGCGTGATGAGGCGGCGGCATGATGAGAGAGGAAAGCACCCTGCTACAGAAAACACCAGTTCACATGGGAAGTGATTTTCGTTCAGCCAATACATTGGAAGTGTTCAATAGCCCGCAGTTTGGCGACCTGACGATACTAACCCATGCAGACGGTAACCCTTGGTTTATTGGCAAAGAAGTGGCCTTAAAGCTGGGGCACAAAAATATAAATGATGCACTGACGAGATATGCCAAGAAAAGAAAACTCAGTCGGGATTTCCGATTGAGTTCACATCGATACTTCGGGCAGCGAGGAATTATTTTAATCCCAGAGTCTGACTTATACCGGTTGACCATGAGAAGTACGTTGCCAGAAGCCGAAGCCTTTCAAGACTGGATATGTGAGGAAGTATTGCCATCCATCCGCAAATATGGGGCTTATGCTCAGGGACAGGCGATGTTCAGTGCAGAAGAACTCATGGCGAAAGCGTTGCTGATAGCGAAAAGCACACTCAATAAACAGGCTCAGGAGAATGACCAGTTATCCAATACGATTGAAGACCTGACGCATCAGTTTGCAGTCGGTATGACTATCCCAGCCTTTTGTATGCAACTGAACGGCGTAAATACCCGGGAGGTGCAAAATACACTGGTGACAATGGGGATACTGGTGAAAGAGGCGCATGGTTACAGACCATCATCACCATATCGCAATCGAGAGTTCGAATGCGCGCCTTATCAATATGCTGATGGAAAATATAGCTACAAAGCACTGGTGACCCATAAGGGAGCATCCCTGCTCTACAAACTCTATCGAAACAATAAATTGCCAATGCGCAAAAACTGGGATCACAAGTTCACCACCAGCCAGCTAACCAAAGCACAACAGACAGCCCACCACTAACAGAGAATCAGACCATGAAAAATACAGGATATGCGGTATACCCGCAGGGGGGCGGTTTGCCTGAATTCAGACTGACTCTAACCACGCTCACCATTTCTCACACTATATCAGCCTGTCAACAGTTACAAAGTACATCGCTCATGTTGATACCCCGGAGGGAAATCGCGTGAAATACCTACTGATTGAGCACATACAGCAAACCCATGATTTTGACTTCATTGACTGGCAGACGCTCACCCAACTGATAAGTTCTCCACCATTCATTCAGACCAGCGTCGCCCGGCAAGCGAAAAAACTCAGTAAGGCCATTACAGCAACGGATTGCCCGAACAAACGTCTGGAAGACATCACCACGCATAATCATTTTACGCTGCTACGTCTGGATTTGGATGATACCGAACATTGCATGAAGACCATCAACGACACCTTGCTTGGTCTGGGGATTCATTCTTTCCTTGTTCATACAACAGCAAGCCATAAACAGGAGGGTAAAGGAAACCGATACCGGGTTTATATCGAACTGGGGCATGGACTCAACCTTGATGAGTGGCGCATTATCCAGACTTATCTGGCCTATTGTCTTCTTGCCGATGACTGTTCAAACCGCCCCCAGCAAATCATGTTCTTACCCGTGCGTTTCACCGGCAGTGAATATCACTGCCATATCAATACCGGGGCTCCGCTTAATTTATATGGCTCGCAGCTATTCGATGATGCAACTACATTTGATACCGAGCAGAAACGACAGGCTCAGGTCATCAAGCAAGAAAGAGCTGGTCAAATCAAACCATCCCATCCGGAGCACCTGATCAACGGACAGATCTCAATCATCGATATAGTCAACCAGAGCTATTCTTGGCCTGAGTTATTGAATCAGTACGGATACAGGCGACAAGGCCGAGCATGGCTTCCCCCGGAGTCCACCAGCAAAATAGCCGGGGCTTATATTCTTTCCGGCCCCGATGGAAAAGCGCGTTATTACTCCCATCATACCAGCGATCCCTGTGCTACTGGTAAATGTATCGATCAATTTGATTTTCTCACTCTCCGCTCTTTTGCCGGGGATAGCGGTACTGCACTAAAAGCACTCGCTAAATACTTCCCGGAGCAGGACGCACATAATAAACGTCAGTATATTGCCTATCAGCAGGCGTTAAAGCTCCACAGTATCCGGGAGGGACGATAAATGAGTGATATCCCAAAGCCTGCCAACATCTCTTCGCTAAACACACCACTCCAGCCGACTGTGGATGAAGTCAGTATGCCGGAATTCCCTCATATCCGGCCAAGAGGCAATGGTATGCCCCAGATATTGAATACCGCGGATAATCTGGCAACCCTGCTTGACCATCTGGGTGTTCAGGGCGCCCTGAATGAAATGACGTTCGAACTGGAGATATTACAACGTGGTCAACCCACTCAGTCGCCGGACGCCATACGCAGCAGAATCATTTCAGCCATGTCTATCTGTGATATGCCGAGACAGGCCATCGACGATCACCTGACCGCGCTATCAGAGCATAACCTCTATCACCCGGTCAAAAACTGGCTGGGAAACGGGCAGTGGGATGGGATCCACCGGGTCAGCACCGTGATTGAATGTTTAAACGCAAACAACCCTGAAATTGCATGGATAGTGATGTCCCGCTGGCTGGTGGGCGCTGTCGCCTCACTGTATGAGCCCCGGTTTAAAAGTAAGTTAACCCCGGTGTTACAAGGCAATCAGTCTGTGATGAAAACGGCCTTTATTGACCGGATAGCCAACATGTTACCCCGAGCCTTTCTGGAAGGTGCGGAGCTGAATCCGAATAGTAAAGATAGTGTATTACACGCGATTCGTTCGTTTATTGTCGAACTTGGCGAGCTGGAGCGAACCACAAAAAGCCGCTTTGCCCATCAGGGTTCTATAAAAGCCTTCTTAACCAAACAGGTGGATACAGTACGCCCACCGTTTGCGAAAAGTGATGTCAGAAAGCCAAGGAAGACCCACTTTATTGCCAGTGTAAACGGTACCGACTTCCTGAAAGACGAAACCGGGAACAGTCGCTATGGGGTGATTGAGATTAGCCGTCCGATTGATATGGACAAAGTGAATGAAATTCTCGGCTGGCACTATGACGGAAGCGGCAGTCTGACCCACCGGCATCCGGAGCTGTTAAAACAGTTCTGGCTGGAAGTAAAATCCATGTACGACAGTGGTTACGGATGGATGCTGACCGCAGCAGAGCAGCGTTTAGTCAGTCGCGCTACCGAACGACACAATGACAAAGGCGACTGGTATCATGTTCTCTATGACAAGTTTGTCCATGTGCCGGAAAGTCAGTACCGCAAAGGTGAATGGTTAACCGCTACGGAAGTCTGTGAATATCTGGGAGAGCAAAAGCAACGCAGCCGAACCATCGGCAAAGCCCTGACCAAACTTGCCAGTGAAGGACTGATTGAATCAAGAACCAGCCGGGGGAAGAGCCAATACCTGATCGTCGTTGTGGCGAACCGCAGGGAGTAGTCATCTTCATCGTTATAGGCCGTTTCGGTTGATAAGCAAAATCTCGGTGTGACTGATTCTCTCATCCACTCGCTGATTAGTGTATTTCTTGTTCAATCCGGCTTTTTTGTGGTGGGTTTAGTGGTGGATTAGTGGAAAGTGGTGGGACACATTTCGGCTAACCCACCACGCTTCATCCCAGTAGTAGCAATGCTTAGAACGTAATATGGTGGGACTGGTGGGTTAAAATGTAGGTTTAGTTCTGGAGGGAGCAGAGGCTGTGCCTGTAACATGATTCGGGGACAGAAACGATTTAGCGGTATTGTGCTAAACCGTTTTTAGTAGATGAGAAAGTATCTTGAAACCTTATAGTCTTCTGTTGTATTCGTCTCTTTTAGAAAGTTGCACGTGTCGATAATCAAACCTCTCCACGACAGCCAGACTTAACAAAGCACCTCCAATACATGCTCCGAGTATTGTTACGATGTTAATAAGCATACTAGTAAGCGAGCTTGCATCAGTATTAATCTCGAACTGAGCTTGATTGTACTGGAGCTCACTAAGCTTCATGCGATATTCATTTCGCTCTTTCTCTTCATTGTTTTGAGGTTTATTCGTCAACAAACGAAGCATGATTTCATATTGCTTTTGAGATAACTCCACTTGCATTTTTGCTTTATAGAATGACATTTGAGTAGCAGTGAAAGCAGTTAATACACAAATAACAAAACCACAGGCAACTTTTGAGCGACTCGGTCTTTTGATATCCACGATCCAGTATCTCGCGCAGATAAATGTAACAAAACCCCAAGCAAGGAAAAGCAAACCAGTGTATAGAAAATATTCTTCCATTTACCACCTAAAACATTGTT